>NZ_JBBCUM010000019.1:0-96114 GCF_037147855.1 Allobosea sp. MMO-172 | reverse complement strand
GACGGTCGGCGGGCCGCGCCTGGTCCGGCCGGCCAGCCGGACCAGGCATACCGCTTCCGCGGAACCACACAACAATACCAAAACTCAAACAGACAATTCCGGGGCTTCGCAAAGCGAAGAACCCGGAACCCACGACGGGGCGAGCGGACTGCAACTGAACACTTGATGTCTCACCCAGTCGTGGGTTCCGGGTTCACGCCTATGGCGCGCCCCGGAATGACAAGGGCGTGGTTCAAAACCACCCAGATTGAACGTCAACAGCCCACAATGCAGGCTTCGAGTTCGCACAGCACCACATTGTCAGCCTCGCAACGCTCGCAGAGCCTCCGGCGTATCGACATCGATCGCGATCGCCGGGTCCTCGAACGCCACTTCGATGACACGCTCCCCGGCATCGTCGAGCAACCGCCGCGCCCCGCGATCGCCGCTCAGCAGAGACACGGCGGGGAAGATCGCCCGCGCGAGCAGCACAGGATTGCCGCGCTGGCCGAACAGGGTCGGCACGGCCGCGAGCGCCTCAGGCTGCCCGCGATAGGCTTCCGCCAGGCGCTCGATCACCGACGGCGTCACATTCGGCATGTCGCCGAGCGAGATCACCGCTGCCGGCACCGCGGACGGCAGCGCCGCGACGCCGGCCTTGAGCGAGCCGGCGAGGCCGGACGCGTAGTCGGGATTGTGGACGAGCTGGACCGGCAGCTCCGCCAGCGCGGCCTCGACCTCCGCGCGCTGGTGGCCGGTCACCACGATGACGGGGCTCAGGCCCGCCTCGATCTGCGCTTCGACGGCGTGACGCAGGATCGGCTTGCCACGCAACGGTTGCAGCAGCTTGTTCTCCGCGCCCATCCGCGTCGACTGCCCTGCCGCGAGCACGATCCCTGCGAGCGGCCCGCTTTCGGCGGAGCCCGGAGCGCGCGGCTGCGGCCGCGAGACGATCTCCATCAGCAACCCGCCGACACCCATCTTCTGGACATCGCTGCGTCCGACCGGAACGCCGGCAAGATAGCGCTGCAGCACCCAGTCGAAACTATTTTCCTTGGGCGAGCGGGCGCAGCCCGGCGCGCCGATCACCGGCTTGCCGGCGATGCGGCCGAGCATCAGGAGATTGCCGGGATCGACCGGCATGCCGAGATGCTCGACCTCGCCGCCGGCTTCCACCAATGCCTGCGGAATCACGTCCCGCCGATCGGTGATGGCCGACGCACCGAAGACGACGATGATATCGGCCTTCCCCGCCGCCTGCTCGGCGATGGCCTTGGCCAGCAGCTCCGCTTCGTGCGGCACACGCCTGTCGGCGGCCAGCACCGCCTCCGCCGGCTCCAGCCGGTCGCGCATGATGCGCAGGGTCTTGTCGACCACGCTCGGCTTCAGCCCCGGCAGCAGCGTCGAGATCACCGCCACGTTCGACGGGCGATAGGCCGCAACCGAAACCGGCGGCGTGTTGCCGAGCGCATCGAGCGCCTGCTCCACCAGAGCCTGCGGCACGGCATAAGGAATGATCTTCACCGTCGCGACGAGTTCGCCCGCGACGACGGCCTTCAGCGCCGGCAGGGTCGCGACGGTAATCGCCTCGTCGATCGCGTTGAAGGCGTCGATCGCCGCGACGTCGATGCGCAGCACGCCCGCCTGCGTGGCGAACAGATTGACCCGCCCGGTGAAGGGCGGCTCAGCCACGATCGCCGCGCCGACCATCCGCTCGGCCAGTCGCGCCGCCGCGGCGTTCTCGTCGATATCACCCGGCTCCAGCCGGACCGCGACGATCTCGGTAATACCGGCTGCCGCAAGCTTCGCGGCCAGATCGGCCGTCACGGTCGCGCCCTTCTTCACGATGGTTCCATCGGCGCGGATGGTATGCGCCGCGATGCAACCGACGGCGTCGGCAATGGCGACCGGTCCGAATTGCATTCTATACCCTCAGGCCGGCTTGCGGCGCGGGCCGCGCAGCGTCTGGACGATCTCGGCCAGGATCGCGAGCGCGATCTCGGCCGGCGAGACCGCACCGATATCGAGGCCGATCGGCGCATGGATACGGTCCGTCGCGGCGGCATCGAAGCCCGCCTCGGTCAGCCGTTCGAGCCGCCTGCCATGCGTCTTCCGGCTGCCGAGCGCGCCGACATAGAAGCAGTCCGAGCGCAAGGCGGCGACAAGGCCGGGGTCGTCGATCTTCGGATCATGGGTCAGTGCGACGAAAGCGGTATAGGCATCGAGCCCGATCCGCGGAAGCGCCTCCTCCGGCCATTCGGCGAGCAGCGTCACCTCGGGAAAGCGCTCTGGCGTCGCGAAGGCGGTGCGCGGATCGATCACCACGAGATCGAGGTCGAGCGCTTTCGCGATCGGCGCCATCGCCTGCGAGATATGGACCGCACCGGTCACGACCACGCGCGGATGCGGCGCCTGCACGGTCAGGAAATAGGATGTCCCCTCCGCCTCGACCATGCCACTCTTGCCGGAGCGCAATTGCCGCTCCAGCTGTTCCGCCAGCGGATCGCCGGCGATCGCGGCCTGCTTCACCAGCCTCTGTTCGCCCGTGGCGAGATCGCTGACCAGCACGGCCGCGCGGCGCGCCTGCCGCTCGGCATTGAGCGCGGCGAGGGTCGAAAGCTCCACCGGTCAGCCCCTGTCCGTCGCGAGCTTCAGGCCGAGCGCGATCATCAGCGAGCCGCCGATCCAGCGCCCGAAGGCGAAGCTCGCCTTGGTCTTCTTCATCGCACCCACGACGAGCGAGGCCCCGAAGACGGTGACGAGGTCGGCCGAGGAGAAGGCGAAATTCACGATCGTGCCGAGGATCAGGAACTGCACCCAGACCGGCAGCGAGGCCGCCGGGTCGACGAACTGCGGCAGGAGCGCGATGAAGAACAGCGCGACCTTGGGGTTCAGTATCTCGACGATGAAGGAATCGAGCAACGCGCGCTTCACCGTCTTGGGCGGTGCGACCGGCTGGTCGGGCGAGCCCATGCGCGAGCGGATCATGCCGATGCCGATCCAGATCAGGTAGAGCGCGCCCGCGATCTTCACGGCCATGTAGAGTTCCGGCACATGCTTGAACACGGCCGACAGCCCGAAGGCGGCTGCGAAGACATGCAGGTAGCAGCCGAGATGGATGCCGAGCATCGCCATCAGGCCGGCCTTGCGGCCATGGCTGATCGTCTGGGCGGCGGTGTAGAGCAGCGCCGGCCCCGGAAAATAGGCGACGAGGATCGTCACCGTCGCGAAGGCGACGAGGGTTTCCCAGGAGGCCATCTCAGTTCACCTTCTCGACATAGACCTTGATGCGTCCGCCGCAGGAGAGCCCGACCTGCCAGGCCGTCTCGTCGGCAACGCCGAATTCCAGCATCCGCGCCTTGCCGTCGGCGATCACATCGGCGGCCTCGGCCACCACAGCGCCCTCGACGCAGCCGCCCGAGACCGAGCCGAGGAAATTCCCCTCCCCGTCGATCACGAGATGCGAGCCGACGGGGCGCGGCGCCGAACCCCAGGTCTCGACCACGGTCGCGATGGCGACGGCACGGCCGCCGCGCGCCCAATCCTCGGCAGCGCGCAGGATGTCGGTTTCGGTGCTGATCATGATGTCACCTTACGCCTGAATCTGGCCCTTGAGATCATGCCTCAACCAGCTTTCTTCAACCACAGGCGCGGATCGCTCTCCCGCCCTGCATCCAGCGAAAGCGCGGCGCAAAGATCGGCCATCGCCGCGAGATTGTGGATCGGCCGGAACGAGTCGACATGGGGCAGCATCGCCCGGATGCCGCTCGCCCGAGCCGCGAAGGCGTCGTAGCGCAGCAAGGGATTCAGCCAGACGAGCTGCCGGCAGGAGCGGTGCAGCCGGTCCATCTCGAAACCGAGGCTGTCATCGAGATGCCGTTCGAGCCCATCGGTGAAGAGCAGCACGATCGCCTCGCCCGCCAGCACCCGGCGCGACCAGATGCGGTTGAAATCATGCAGGGCCGTCGCAATGCGCGTGCCGCCTTCCCAGTCCGGCGCGGCCTTGCCGGCGAGCGCCAGCGCATCGTCGGGATCGCGTGCCCGTAGCATCCGCGTGACATTGGTCAGGCGCGTGCCGAAGACGAAGGAATGCACGCGCCGGCGCTTCTCGGTCAGCGCGTGCAGGAAATGCAGGAAGATGCGCGAATACTCGGCCATCGAGCCGGAGATATCGACCAGCGCCACCACAGGCGGATGCACCTCGCGCCGCTCGCGGAAGGCGAGATCGATCGAAGCCCCGCCACCCCGCAGCGACTGCCGGAAGGTCCGGCGCGGATCGATGCGCGTGCCGCGATGCGCCGGCCGGAAGCGGCGCGTCACGATGCTGTCGTCGGGCAATCTCAGCTCGGCGATCAACTGCTTGGCCCGCGCGATCTCGGCCGCGCTCATCTGGGCGAAGTCGCGCGATTTCAACATCTCGCGATCGGAGACGGTGAGCCGCGCCGTCAGCTCGGTCAGCTCCTTCGGCGGCTCGTCCTCGCGCGGCGGCGGCGCGAAGGCTTCCGCGACGCGGAGCGCCCCGGCCTCGGCCTTCTCCGGCTGGCTGTCGGCGCGGGGCGAAACCGGCGACATCTGCGCCATGATCTTCTCGATCAGGTTGCGTCGGCGCCAGAACAGCCGGAAGGCCTGATCGTAGACGGGTGAATCCTCGTGCTTCTTCACGAAGATCGCATGCAGCGCCCAGTAGACGTCGTCTCTCCCGCCGAGCGCGCCGCCTTCCAGAGCCGCGATCGCTTCGACCACGGCGCCCGGCCCGACCGGAAGCCCCGCCGCGCGCAGGGCACGGGCGAAATAGGCGACGTTCTCGGCAAGCTTGCCGCTCACGCGCCCCGCGTCTCCGTCATGAACACCTTCTGGACGATCTGCCAGCGGCTCTCGATCTTCAGGAGCGAGAGCAGGTCGGTGAAATAGCGCGGCGGCATCTGGCACTTCACCTTGACCAGCGCCAGCGTCGGCCCGACGAGATCGATGGTCAGGATATGGTCGTCGCGCTGCATCCCCGCTGCCTGCGGCGCCGGCCGGTTGCGCACGGCGTCGAGCCAGGCGTCGCGCGTCACGATCTGGATCGCGCCATCGTCGCGCGCCGTGGTCAGCGCGCTGGTCGGATGGAAGACATGGGCGAGCTTCTCGGCATCGCCTTCATAGAGCCCGTCGAGATAGGTCCGAACCGTCGCCTCGACGGCCTTGATATCGGCGTTCATGGCAGCACCCTCTCGCTTCGCGTGCGGTAGGCCTTAGCGCCCCGCCTCCGCCTTGGCCCGATCCAGAAGCTCCTTCACCTGGGAACCCTGCATCGCCTGGATATCGTCCTGATACTTCAAGAGCGCCCCCAGCGTATCCGAAACGATGGCCGGATCGAGCGTCACCGCGTCGAGCTCGACCAGGGCCGTCGCCCAGTCCAGCGTCTCGGCGACGCCGGGCGCCTTGAACAGCTCCTCCTTGCGGATCGCCTGCACGAAAGCGACGAGCTGCTTCGAGAGCTTGGCCGGGGCATCCGGCACCTTGGCCTTCAGGATCGCCAGCTCACGCACCGCATCGGGATAGCCGACCCAGTGATAGAGGCAGCGGCGCTTCAGCGCGTCATGGATCTCGCGGGTGCGGTTCGAGGTCAGGATCACGATCGGCGGCTCGGCCGCCCGGATCGTGCCGAGTTCGGGAATCGTCACCTGCGCATCGGCCAGCACCTCGAGCAGGAAAGCCTCGAAGGCCTCGTCGGTGCGGTCGAGCTCGTCGATCAGCAGGATCGGCGCCCCACCCTCCTGCGGCTCCAGCGCCTGCAGCAGCGGCCGCTTCACCAGATATTTCTCGGAGAAGATGTCACCTTCGAGCCGCTCGCGATCACCGGCCGCGCCACCAGCCTCCGCCAATCGGATCGCCATCATCTGCCCGGCATAGTTCCATTCGTAGACGGCGGAGGCGAGATCGAGCCCCTCATAGCATTGCAGCCGGATCAGCCGCCGGCCGAGGCCCGCCGCCAGAACCTTGGCGATCTCGGTCTTGCCGGTGCCGGCCTCGCCTTCCAGCAGCAACGGCCGCTTCATCCGCAGCGCCAGGAACAGCACCGTCGCAAGCGCGCGGTCGGCGACATAGCCCTGCGACTGGAGCAGCGCGAGCGTGGCGTCGATGGAGGAAGGCAGCGGGCTGGACATCAAGACACACGTCATGCCCGGGCTTGACCCGGGCATCTCTTGGGGATGAGCGATGAGCTAGGCGTGGAAGAGATGGCCGGGTCAAGCCTTCGAAACGCGGGTCCGCTGTGCTGCCGTCTCCACGTCATGGTCGGGCTTGTCCCGACCATCCACGTCTTCATCGATGCAGTGCGGTGTTCAAGGCGTGGATGCTCGCCACAAGGGCGAGCATGACGGTCAGGGCGGCAGCGCTTCGCTTACTTCCCCGTCGCCTGTGCCACGGCCTGCCTGGTCATCACCCCGATCAGATGGGCGCGATAGTCGGCATCGGCATGGATGTCGCCGTTGATGCCCTTGGCCGTGTGCTTCAACCCGTCCAGCGATTTCGGCGCGAAGCGTGCCTTCAGCGCAGCCTCCGCTTCCGGCCAGCGGAAGACGCCGCCCTCGCCCGCGCCCGTCACCGTGACGCGGATATCGCTGCCGCGCTTGGCGACGAAGACGCCGACCATGGCATAGCGCGAGGCCGGGTTGCGGAACTTGGCATAGCCCGCCTTCGAGACCAGCGGGAACGAGACCTTGGTGATGATCTCGCCCTCGTCCAGCGCGGTCTCGTAGAGCCCGGTGAAGAACTCCTCGGCTGTCAGCTTGCGCTTGTTGGTAACGACGGTCGCGCCGAGCGCCAGCAGCGCCGCCGGATAATCCGCCGCCGGGTCGTTATTGGCGACCGAGCCGCCGATCGTGCCGCGATGGCGCACATGCGGGTCGCCGATGCTGCCCGCGAGGAAGGCGAGCGCGGGGATCGCCTCCTGCACCTCGGCCGAGGATGCCACCTCGGCATGGGTCGTCATCGCACCGATGACGAGGTTGCGGCCCTTCCGGCTGATGCCTTTCAGGTCGGCGCAGGCGCCGAGATCGACCAGCGCGGTCGGCGAGGCGAGACGCTGCTTCATCGTCGGCAGCAAGGTATGGCCGCCGGCCAGAAGCTTGGCGTCCTCCTTCTTGGCGAGCAGCGTCGCCGCCTGCCGGGCACTGGTGGGCTTGTGATAGGTGAAAGCGTACATGGACCTGTCCTTTCAGCTCACTCGGCCGCCTGGCGGCTGATCGACTTCTGCGCCGCGCGCCACACCGCCTGCGGCGTCGCCGGCATCGCGATGTCCTCATGGCCGAGCGCGTCGGTGATGGCGTTGATGACGGCGGGGGGCGAGGCGATGGCGCCGGCCTCGCCGCAGCCCTTAATGCCCAGCGGGTTCGACGGGCACGGCGTCACGGTCATGCCGACATCGAAGGACGGCAGGTCGTCGGCGCGCGGCATGGTGTAGTCCATGAAGCTCGCCGTCACGAGCTGGCCGTCGGCATTGTAGCGGGCGCCTTCCAGCAGCGCCTGTCCGACGCCCTGCGCGATGCCGCCATGGACCTGCCCCTCGACGATCATCGGGTTGATGACATTGCCGAAATCGTCGACCGCAGCCCAGCGCTCGATCCTGGTCACGCCGGTATCGGGATCGATCTCGACCTCGCAGATATGGACGCCGGCCGGGAAGGTGAAATTGGTCGGGTCGTAGAACGCTCCCTCCTTCAGCCCCGGCTCCAGCTCCTGCCCGTTGAACTTGTGCGCGACATAGGCCTGCAGGGCGCAGGAACCGAAATCGAGCTTGCGGTCGGTGCCCTTCACCGAGAAATGCCCGTCCGCGAAGTCGATATCGGCCTCGTCGGCCTCCAGCACATGGGCGGCGACCTTCTTGCCCTTGGCGATGACCTTGTCGAGGGCCTTGAAGATCGCAGACATGCCGACCGCGCCGGAGCGCGAGCCATAGGTGCCCATGCCCATCTGCACCTTGTCGGTATCGCCATGGACGATCGAGACATTGTCGATGGGAATGCCGAGCCGGTCGCTGACCAGCTGCGCGAAGGTCGTCTCATGGCCCTGGCCATGGCTGTGCGAGCCGGTCAGCACCTCGACCGTCCCAACCGGATTGACCCGCACCTCGGCCGATTCCCATAAACCCACGCCGGCGCCGAGCGAGCCGACCGCCGCGGAGGGCGCGATGCCGCAGGCCTCGATATAGGAGGAGAAGCCGATGCCGCGCAGCTTGCCGGCCCGCGCCGAGTCGCGCTTGCGTTTGCCCAGCCCCTTGTAGTCGATCATCTCCAGCGCCTTCTTCAGCGAGGCGCCGTAATTGCCGGCATCGTACATCATGATGACCGGCGTCTGGTGCGGGAACTTCTTGATGTAGTTCAGCATCCGGAACTTGGCCGGGTCCTTGCCGAGCTGGCGCGCGGTGACCTCGATCAATCGCTCGACCACGAAAGTCGCCTCGGGGCGCCCGGCGCCGCGATAGGCATCGACCGGCGCGGTGTTGGTGTAGACCGCATCGACCTCGCAATAGATCGCCGGGATATCGTACTGGCCCGACAAGAGCGGCGCGTAGAGATAGGTCGGCACCGAGGAGGAGAAAGTCGAGAGATAGGCGCCGAGATTGGCGGTGGTGTGCACGCGCATGGCGAGGATCTTGCCCTCGGCATCGGTCGCCAGCTCCGCATGGGTGACATGGTCGCGGCCATGCGCGTCGGAGAGGAAGGCCTCCGTCCGATCCGCCGTCCATTTCACCGGTCGCCCGACCTTCTTGGCCGCCCAGACGCAAACCGTCTCCTCGGCATAGATGAAGATCTTCGAGCCGAAGCCGCCGCCGACATCCGGCGCGATCACGCGCAGCTTGTTCTCCGGCGCGATGCCGATGAAGGCCGAGAGCACGAGCCGCGCCACATGCGGGTTCTGACTGGTGGTGTAGAGCGTGAAGATGCCCTCGCCCGCATCGTAGTCGCCGACGGCCGCACGCGGCTCCATCGCGTTCGGCACGAGGCGGTTGTTGACGAGGTCGAGCCTGGTGACGTGCTTCGCCGCCTTGAAGGCCTTCTCGGTCGCGTCCTTGTCGCCGAGATGCCAGTTGAACACGCTGTTGTCGGGCGCCTCGTCATGGACCACGGTCTTGGCGCCGATGGCCTTGCCGGTGTCGACCACCGCCGGCAGTTCCTGATAGTCGACCGCGATGGCCTCGGCCGCGTCGCGCGCTTGCGCCAGCGTCTCGGCCACGACGACCGCGACATGGTCGCCGACGTAGCGGACCTTGCCCTGCGCCAAGGCCGGATGCGGGCCGGCGCGCATCGGCGAGCCGTCCTTGTTGTGGATCATCCAGCCGCAGATCAAACCGCCAATCTTGTCGGTGGCGAGGTCGTCCCCGGTGAAGATGCCGAGTACGCCCGGCATGCCGGAAGCGGCCTTGGTGTCGATCGACCTGATCTTCGCATGCGCATGCGGCGAGCGCAGGAAATAGGCATGGGCCTGGCCCGGCCGGTTGACGTCGTCGGTATAGCGGCCCTGGCCGGTGATGAAACGGTGATCTTCCTTGCGGCGGACTGCGGCGCCGATTCCCGTGGCGGACATGGTGTTCCCTCCTCGCACGGCGCCTCTGCCGGGCGCCTCACTGCATGGAACGCGTGACGGATGGAGAACCTGCGCCCTGAGGCGCACGGACAGCTTTATTCGGCGGCCTGCCGCAACGGCGTACCTGCCTTGCCCATGGCCTCGGCGCCGGCGGCGATCGCCTTGACGATGTTGTGGTAGCCGGTGCAGCGGCAGATATTGCCGTCGAGATCCTCGCGGATCGTCTTCTCGTCGAGCTCGTGGCCACGGCGGTTCACCATGTCGACGGCGGACATGATCATGCCCGGCGTGCAGAAGCCGCATTGCAGGCCGTGATGCTCGCGGAAGGCTTCCTGCATCGGATGCAGCTTGTCGCCGGCAGCGAGCCCCTCGATCGTCGTCACGGAAGCGCCGTCCACGGAGACGGCGAGCGTGGTGCAGGACTTCACCGCCTTGCCGTCGAGATGCACGAGGCAGGCGCCGCACTGGCTGGTGTCGCAGCCGACATGGGTTCCGGTCAGCCGCAGGTTCTCTCGCAGGAACTGCACCAGAAGGGTGCGCGGGTCGATAGTGGCGGTGACGGCTTTGCCGTTCACCGTCAGCGAAACAGTGGCCATGAGCATATCTCCTGTGACCCGTCTCTGACGCCGATCCGTCCCCTCCCCGGGACTGGACCGTGCTGAAGCCTAAGGAACGGCCGGCCTCATCAGGCAGGCTTTCCTTGGAACAGCTCAAAAATGAATGTGGACCCGCGTTTTTCCGGGGTCAAGCCAAAGACGGCGGGTCGAGATTGGCCATTTAACGCCGTTTCTCGCCGGTTTCGTCGCGTCGACCGGGCTGATTGATGCCGAGGAGGCCCTGCTTACGCCCCCGTTGGCGGAATTTTAACAGAAGCGCCGCAGTGTTAGTCGGCTCGACAGAACGCTCTTGTCGGCGCGGAGGCCGATCGTTGACGTCCATTTCCGATCAGGTCGAACGGCGCTTGCGCTCGACGGGCTATAGCGGGCGGGAGCGCGGCGCGCTGCGGGATTATCGCAGGCTTGTCGGCCACGTCATCAAGGACATCGTCACCGAATCCTTCGCATACGGGCGCCAGATTCATCCCAGTTTGAAAGACCAGCATCAGCCGCTGACGGATGACCTCTGCGAAGCCACGGAACAGCACTTCGCCTTGATCTTCGAAGGCGACTTCGACGAGCGCTATATCAAATCGATGGAGCGCGTATGTCTGCTGGAGCGCCTGGTCAAGGTCGGGACCCGCTCTCGTGTCGCGATCGCGGCCGCCTTGTTGAGGGTCATCGCGACGAAATCCCGATGGGCCTCGTTTCCGTTCCGCCGCCGCTTCGCCAGAGACATGGAGATCATCGAGCATATCCTCGTCATGGACATCAATACCGCGATCACGCAGGACCATACGCTCGAAGCGGCTGAAGCCAGGCATCGCAGCGAAGCGGTCGACACCGCCGCGCATATGCTGAAATCGCGGATCGGCACGCTCGATTCGAGGATCAGCAGTGCCGTCGAGCAGTTCGGCGCCGCTGCCGACGAGACGACGGGCGCCACGGCCTTCATCAGGACGCAGGTTCTCGATGTCACGCGTGCCGCGGAAATGATGCGCGACCGCGCTCTTCAGACCGCCGCCGCGACGGAGGAGATGTCGGCCAACATCGGCGAGATCGAGCACCGTTCGCGTCAGAGCGTCGCCATCGCCACGCGCGCCGTCGGCGACGCGGAGGCCATGAACGATGCGATCGCCCAACTGCGTGAATCGACGGCCCGCATCGGCTCGGTCCTCGGCCTGATCGCCGACATCGCCGCACAGACCAACCTGCTCGCGCTGAATGCCACGATCGAGGCTGCCCGCGCCGGAGAGGCTGGCCGCGGCTTCGCGGTCGTGGCCTCGGAGGTGAAGTCGCTCGCGACGCAGACCGCCAGCGCAACGCAGGAAATCGCGCGCCAAATCACCGAATTCTCGGCAAGCGCCGCCGCATGCGGCGATCGCGCCGCCTCGATCAGCGCCACGATCAGCGAAATTCGGAGCGCCTCGGAAGCGATCTCCGACTCGGTTGCCCATCAAAGCCAGGTCACGGCAGGCATTGCACGGGATGCCTCCGACGTCGCCGGGTGCTCCGATGATGCGATCGCCAGCGCGCAGGCGGTCGGCCAGAGCCTGGAAACGACGGCGCACGCGATCGAGCGCGCCACGCTCGTAGCCTCGCAGATGGCGCTGCAGGTTGGCGCGGCCGAGGCCACGGTCAGCGAGGCCCTCGACGCGCTGCGCGAAGCCTCCTGAGCGCCGCTCAGCCCTCGCTCACCGCCTTGGCGAAATTGGCGAAGAACTCGTCGGCCAGCTTCTTCGAGACCGAATCGATCAGGCGCGAGCCGAGCTGCATCAGCTTGCCGCCGACCTGGGCCTCGACATCGTAGCGCAGCAGGGTCTGGCCGCCCTCGGCGTCGCTCAAGTGAACACGCGCCCCGCCTTTGGCGAAGCCGGCGATGCCGCCCTCGCCCTCCCCCGAGATGCGATAGCCGTTCGGCGGATCGAGCTCGCTGAGCTCGACCTTGCCCTTGAAGGTCGCCTTCACCGGCCCGAGCTTGACCTTCACCACGGCCGAGAGATGCGTGTCGTCGTCCATGGTGAGCTGCTCGCAGCCGGGAATGCAGGCCTTGAGCACCTCGGGATCGTTCAGCTTGGCCCAGACCACGTCCTTGGCGGCCGGCAATGTCGCCTCGCCGTTCATCGTCATCGCCATGGCGCGTCTCCCGCATCAGGTCCCCGCGGCACGGACGATTGCGGCCGGCGCGGTTCGAAGGTTATCCAGTTCTCTATCCATGGTCGCAAAGCCCCTGCCTGCACAAGAGGCGCCCGGCATGGAGGCTCGGCGGATCCGGGAGAACCGATGCTGGAACTCAGCCAAGACGAGCGCGCGATTGCCGGCGGCAACGCCGGCGAAGGCGCGGCCATGGCGATGCGGATCGTCGCCGAGGCCGCCCGCCTGATGGGCGCGCCGCGCCTGATCCCGGTCGCCTCCGCCCATATCGACGGCGCGCTCTACCATGGCGATTCCGGCACGCTCTTCGCCGAGAAGCTGGTCACGGGCGGCGCCCGCGTCGGCGTGCGGGCCAGCCTCAATGTCGGCTCGCTTGCGCCTGCCGGCTGCGCCGCAATCCGTCTGCCTCCGCATGAGCGCGACATGGCCCGGCGCATGATGCGCGCCTATGAGGCGATGGGCTGCGAGCCGAGCTGGACCTGCGCACCCTATCAGGCCGGCCACCGCCCAGCGCAGGGCAGCGACGTCGCCTGGGGCGAATCCAACGCGGTCGTGTTCTGCAATTCGGTGCTCGGCGCCCGCACCAACCGCTATGGCGATTTCCTCGACATCGCCTGCGCCATCAGCGGCCGCGCTCCGGATTACGGCCTGCATCGCCCCGAGAACCGGATGGCGACCCTGCTCATCGATGTCGGCAGCCTCTCCCGCGAACTCCGCTCCTCCGACGTGTTCTACCCCGTGCTCGGCACGATCCTCGGCCGCAGGGCCGGCAGCGACGTCGCCGTGATCGAAGGCCTGCAGGGCTGCACCAGCGAGGACCGGCTCAAGGCGCTCGGCGCGGCCGCCGCCTCGGCCGGCGGCGTCGGGCTCTTCCACGTCGCAGGCGTGACGCCCGAGGCCCCGGACGCCACGACCGCGCTAGGCAACATCGCGCCCCGCGAAACGATGGTCCTGACACCGAACGATATCGCCACCGCCCTCGCCCGGCTCTCGACGGCCGGGCCAACGGAGCGCGTCGATGCCGTCGCCATCGGCTCGCCGCACCTCTCCCTGGCCGAGATCGACGAAGTCGAACGCCTCATGGCCGGGCGCAGGCTCAAGGTGCCGCTCTACGCCAATACCGGCCGCCATGTCGTCGGCCCGCTGGAGGCGCAGGGCCGGCGCGCAAAGCTGGAAGCGGCTGGCGTGGTCTTCGTCGTCGATACCTGCGTCGTCGTCACCCCGATCCTGCCGGAGCTGGAAGGCGCGGTGCTGATGACCAATTCCGGCAAGTTCGCCCACTACGCGCCGGGCAATACCGGCTACGCCGTGACCTATGGCTCGCTCTCCGAATGCGTCGAGAGCGCCATCGCCGGCCGGCTCGTCAGGGAAACCCGCGCATGGAGCTGAAGGCGGAAATCCTCCTGCCCGGCGATGCCGTCGCCGGCACCTGCCTGGCGCTGACCGCTCCGATCAGCTTCTGGGGCGGCGTCGATCCGGCAAGCGGCGTGATCATCGATGCCCGGCATCCCGAGCGCGGGCAGAACATCGCCGGCCGCATCCTCGCCCTGCCCGGCACGATCGGCTCGTCCTCGGCCTCGGCGGTGCTGCTGGAGCTGGTCCATGCCGGCAAGGCGCCGGCCGCCCTGCTGATGGATGCGCCGGACGCCATCCTCCTGCTCGGCCTCGTCGTCGCCCGCGAGATGGGCTGGCCGACACCGCCGGCCTTCCGCCTGCCGGCCGCCGAGCAGCAGACGCTCGCCGACCGCAGGATCGCGATCTCGGCAGAGGGTCGGATCAGCGTCGCGTAAAGCCGCAGGCCGCCGCTAGACCCCGCTGAAACGGCGGTGGCGATAGATCAGCCCCGCCCCGCGCCCGGCGCCGCCAAGACCGGCAACCTCGCCGATGATGATGCGGTGGCTGGCGACGTCATGCGTGGCGACCAGCCGGCAGTCGAAGGCCGAGATCGCATCGAGCAGCACCGGTGCGCCCGTGGCGAGCGTTCCCCAGCGGGCGGTCTCGAAGCGGGCCTCGCCCTCGATACCCCGCCGGCTGGCGAAGATTTCCGCGAGCTCGACGAGCTGCTCCGGCAAGGTGTTGATGCAGAACGCCCCGCTCGCTTCGATCGCAGCCAGCGTGCGGCTGCCCCGCGCGATGCAGGCGAGCACGGTCGGCGGCGAATCGGAAACGGAAGCGACGGCTGTCGCGGTCAGCCCGATGCGCCCGCCCGGCCCGTCGGTGGTGACCACATGCACGGCGCTCGCGACCTGCGCCATGGCATCGCGGAAGACATAGGACTCCGGATGGTCCAGCGGCGGCAGGGGATGGACGGTCTTCGTCATCGGCTCGATCGGTTCACTGTCCCGCATCTGGCGGAACAGCTGTCCATGTAGAGATTCAGGGCTGCCGGCGCCAGCCATCGCGGGCCAAGGCATGGCCCCGGCTATAGCAGCAGCCCCTCTCCATCCGCTAACGGCCCGGCGCAACCGGGCCCCGCGCCCAGCGGCTTGATCTCACGCAGGCGATCCCGCAGGCTCGACCGATGTCGGCTGCTGGCGGCCGGGCCGGAGCCTGATCGGATCACCGGCGCGCCGGCCCCCGATCGAGGAGATCCCAATGGCCTTCACTTGCACGATTCCCGCCACGCCCACCCTCCAGCAGGACGACGAGACGATCCGGATCACCCGCTGGGATTTCGAGCCCGGCGCCGTCACCGGCTGGCACGAGCATGGCTGGCCCTATTTCGTCGTGATGCTCGTCGCCGGCACGCTGCGCATCCATAACGGCACCGATGTCAGCGACGTGCCGCTGGCCCAGGGCCAGGCCTATATGCGCCCCGCCGGCATCCGCCACGACGTCATGAACGGCTCCGACCACCCGATCGCCTTCGTCGAGATCGAGGTGAAGCAGCCCGGCGCCCTCAAGGAACTCACGTTGCCGTAGCGACGGCGACCGCACGACAGCCCTCGCCCGCACGACCGAGACCGGCCGGCCGCGGTGCCGGTCCATGCATTTTTCCAATGCGACGATCAGGTTTTCGTATTCGTCTTTCGGATGATCCACCCTCTGACGCATGGCAGGCAGCCGACGTCGTGACGGCAGGAAATGCGATCCGGCCGAGTTTTCACAGCCCGCCACGCAATCATCATGCGCGGAAAGCACGCTGACCGGCAGAGTATTCTGCACATTTTCGCGCCGTTTGGTTCGTAATTGCTTTTGACAGAAATTTGGCGCGGAGCGATTGTCCCCGGCACGAGCCGTTGGTAGCTCTGCATAGAAATCGCATCCCGCATGCGCCGGTGTCATGCCGGTGACGAGAACGGGAGCTGGTTCGAGGGGTCGGCGTTTTTCATGGAAGTCTTCCTGCAGCAGCTCATCAACGGGCTGACACTGGGATCGATCTACGGTCTCATCGCCATCGGCTACACGATGGTCTTCGGCATCATCGGCATGGTGAACTTCGCTCACGGCGACATTTTCATGCTCTCCGCCTTCATCGCGCTGATCTTCTTCATGCTGATCACGGCGGTCGTCGGCACCGGCGCCGGCATGGTCATGCTGGCGCTGATCGTGGTGCTGGGGCTGGCGATGTTCTTCACCTCGCTGTGGAACTGGACGATCGAGCGGGTGGCCTACCGGCCGCTGCGCGGCTCCTTCCGCCTCGCTCCGCTGATCTCGGCGATCGGCATGTCGATCTTCCTGATGAACTTCGTGCAGGTCGTGCAGGGCCCGCGCAACAAGTCGATCCCGCCGCTGCTCAACAAGTCGATCACCCTGATCGAGAGCACGACCTATTCCGTCCAGATCTCCTACAAGCAGATCGTCATCATCCTGACGACGGCGGTGCTGCTCGCGGCCTTCTGGTATATCGTGCAGAAGACGCCGCTGGGCCGCGCCCAGCGCGCCTGCGAGCAGGACCGCAAGATGGCCGCGCTGCTCGGCATCGACGTCGACCGCACGATCTCGATCACCTTCGTCATGGGCGCGGCGCTCGCGGCAGTGGCCGGCGTGATGTACCTCGTGCTCTATGGCGTCGTGAACTTCGCCGACGGCTTCACGCCCGGCGTCAAGGCCTTCACGGCCGCGGTGCTCGGCGGCATCGGCTCCTTGCCCGGCGCGGTCATCGGCGGCCTGCTGATCGGCCTGATCGAGGTGATGTGGTCGGCCTATTTCACCATCGACTACAAGGACGTCGCCGCCTTCACCATCCTGGCGATCGTGCTGGTCTTCATGCCCTCCGGCCTGCTTGGGCGCCCGGAAGTCGAGAAGGTCTGACGCCATGGCGAACAACCCGACCGCAAATCCGGCCACTCCCGGCCGCGACCTGAAGGCGGCCTTCAAGGAGGCCGGCTTCGCCGCCCTCGTCACGCTGGGCCTCTGCATCCCGATCATCGCCTGGGGCACGCGCCAGAACCTCGACAACGTCCTGGTGCTCGATCCGCGCTGGGATGCCGTCGCCTGGGCCGTCGCCATCGTCTTCGTCGGCCGCTTCCTGGTCGCGCTGCGCAAGCAGGGCCAGCGGGAGGGCAAGGCCACGGTGCGCATCCTGCCTCACGGCACCATCGCCTTCTTCCAGCGTCATTCCCGCATCTTCTCGCTGTTCGGGCTGGGCTTCCTCGTCACCTTCCCGGCGATCGCGATCGGGCTGGCCGGCTGGGGCGGCGCGCTGAAATGGATCGACAATTTCGGCGTCCAGATCCTGATCTACGTCATGCTCGGCTGGGGCCTGAACATCGTCGTCGGCCTCGCCGGCCTGCTCGATCTCGGCTATGTCGCCTTCTACGCGGTCGGCGCCTATTCCTACGCGCTGCTGGCCAAGAATTTCGGCCTGTCCTTCTGGCTGCTGCTGCCGCTCGCCGGCATCCTCGCCGCCTTCTGGGGCATGCTGCTCGGCTTCCCGGTGCTGCGCCTGCGCGGCGACTATCTCGCCATCGTGACGCTGGCCTTCGGCGAGATCATCCGCCTCGTCCTGATCAACTGGACCGAGTTCTCGAACGGCTATGCCGGCATTTCCGGCATTCCGCGCCCGACCTTCTTCGGCATCCCCTTCACGGCAGCGGATAACGGCTTCGCCGCGGTCTTCGGGCTGGAATTCTCGCCGATCTACCGAACGATCTTCCTCTACTACCTCATCCTCTGCCTCGCCCTGCTGACGGCCTTCGTCACGCTTCGCCTGCGCCGCCTGCCTGTCGGGCGGGCCTGGGAGGCCCTGCGCGAGGACGAGATCGCCTGTCGCTCGCTCGGCATCAACACCACCAACACCAAGCTCACCGCCTTCTCGATCGGCGCCATGTTCGGCGGTTTTGCTGGCGCCTTCTTCTCGGCGCGGCAGGGCTTCATCTCGCCTGAATCCTTCGTCTTCATGGAATCGGCGGTCATCCTCGCCATCGTCGTGCTCGGCGGCATGGGCTCGCTCTGGGGCTGCGCCATCGCGGCGATCGCCATGATCGGCGGCACCGAGCTCCTGCGCGAGCTCGAATGGATGAAGCAGATCTTCGGCAACGACTTCGACCCGACGAAGTACCGCATGCTGATCTTCGGCTTCGCCATGGTGGTGATCATGATCTGGAAGCCGCGCGGCCTGATCTCGACCCGCGAGCCCACCGCCTTCCTCAAGGAGAAGAAGAAGATCTCTGCCGACATGGTCCAGGAGGGGCACGGCTGATGGCCACGATCGCTCCCCAATTGACGCCGCAGGGCCGCGCCCTGCTGGAGGTCGAGCAGGTCACCATGCGCTTCGGCGGCCTCACCGCCGTCAATGCGCTGTCCTTCCAGGCCCGCAAGGGCGAGATCACCGCGCTGATCGGCCCCAACGGCGCCGGCAAGACCACGGTCTTCAACTGCATCACCGGCTTCTACAAGCCGACGCAGGGCATGGTCTCGCTCAACCATGACGACGGCACGAGCTACCTGCTCGAGCGCATGCCGGACTTCCGCATCTCCTGGAAAGCCAAGGTCGCCCGCACCTTCCAGAACATCCGCCTGTTCGGCGGCATGACGGTGCTGGAGAACCTGCTCGTCGCCCAGCACAACCCGCTGATGGCGGCCTCCGGCTTCACCTTCCTCGGCGTGCTCGGCGTCGGCGGCTACAAGGCCCGCGAGAAGGAGGCGATCGAGAAGGCCAAGTTCTGGCTCGACAAGATCAACCTCACCCATCGCGCCGACGATCCCGCCGCCGACCTGCCTTATGGCGACCAGCGCCGGCTGGAGATCGCGCGTGCCATGTGCACCGATCCGGTCCTGCTCTGCCTCGACGAGCCGGCCGCGGGCCTGAACCCGCGCGAAAGCCTCGACCTCAACACGCTGCTGCTCTCGATCCGCAAGGACCTCGGCACGGCGCTGCTGCTGATCGAGCACGACATGTCGGTCGTCATGGAAATCTCGGACCATGTCGTGGTCCTCGACTACGGCACCAAGATCGCCGACGGCACGCCGGCCGAAGTACAGGCCGACCCCAAGGTCATCGCCGCCTATCTCGGCGTCGATGACGAGGAGGTCGAAGAGGTCGAAGCGGAGGTCGGCATCTCGTGACTCAAGCCCAGCCTCTTCTGGCCGTCCGCGGCGTCAAGACCTATTACGGCAAGATCATCGCGCTGAAGGGCGTCGATATCGACGTCAATCCCGGCGAGATCGTCACCATGATCGGCGCCAACGGCGCCGGCAAATCCACGCTGATGATGACGATCTTCGGCAATCCGCAGGCGCGCGAAGGCTCGGTCACCTATGAGGGCCGCGACATCACGCGCATGCCGAGCCACGAGATCGCGCGCTTGGGGATCGCCCAGTCCCCCGAAGGCCGGCGTATCTTCCCGCGCATGACGGTGTTCGAGAACCTGCAAATGGGAGCCGCCGTCCGCAATTTCGAGAATTTCGACGAGGATCTCGAAAAGATCTGCGTGCTCTTCCCGCGCATCAAGGAGCGCCTGCAGCAGCGTGGCGGCACGCTTTCCGGCGGCGAGCAGCAGATGGTCGCGATCGCGCGCGCCCTGATGGCGCGCCCGAAGCTGCTGCTGCTCGACGAACCCTCGCTGGGTCTCGCGCCGCTGATCGTGAAACAGATCTTCGAAGCGATCCGCGAGCTCAACAAGACGCAGGGGCTGACCGTCTTCCTGGTCGAGCAGAACGCCTTCCATGCGCTGAAGCTCGCCCATCGCGGCTATGTGATGGTCAACGGCGTCATCACGATGAGCGGCACCGGCAAGGAGCTGCTCGCCAATCCGCAGGTGCGGGCAGCTTATCTCGAAGGCGGGAGGCACTGACGATGCAGGGCATCCTCTACGAAGAACCGACGATCTGGCTCTTCCTGCTGGTGACCGTCGTCATGGGCGGCTGGCTCGCCTGGATGGCGGGCCGCGCGATCGCGCTGACATGGCGGCCGAACTGGCAGCTTTTCGTCTACATGCTGGTGCTCGGCCTGTTCGTGCGCTTCATCCATTTCGCCCTGTTCCAGGCGACGCTGCTGACGCTGCATTACTACATCGTCGACACCATCCTGCTGATGGCCTTCGGCTATGCCGGCTGGCGCTACACCCGCGCCAAGCAGATGACGCGGCAATATCACTGGCTGTTCGAGCCTGCCGGCCCCTTCGGCTGGAAGCCCCGCGCGGGCGTCGAAATCCGGCCGGAACTACTCTGAAAGTCTGAAGAGCTTGTCGCGTGACAGACCATCGGAAAAGCGCAAGACTGCAGCTCACGGTGGCCATAACGCGCCGAGACGGGCGGCCCGTCCAGCCCGTTGATCAATCAATACAGGGGAGTTGCATCACATGAAGAAACTGCTGTTGGGCGGCATTGCGCTCGGCGCGGTCCTCGCCTTCTCCGGCGTGGCCAATGCACAGATCAAGCTCGGTGTCGGCGGCCCGATCACCGGCCCGAACGCTGCCTTCGGCGCGCAGCTCAAGAACGGCGCCGAGCAGGCGGTCGAGGACATCAACGCCGCCGGCGGCGTTCTCGGCCAGAAGATCACGGTCACCGTCGGCGACGACGTCTCCGATCCGAAGCAGGGCGTCTCGGTCGCCAACAAGTTCGTCGGCGACGGCGTGAAATGGGTGCTCGGCCACTTCAACTCCGGCGTCACCATGCCGGCTTCCGAAGTCTATGCCGAGAACGGCATCCTGATGATCTCGCCTTCGGCCACCAACCCGAAGATCACCGAGCGCGGCCTGTGGAACACCTTCCGCACCTGCGGCCGTGACGATCAGCAGGGCGGCGTCGCCTCGGCCTATCTCCTGAAGAACTTCAAGGACAAGAAGATCGCCGTCGTCCACGACAAGACGACCTATGGCCAGGGCCTCGCCGACGAGACCAAGAAGGGCCTCAACGCCGGCGGCGTCAAGGAAGTGCTCTACGAAGGCATCAACGCCGGCGAGAAAGACTTCTCGGCGCTCGTCTCGAAGATCAAGGCCTCCGGCGCCGACTACCTCTACTGGGGCGGCCTGCACACCGAAGGCGGCCTGATCGTGCGCCAGATGCGCGACCAGGGCCTGAAGACGATCCTCGTCTCGGGGGACGGCATCACCACCGACGAGTTCGCCACGATCGGCGGCCCCGGCGTCGAAGGCACCCTCATGACCTTCCCGCCGGACCCGCAGAAGCGCCCGGAGGCGGCTGCCGTCGTCCAGAAGTTCGCTGCCAAGAACTTCAAGCCTGAAGCCTACACGCTCTACAGCTACGCCGCCGTCCAGATCATGGCGGAAGGTGCCAAGCGCGCGAACTCGACCGATCCGAAGAAGATCGCGGCGGCGCTGCATGGCGGCCAGCCGGTCAAGACCGTGATCGGCGATATCGGCTTCGACAAGAAGGGCGACATCACCCGCCCGGACTACACCGTCTACACTTGGAAGAAGGGTGCGGACGGCAAGATCACCTATGTCGAGAATTGATCTCGGCGGCTGATCCAGCCCCCTGAACGAAAGCGCCCGCTTCGGATCATCCGGAGTGGGCTTTTTGCTGGGTTTGCCAAGGTCGACGTTCCCGTTCGCACCGACGGCTCCGCCGCCCTCAATGACGATCTCGCCTGCGGCCGCCGAAGCGGCCGAGCAAGGTCGCCGCTTCGACGAGCGCCATGTTGACGAAAAGGCGCAGGCTCGATGCCTGAGCCGTGTCCGTTTCGCGTCTGGCCTCGATCAGGTGATCGCTGGCACGTTCCAGTGCGGCGACACGATCTTCTTCGTCATCTCCATCCGGTCGTCGTTGCGCTTGCGGCATAAGACGCTCCAGTTCTGGTTCGGGAGATAACGAGCGCGATTTTCGGTTGTTCCGCGCCAATGCCCACGCAGCGCGTGCTTGGAGGAAAGCCGGCTATGCGCGAACCGCGACGACATCGCGAATGAACCCGTCGAGCAGGCTCACCAGCCTGTCCGGGTCCTCCCGATGGGGGACATGGCCGATACCGTCGAGGATCGCCGCCTCTCCCCGCACAGCCGCGATGCGCCTGGCATGCTCGACGGAGCCGTATTCGTCATCCTGCCCATGCACCGCCAAGATCGGGCAGCGGACCCGGGCCAGCGCCTCATCGAGGGAAAACCCGGCGAAGGCCGGGTCGAGCCAGGTCTCGATCCAGGCTGAGACGACCCAGGCGGGATCGCGATGGTAGCGGCCGAGGCGCGCGAGGTTCTCGGGCTTGGCGAACTCGGCCTGCGCCACCCTGATCCCGTCGCGAATGCGATCGTCGACAAGCGCCTGTGCGCCCATCGTGATCAGTCCCACACAGTTCTCCGGGAGATGCGCCGCCGTTTCGACCGCCATCCCGCCGCCGACGCTATGGCCGCAGGCGATGAAGGAGGAAAACCCGAGCTGTTCCTGAAGAAGCGGCACGATCCGGCGCGCCTCCTCCCGAACGAAATTCATCGCAAGCCTGCCGGGAAACGGATCGGATCGCCCGAAGCCGAGCCGGTCATAGGCGATGACGCGCCGACTGGTCGCGGCAGCGAGCTTCTCGGGAAAGCTGCGCCACAGTTCCACGCTTCCAAGGGAATCGTGGAACAGCAGGATCGGAGCGGCAGAGGCTTCCGCGCCCTTCCAGAGCCGGGCGAAGAGCAAACCGTGGCCTGTATCGACCCGCCGGTCCTGAACGTCAATTCCGGTCACGCGAAGGCTCCGAGAGCAGGGTTTGGGGCGCTTCCGCTTATTGACTCAATGTCTGCGGAACCACGCTCAAGCTCTTGAGAAAGCCCGCGAAACGCAACAGCCCGTCCGGCCAGGGGCCATGCCCGGATTCGCTGTTGAGATGGCCGCTATCGCCGGCATCGACGAATTCCGAGCCCCAGGCCTCGGCAAGCGCCTTCGCCTCGTCCTGCGTGCAGTAGGGATCGGTCGCGCTGCCGATCAGCACCGAGGGGAAGGGCAGCTTCTCGCGGCGGTGCACGATGAAGTCCGGGCCCATGCCGGGCACCGCGCCCTTGGCCCTTTCGGAGGCCGGCGCGACGAGGAAGGCCCCGGCGACCTCGCCGGGATGGAGATGCTCGGCGGCGAAGGCGACGGCGCTGCAGCCGGCCGAATGGGCGACGAGCACGACGGGGCGCGTCGCGGAGCGCACGGCCTTCACGATCTCATCGGCCCAGACATGGCGGGAGGGCTTGTACCAGTCCGCCTGCTCGACGCGGCGCGCGGTCTTCAGGCGGGTTTCCCAGCGGCTCTGCCAATGGTCGGGCCCGGAGCCCGACCAGCCGGGGATGATAAGGATATCGACGTCGGAGGATTTCATGATGGATCTGGGCAAGGGCTGTCATCCCGCGCGCGCCGCAGCACGTCAGTGCTGCTGCGCAGATGCGGGACCGCGCTACGGGAAGGCGGCTTCTTCGTGAGACGGTCCCGTGTCTGCGCAGCAGCGTTTCACGCTGCGGCGCGCACGGGATGACGCACTGAATACCGGCCCAAAGTAGGTCGCCCCACCAATCGCTTCAAGCGTCCCCGAACACCCGGCGGAAGATCGTGTCGACATGCTTGAAGTGATAGCCCTCGTCGAACATCGCCTTGAGTTCGGAAGCGGAGAGCTTTGCGGCGACGTCCTTGTCGGCCATCAGGTTGGTCAGGAAGTCCTCGCCATGTTCCCAGGTGCGCATCGCGTTGCGCTGGACCATGGAGTAGCTGTCCTCGCGGCTGGCGCCGGCCTGGGTCAGCGCCAGCAGAACGCGCTGCGAATTATGCAGCCCGCCGAGGCGGTCGAGATTCTTTCGCATGTTCTGCGGATAGACCAGCAGCTTGTCGACGACGCCGGTAAGCCGCGCCAAGGCGAAATCGAGCGTCACGGTGGCGTCGGGGCCGATCATGCGCTCGACGGACGAGTGCGAGATGTCGCGCTCATGCCAGAGGGCGACGTTCTCCAGAGCCGGCGTGACCATGCCGCGCACGAGGCGGGACAGGCCGGTCAGGTTCTCGGTCAGCACCGGGTTGCGCTTGTGCGGCATCGCCGAGGAGCCCTTCTGGCCCGGCGAGAAATACTCCTCCGCCTCGTAGACCTCGGTGCGCTGGAGGTGACGGATCTCGGTCGAAAGCCGCTCGATGCAGGAGGCGACGACGCCGAGCGTGGCGAAATACATCGCGTGCCGGTCGCGCGGGATCACCTGGGTCGAGACCGGCTCGACGGTCAGCCCCATCTTCTCGGCGACATAGGCTTCGACCTGCGGGTCGATATTGGCGAAGGTGCCGACGGCGCCCGAGATCGCGCAGGTCGCGATTTCCGCGCGGGCCGCGACGAGGCGGGCGCGGCAGCGATCGAACTCGGCATAGGCCTGCGCGAGCTTCAGCCCGAAGGTCACCGGCTCGGCATGGATGCCGTGCGAGCGGCCGATGGTCGGGGTCAGCTTGTGCTCGAAGGCGCGGCGGCGGATCGCGGCGAGCAGCGCATCGACATCCGCGATCAGGATATCGGTGGCGCGCGCCAGCTGGACCGAGAGGGTGGTGTCGAGAATGTCCGACGAGGTCATGCCCTGGTGGACGAAGCGCGCTTCCGGCCCGACGATCTCGGCGAGATGGGTCAGGAAGGCGATGACGTCATGCTTGGTGACGCGCTCGATCTCGTCGATGCGTGCGACGTCGAAGACGGCATCCTTGGCCTTGGCCCAGATCGTCGCGGCCGCTTCCCTCGGCACGACGCCGAGCTCGGCGAGCTTGTCGGTCGCATGCGCCTCGATCTCGAACCAGATGCGGAAGCGGGTCTGCGGTTCCCAGATGGCGACCATCTCGGGGCGGGAATAGCGCGGGATCATCGCAAGCCTTTCACTACATTCTCAACGTCATCCCGGGCGGAGCGAAGCGCAGACCCGGGATCCATGCCTGAACCGTTCCGGAATGGATCCCGGGTCTCCCTGCGGTCGCCCGGGATGACGGCGCGTTAGAAACTACACCCACGACCCGCGCGCGGCTTCGGCCGCCTTGCGGATCGCTTCGATATTGCCGGCATAGGCCGAAGGCCCGCCCTTGAACACGGCTGAGCCGGCGACCAGCGTATCGGCGCCGGCCTTGACGACCAGCGGCGCGGTCTCGGGCGTGACTCCGCCATCGATCTCAATGGAGATCGGCCTGTCACCGACCAGCGCCTTCACCTGCGCGACCTTCTCGACCACCGAACGGATGAAGCTCTGCCCGCCGAAACCGGGATTGACGGTCATGAGCAGGATGAGATCGACATCCTCGATCAGGGCTTCGGCTGCGCTCGCCGGCGTGCCCGGATTGAGCACGATGCCAGCCTGCTTGCCCTGCGCCTTGATCGCCTGCAGCGTGCGGTGCGGATGCGGGCCCGCCTCGACATGGAAGGAGATCAGGTCCGCGCCGGCCTTGGCGAAGGCTTCGATGTAGGGGTCGACGGGCGCGATCATCAGATGCACGTCGAAGAACTTCTTGGTGTGCGGGCGGATCGCCTTCAGCACATCGGGACCGAACGTGATGTTCGGCACGAAATGCCCGTCCATCACGTCGCAATGAATCCAGTCGGCGCCAGCAACGTCGACCGCACGCACCTCCTCGCCGAGCTTGGCGAAATCGGCCGAGAGGATCGAGGGGGCGATGCGGATGGGGCTGGTCATGGCCGGGGGTTTAGCCCCGCTGGCCCGCCGCCGCAATCAGGCGGAGCGCAATTTCACCGGAAAGGACAGCCTGCGGTCGGCTTCAGCCGTCTCCGCTACCACCTGAGCGAAAGAGGGGCGCAGTTTGAGCCGCGCATACCACTCCGCCAGCCCCGGATAGCCGTCGAGCGACGGCCCGCCAAGGCGGCGGATGAAGAGCATGCTCATGAAGATCGCGATATCCGCCACCGAAAGCCGGCTGCCGAAGAACGGGCGCCCGGCCAGCTTCTGCTCCAGCACGTCGTAATGGCGCAGCAGCCCCTCCTCGGCGATCAGCGCATCGGCCTCCTGCGCGATGCGGCGGTCGCGATCCGGCGAGGGCGGTTCAGTGCGGTACATCAGCGGCTTCAAGGCCTGAAACAGGATCTCGTCGCCATAGAGCTCGTCGAGCCGGCAGCGCGCGCGCTCGACCGGCGTATCCGGCATCAGCTTGGGCTCGGGATAGGCTTCGTCGAGATATTCGTTGATCACCGTGGAATCGTAGAGGACGAGCCCGCAATCGGTCAGAATCGGCACCTGCCGCTTCGGGTTGAGCGCCAGCACCTCCGGATGACGGGGATCGTAGCCGGTCGTCTGGTTGAACGGCACCATGATGCGCTGGAAGGCGAGCCCCTTCTCGGTCAGCGCGATCTCGACCTTGCGTGAGAACAGGCTCAGCGGCCCGGAATAGAGGGTGATCATGGCGCGGCTCTCCTGCGACGGGGAAAGCCTCGCAAGCCCTTGCGTCAACGCCCGTCAGCAGCCTCCCGGCGCCGAATCCGGGCCGCGATGCCGCCAAGCAGCCAGGGCAGCAGGTAGATCGGGAACTGCGCCAGCGCGAAATAGAGGAAGGTGGTCGGCGAGACCCCTGCTCCCAAAGCTGCGACCAGCAGGCCCATGTTCCGCTGCCCGGTGCCATAGCCGATCATGAAGCGCTCGGAGGCCGGCAGCAGCCGCAGCACCAGCCAGCTCGAGGCTAACCCGGCTGCCGAGACGGCGAAGACGCATCCCAGCACGAAGAGCACGAGCCGGGGATTGTCGAGCGCAGCCTTGGTCACGCCGTCCATCGCGGCGATGGCGAAGATGAAATACATCAGCACGCCGAAGCCATCGAGATTGGCCTTCATCGCCTTGATCCGGGCGAGCCCCAGCCAGAACCGGATCGCGGTCGCGACCGCCATGCCGCCGCCGATGAAGATCAGGAGGCGCAGCGTCAGCGCCCAGCGGTCGAGCGGCACCGCGGCCCCGGCGAGCAATTCGACGAGGATCGGCGCGACGATCGGGCTGATGATCGTGGTCAGGATGACGCTGGCGATGATCAGCGAGGGCTCGAAGCCGTAGAGGATCGCCACCGCCGGCGAGGACATGATCGGCGGCGCCGCGCCCATGATCGCAAGCCCGAGCACGATACCGGGATCGAGGTTCTCGCGCCCGACCAGCAGGAGCGCCCCGCCGATCAGCAGCACCGGCCCCGCGATCAGCCAGGCACAGCTCGCGGCGAGCTTGGCCGGGCGCCGGAGCAGCCCGAGCGTCACGCTCATGTCCAGCCGCATGAACACGACCGTGGTGAAGCAGAAGATCGTGATCGGCAGGGCCGGCCGCGCCATCGCCGAGAATTGCGGCAGCGCGAGGCCGAGGAAGATCGAGAGCGCGAAGCCTTGCGTGCCATGGCGGCCGAGCCACGCGAGCGCGGCAGCAATAAAGGCGGCGGGATGCATCGGCCGGGCTCTGGAATCGTTCGCGAAACAGACGCACACTGGCTGAAGGCGCGGGCAGCGTCACCTCCCGGAGACGCAAGCCAATCCTGCGCCGGCATAAAATTGCGCACTCTTCCGCCAACCGCAGCCCATGATCAGTCACCTTCGGAAGGTTGGCGCAGAAATTGCGAAAGATTGCGCTGTTCCGCGCAAAATCCGGTCACGCCGCTGACAAGCCCGTGCAAACCGGTATCCTTGCGGGAAAAGGGGTTGGCAGGAGCAGGTCATGAAGGTGGATACGATCGTTCTCGGCGCCGGTGTCGTCGGCATTTCGGTCGCGCTTCATCTCCAGAAGGCCGGGCGCGCCACCTTGCTGGTCGACCGTCGTGCGCCGGGCGAGGAGACCAGCTACGGCAATGCCGGCCTGATCCAGCGCGAGGGCGTCTACCCCTACGGCTTCCCGCATGATTTCGGTGCGCTCATCCGCTACGCGATGAACAACACCATCGACGCGCATTACCACTGGAGCGCGATCCCGAAGCTCGCCCCGTTCCTGTTCTCCTACTGGATGCATTCGCGCGCTTCGCAGCATCAGGCCATCGCGCATAAATATGCGACGCTGATCGAGCATTGCGTGAGCGAGCACGATGCGCTCGCGCAGGAAGCCGGCGCTACCAACCTGCTGCGCCGCGACGGCTGGATGAAGGTGTTCCGCACCGAGAAGGAACGCGATACCCGCCTCGCCGAAGCCGCCCGCTGGAACGGCGAATTCGGCCTGAACTACCGCGCGCTCGACATGGCGACCCTCAAGGCCGAGGAGCCGCATCTCGACCATGGCAGCCTGATCGGCGGCCTGCACTGGACCGACCCGACCACCGTCGTCGACCCGCTCGGCCTGTCGAAGGCCTATGTCGCTCTGTTCGAGAAGCTCGGCGGCAAGCTCGCCATCGGCGATGCCGGCACGCTCCAGCAGAACGGCGCCGGCTGGACCGTCACCCTCGCCGACGGCACCACGGCCGAAGCCAAGGACGTTATCGTCGCGCTCGGCCCCTGGGCCGACGTGCTCAGCAACAAGCTGGGTTACCGCCTGCCGCTCGCGGTCAAGCGCGGCTACCACATGCATTACAAGCCGCAGGGCAATGCCGTGCTCAACCACCCGGTGCTGGACACCGAGCGCGGCTATTTCCTCGCCCCGATGCTGCAGGGCATCCGCCTGACCACCGGCGCCGAGTTCGCCGATCGCGATGCACCCAAGACCCCGGTCCAGCTCGCCCGCGCCGAGCCGATCGCGAAGCAGCTCTTCCCGCTCGGCGAGCGTGTCGATGCCGAGCCCTGGCTCGGCCGCCGGCCCTGCACGCCGGACATGATGCCGATCATCGGCCCGGCACCGAAGCACAAGGGTCTGTGGTTCTCCTTCGGCCACGCCCATCACGGCCTGACGCTCGCCGCCGTCACCGGCCGCATGATCGCGGAAATGGTAACGGGCCAGAAGGTCTTCGTGGATCCCACGCCCTTCGCCCCGGCGCGGTTCGCCTAAGGCACCCGTCAAAGGGCGCCTGTCATCCCGTGCGCGCTGCGGCATGCAATGCTGCGGCGCAGACACGGGACCGTCTCCCGGAAAAGGCACCTTCTCGTCGCGCGATCCCGCATCAGCGCAGCAGCACTGACGTGCCGCAGCGCGTGCGGGATGACACTACGAAAGCGCGTGCGGGATGACCGACCTGCGTCCTGCCCCCTCGCCTCCCGGCGCACTCCCTGCCACGATCCGGCTCCCGATTCCCGACCGAGACCTCGCCATGGCCCTCGCCAAACCGCCCGTTCAGGACAATGCCTACGCCGCCGCGCTCGCCCTGCTCGACCGCGTTCCGCTGATCGACGGCCATAACGACCTGCCCTATGTCATCCGCAAGGACGCGAAGGCTAAGGGCGATGTCGCCGCCTACGGTCTCGACAAGGTCCATGCCGAGGGCGACACCGACATCCCGCGCATGCAGGCCGGCAAGATGGCGGCGCAGTTCTTCGCGGCCTATGTCCCGCCGAAGCAGGCCAATCCCGCCGGCTTCGCGCTCGCCCAGATCGCCCTGATGCGCGACATCCTGAAGCGCCACGCGAACGTCTTCCGCCCCGGCCTCTCCGCCGCCGATGTCGAGGCGGCCAAGGCCGAAGGGCGCATCGCCCTGTTCATGACCATCGAGAACGGCTCGGCGGTCGATGGCGAGCTCGACGCGCTCGACGCCTATTTCGATCTCGGCGTGCGCCTGATGACGCTCTGCCACAACGACACCACCGACTGGTGCGATTCCGCCACCGACGCCCCGCGCCATAACGGCCTCACGGCCTTCGGCAAGGACGTGCTGCGCCGGATGAACAAGCTCGGCATGGTCATCGACCTCGCCCATGTCGCGCCGAAGGTGATGCATGACGCGCTCGACGTCTCCAGCGCGCCGCTGGTCTGGTCGCATTCCAACGCCTTCACGCTCTGCGACCATCCGCGCAACGTGCCCGACGACGTGCTTGATCGCGTCGCCGGCAATGGCGGCGTCGTGATGGCGACCTTCGTGCCGGATTTCATCAGCCAGGCTTCGCGCGACTGGCATCGTCCGGCCAAGGACCAGTACGGCAAGAGCCCGGAAGGCATCGACCACGAGAAGGCCGAGGCAGAGATCGAACGCAAATCCGGCCCGCGCCCGAAGGCGACGCTGCCGGAATATTGCGACCATGTCGAATATCTCGCCAGACGCCTCGGCCACGACCATGTCGGCATCGGCTCGGACTTCTTCGGCTGGGTCAATCCCGACGGGCTGGAAGACACCACAACCTTCCCCTCGGTGATCGCCGAACTGATCCGCCGCGGCTGGTCCGAGGAAAACCTCGCCAAGCTCGCCGGCGGCAACATGCTGCGCGTGCTGCGGGCGGTGGAAAAAGCGGCTGGCTAGTTCGAACGAACGATCCGCCGGCCGGATGGCCGGCTCGGGGCTGCTCATGCATCAGAACGTGGGCAGCGACGCGTTCATAGAGTGCTCTTCCCGACAATCGCATCGGCGCTCGATTTCAGGCTGGCGGGATCGACGCCGAGCGCCCGCAGTGCCCTTGGCGCCACGCCCTGCGGCAGCCCCGCGACGATGCTGACGACATGAGCACCGAGCAAGGGCGCGTGATCCCTCCGGGCTTCCGCCAGCTCCTGCATGACGGCCTGCCCGGATGGCGCGGCATGATAGGCGCCGGAATGGGCCGAAACCGGCATGTCGGACGGCGCGTCCGCTGTCAGGCCGATCGACTGAAGGGCATCGCCATATTGTCGTTCGATCGCGGCTTTCAGGGCGTCAGGCTCGGCCCCTGCCCGCTCGAAGGCGAGACGGGCCGTGCCGTCCGGGAGATCGAGCGCGGCCAGCAGGAAATGCTCGGCGCCCGGCTCCCGCTGCTGGTCGTGCAAGGCATGGGCTTCCGCCCGCTCGCAGAGGCGCTTGATCGTACCCATGTCGTCGAGCTTCGACCTGATGCGTTTGAACATCGCATTCTCCCTAGGCGGAGCGATCCTCCGCCACCACATCCGAAAGCCTTTTATGGGCGGCCTGCTTGGTGACCCCGAGGGCCAAGGCAATCCGCGACCACGACCAGCCTTGCTGCAGGGCCGACCGCACGGCCCCGCGCTCGATCCGGTCCGCCAGGCGGCGCAAGGCAACGACGGCCGCCAGCGCTTCCTCGGGGTCGGTCGGGATGGCGATGTTGCGCAGGTCACCCATCCGTCAACATTAGTTGACGACGAAGCGGCCGTCAATAAAAGTTGACAGATACCCTTGGCGGCCCGCGAACGACGCTGCATCCGTGGCTCGCGTCACCCGGCCGGGCTCGCCATGGGAACCGGCTTGACGTATGGCCTCCCCCGGCAGCCCGTTTGGGGGCTGCGCAGAAGATCAGACGAAGCGACTGTCCCATGACCGGTTCCGGCACCGACCGCACCCGCCCGGCCGTCCAGGCCCCTGCCCCGATCGTCATCCTGGTCGAGCCACAACTCGCCGAGAATATCGGCATGTGCGCCCGCGCCATGGCGAATTTCGGCCTCTCCGAGATGCGCCTCGTCGCCCCGCGCGACGGCTGGCCGAGCGGCGGCGGCCTCAAGAAGGGCGCGACCGCGGCAGCCTCCGGCGCGACGCATATTCTTGAGAACGCCAGGCTTTTTGACAGCGCGGCCGAGGCGATCGCCGACCTGAACCACGTCCTGGCGACGACCGCCCGCGAGCGCGGCCAGATGAAGCGCGTGCTGACTCCGGCCGAGGCGATGCCGGAGGTCGCCGGCCGCATCGGCTCGGGCGAGCGCGTCGGCATCCTGTTCGGGCGCGAGCGCATCGGCCTGACCAACGAGGAGATCAGCCTCGCCGACGCGATCCTGACCTTCCCGGTCAATCCCGCCTTCGCCTCGCTGAACCTCGCCCAGGCCGTGCTGCTCAACGGTTATGAATGGTTCAAGACGACGGGGGGCGAGCCGCCCTTCCGCGAGAACAACCCCTCACCGCCAGCCAAGCGCGAGATGATCCTGTCGATGTTCGATTATCTCGAGGCCGAGCTCGACCTCTGCGGCTTCTTCCCGGCCGGCAAGAAGCCGGTGATGACCGCCAATCTCCGCGACATCCTGCACCGGCTCGACATGACCGAGCAGGAGGCCCGGACGCTGCGCGGCGTCTTCAAGTCGCTGGTCGAGGGGCCGAAGAAGGCCCGCCTGCTCGCGCGACAGGCGGGCGAGACGAACCCGACCGAACAATAAAAAAGCCGGCCCCGAAGGGCCGGCTGGTCTAGTCGGGGGGTCTCGAAACGCCCGGTCAGAACTGGTACTTCAGCGTCGCCTTCACGGTGCGGCCCGGCTCGCTGTAATAGTCGCGCGGCTGGACACGCGACAGCGGAACCGACACTGCATCCCAATAGGTCCGGTCGAAGATGTTGTAGACACCGACCTGCAACTCGACATCGGCGATGTGGGGCGCAGGCTTCCACCAGGCCGAGGCGTTGAAGACCGCATAGCCCGGGGCCTTGAAGCCGCTGCCGGTGCCGCTCGGAGCGACGTCGTCGCGCTTGCCGGCGAGCTTGGCCGAAACCTCGGCGCCCCAGCGATCCGTGCCATAGGCCACGGCGACGATGCCCTGCACCGGCGGGATCGAGTTCAGGAAGGTATTGTCGTCCTTGTTCTGGCCGCGGATGTAGGAGAACGAGCCGCGCACCAGCCAGTTCGGCGCGAAGGAATACTGCCCGTTGACCTCCACGCCCTGGATCTCGGCGCGGGCGATGTTCCGGTAGCTCGTGACGCCGTTCTGGAAATACATCCCGCCGAAGCCGGGAGGCGAGACCTGATAGGTGTCGATGAAGTTGCGGTAATTGGTGTGGAAATAAGTCACGGAGCCGCCGAGCGCCTTGTCGCCGAAGCGGAAGCCGACGTCGACGCCATTGCCGATCTCCGGACGCAGGTCAGGATTGCCAGCGCTGAGATAGGTCGTCGGGGAGCCGAACCGGCCGTACAATTCGTTCGCGGTCGGCGCGCGGAAGGTCTTGGCCCACTGCGCGAAGAAGGTGACGTCCTTCACCCAGGGCGCATTCCGGATGATGTCGTATTCCACCCGCAGGCGCGGCGACCAGGCGGAATCGCTCGAAGCCGGCGGCAGCGTGGTCGGACGCGAAAGCCCGTTGAAATAGGCCGGCGTGTTCTGCGGCTTCTCTTCGTACCAGTCATAGCGAACGCCGGGCGTGATGCGCAGGCTGTTATCCAGCATGCCGATCTCGTCATGCAGGTAGAAACCTGCCAGCTTGCCCCTGACGTCCGGCTGCTCGGCCTGGTTGCTGGGCACGTTGTTACAGTTGCCCCAGGGCGCCGTGTAGATGCCGCTGGCCGGCTTGGGCGGGCAAGCGTCGAAGCCGTGGATATACTGCTTCAGCTCCGACATCCGCAGCTCCGTGCCAGCCGTCACGCGGTGGCTGAAGACGCCCGTGTTGAAGCTCTTGATGACATGCGCGTTGAAGCCGTACGCGTTTTCCTCGTTCTCGCCGTCGCGCGCATAGGCGCCGAGGGGTACCGAGGTGTAGCGGTAGCCCCTGGTCAGGTCGTTGCGCTTGAGGCGCTGCCAGTAAAGATTGGCATGGGCTTCGTCGACAATGGCGCCGGGCAACTTGAAATCATAGGTCAGCGAGACGCGGTTGCGCTCGACATCCTCGCCCGTGCTGTACATGCCCGGTCGATAGTTGCCGGTGAGCGAGGTTACCGGATTGACGAGCGGCTGGGTGCGGGTATCGCGCTTGAAGAACTCGCCAGTGATGCCGAAACGGTGCACCTCGTCGACATAGTGATAGACCTTGGCGAGGACACTGTACTGGTTGAAGTCAGCCGGGTTCGGCGCGGTGCGCGTCGCCCCGATCGACTTGTCCGACCCCTTGCTGTCTGTCTCGTGGCCGTCGCGGAAGCCGCCCTGCAGCAGGAAATAGGTGTTGTTCATCCGCGCTGCGACCGCGGCACTGCCGAACCAAGCCCGGTCGGTGCTGTCATAGCCGGTCTTGGCCAGCGCGCCGAAATTGCGGCCGTTGCGGATCAGATCTTCCGGGTCGAGCGTGCGCACGGCGAGCGCACCACCCAATGCGCCATTGCCCAGCGTGGCGGCACCGCTGCCGCCGCGCAGCAAGTCGAGCGTCGACAGCGAGTCGAAATCGAAGGCCGTCGTGCCACCCTTCGAGATGCGCGTATCGATCAGGAAGGGCTGGCGGATGCCGTCCACCGTGGTCAGGACGCGGGCGCCGTCGAGGCCACGGATGTTCAGTGAATTGGTCTGGCGATTGAAGGAGATGCCCGCCTCGACCCGGTTGGCCAGGTCGCTCAGGCTCTGCACCTGCTGACGGTCGAGTTCCGCCCGCGTCGTCCGCGTCGTCGTCGGGCCGCTGAGCAGCGCACCGCCGGGCTGCCCTTCGCCCTGCACGTTGATCTGGTCGAGGACCACGGGCGCCTCGGCGTTCTGCGTCACCGGCGACGTGCGGGCCCGGCCCTGCTGTTGCGCGATGGCAGGGGAAGCCAGCAGCACCACCATCAGCGTGCCGAGCGCGACTCCGTCGCGCAATGTGCTGGAATGCATCCCCATGGCCTTGACCCGTCCTTCTGAACGCCGCGAGCCGAACCCGCCGCGCCTCACCAGTTTTAAATTAATACAAACAAGGTCTTATCCGCCCCGATAAGACAGTATTCGGATATGGAGCGACTCAACGACTGTCAATCAGCCGCCATACGAAGGACATCTTCCGATGCAGGAAGATCACAATAGTAGAATTTTTCTAAACAGTAATATTTGATCGCACCATTCTAAGCTGAGCACCCGCAGCCACCCTGCTCCGCCGCGGGAGGCTCCCGATCTCGTGATCGCGTCTTGCCGCTTGCTCGTCAGCTTGCCGTTGCAATGCGGCATCAAGACTCCAACATGCGGGGCATCATGGGATTCCAAGATGCTTGACCGCCGGACGATCTTGACGGGAACAGGCGCCATGGCCGCGAGCTTCGCCCTTGCCGGCCGCGCGGCTGCCGCGACCGATGTCGATGTCGTGGTGATCGGCGCCGGGGCGGCCGGCATTGCCGCCGCTCAGGCCTTGCGTGCCGCCGGGCGGCAAACTGTCGTGCTCGAAGCGCGCAGCCGCGTCGGCGGGCGCGCCTATACCGATACCTCGCTCGGCCCCGCCTATGATGCCGGCGCGATGTTCATCCACTGGGCCGAGCGCAACCCCTGGGTCCAGATCGCCCGCGACCTCGGCATCGACACGCCCGCCGAATCCTGGGGCACCGGCTTCCGGGTCTTCGCCGACGGCCGGCCCATGGCCGAGCCGGAACGCAACCGCCGCCGAAGCGCCTTCGGCCAGATCGACCGCCGGCTGGAGACGGTCGACCTCAGCCAGCGCGACATGTCGATCGCCGAATTGCTGGGCGATCTCGGCCCGGAGCTGGCCCCCGTCGCGGCGTCGGGCCTGCTGCTCTCGATCGGCGAGGAATCGAGCCGCATCTCCGCGCGCGACTACCAGCGCCTGTGGTCGGGGGAGGATCTCATCGTCCCCTCAGGCTACGGCAATCTCGTCGCGCGCTCGGCCGCCGGACTCGATATCCGCCTGAACGAGCCCGTCGAGACGATCCGCTGGGACGGGCCGGGCGTCACCGTCACCACCCGCTCCGGGACGCTGCGGGCCAATGCCTGCATCGTCACGGTGCCGGTCGGCGTCTTGAAGGCCGGCGCGATCCGCTTCGTGCCGGAACTGCCGGCCTCGACCCGGGATGCCCTCGCCGGCCTGCATATGGGCGCGCTCACCAAGATCGCGCTCAAGGTCGAGGGCGACCGGTTCGGCATCGCGCCGGGCACGAGCTTCCTCGAAGCGGCGGCGCCGGAACGCCTGATGAATCTCGACATGTTCCCCGGCGGACAGGACATCGTCATCGGCTATTGCGGCGGCGACTATGCCCGCAAGCTCTCGGAAGCCGGCACCGAGGAGGCCCGCGCCCATCTCGTCGATCTCCTCGTGAAGATGGTCGGCGCCGATTTCCGCAAGACGGTGAAGGAGGTCTCCTTCCCGGCGTGGTGGACCGATCCCTTCGCCCGCGGCTCCTATTCGATCTGCGACCCCGGCCACGAAGCGGCGCGCGAGGCGCTCGCCCAGCCGATCGGCAACCGGCTCTTCATTGCTGGCGAGGCGACCGCGGGCGGCGGCGCCATGACGGTGGGCGGCGCGACGCTCGCCGGCCGTACCGCAGCGGCCGCGGTCGCCCGACTGAAGGCCTGACGCGTCAGTTGGCGCTCGGCCGGAGCATCAGCTCCCAGTTTTGGCCGACAAGCTCCTTGCCGAACGAATGGTGAGTTTCCTCGGCCACCAGCCGAAAGCCCTCGCCGACATAGATGCCGCGCGCCACATGCAGGATGTCGTTGGTCCAGAGTACCATGCGCCCGTAGCCGGCTGCGCGTGCGAAGCCGATCGCCTCGCGCACAAGCCGCTTGCCGAGCCCCAGCCCATGCGCCCGCTTCTCGACCAGCACGAGCCTGAGCTTGGCCGTCGCCTCATCCTCCTGCACGACGAAGGCCGAGCCCACAGGCTGACCGTCCAGTTCCGCGATGAAGCAACGCTCGCGGCCGGGCTTGAACTCGCGCAGGAACTTCGCGGCGATCTCCGCGACAAGGGCTTCGAAAGAAATGTCCCAGCCATAGTCCTCGGCATAGAACCGGCCATGGGCACCAATCACCCAGCCCATATCGCCAGCGCGATGCTCCCGGATGACGGGAGCCGGGCGATCGCCCTCCTCTCCCGCAAGAAGACGCTCCGTATCGGCAAGCGCCGCGACGAGGCGGACCTGCTCGGACGGCGCGAGCCGCTGAAGGATCGCCCCCGCCTGCGCGCTGGAAGCCTGATCCAACGGCTGGAAGGCCGCCCTGCCCTGTGCCGTCAGGCGCAGCCGCCAGGCCCGGCCATCGGCCGTCGAGCGGTTGCGTTCGAGCCAACCCTGTCCCATGAAGCGCTTGAGGATGCGCGAGAGATAGGCCGGATCGAGATCGAGCGTCCTCGCCATCTCGCCCGCCTGCCAGTCGTCGCGCTGCGCCAGCTCGTAAAGCACGCGCGCCTCGGCCAGCACGAGGCCCGAACCATGCAGGCTGCCGCCGAGCGCGCCCACCCAGCGCGTGTGAAAGCGGTTGAAGCGGCGGATCGCAGCGACGGCTTCGGTCTCGACGGCATCCATGGTTCACCTCCGTCCAGAGCATTTCCGGCGAACACGGGCCCGCCTCCAAAGCTCCATCTCTTCGTTCTCACGCAGTTCCGGGCGTAAAACCGCTACGCAGTTTTGCTGAGCTGCTCGAGATGCCAATCCATTTAATGGACGGAGTCAACTAAATTTCGAGACAGTGGATAAACCCGCCGTTGACCGTCCCTTAACCGCTGTCTGGCGGAGTCGGGTTTTGAAATCCCTCGGCATCACCATGCAAGTCGATCTCCTCGCCGGCACGGGCCACCGCCCTGTTGCGATCCCCCGGCCCCGGCCCACCATCCTCGTCTTCGATTCCGGCCTCGGCGGCCTCACCGTACTGGGGCGCACCACCCGGGCCTGCCCCGGCGCCCATATCGTCTATGCCGCCGACGATGCCGGCTTTCCCTATGGCCGGCTGAGCGAGGACGAACTCGTCCTCCGCGTGCTCGCTGTGATGGAGCGCCTCGTCGCCCGCTTCCACCCCGACCTTGTGGTCATCGCCTGCAACACCGCCTCGACGCTGGTGCTGCCGGCGCTGCGGGCGCGCTTCGCGATTCCCTTCGTCGGCACCGTGCCCGCGATCAAGCCTGCCGCGGCAGCGACCCGCAGCGGCATGATCTCTGTCCTCGCCACGCCCGGCACCGTAGCCCGCGACTACACGCGCGAGCTGATCGAGACCTATGCGGCCAGCCACCGCGTCACGCTCGTCGGCGCGACGCGGCTTGCCGGCCTCGCAGAGCAGGCCTTGAAGGGCGAGGCTGTCGACGACACCGTCCTCGCCGCCGAGATCGCACCCTGCTTCGTCGAGGCGGATGGTCGCCGCACCGATATCGTCACCTTGTCCTGCACGCATTATCCCCTGCTGCTGGAGCGCATGAAGCGGCTCGCGCCCTGGCCGGTCGAATGGATCGACCCGGCTCCCGCGATCGCGCGCCGCGTCGCCGATCTGCTTTCGGGGGCCCGCGAGCCTGATCCGGCCTGCCCCGAGGCTGTCGCCGTCTTCACCAACGGCTCCGGCCTCACCGGTCCCTTGCGGATCGCGCTGGCCGGCTATGGCCTCGCGCAGATCGTCGTCGAGCCGATGCCGCTGGCGAACGGCACTTCGTCATCCCGGAATTGACTCGAAGCCGGCTTTCCGTCATAGGCCCTCTCGTCGCGCGGCTCCTCACGGGGCCGCGTGGCTTTTTCCGCACCCGTGATCCGCTCTTCTTCGGAAGCTGGATCTGTCGCCTCGGCCAATGCCGGGGAGCAGGAGGGCGCGGTCCTCAACTCGCGAACCTGAGAGGACACGCGACATGTCGAAGCGCCATGAGGCTAAGTACAAGATTGACCGCCGCCTCGGTCAGAACATCTGGGGCCGCCCGAAGTCCCCGGTCAACCGTCGTGAATACGGCCCCGGCCAGCACGGCCAGCGCCGCAAGGGCAAGCCGTCCGACTTCGGCACCCAGCTGCGCGCCAAGCAGAAGCTGAAGGGCTATTACGGCTCGATCTCCGAGAAGCAGTTCCGCCGCTACTACGCCGAGGCGATCCGCCTGAAGGGCGACTCGGGCGAGAACCTGATCGGCCTGCTCGAGCGCCGTCTGGACGCGGTGATCTACCGCGCCAAGTTCGTGCCGACCGTCTTCGCGGCCCGCCAGTTCGTCAACCACGGCCACATCACCGTGAACGGCAAGCGCGTCAACATCGCTTCCTATCAGGTGAAGCCGGGCGACGTGATCGCGGTCAAGGAGAGCTCGCGCCAGCTCGCCATCGTCATCGAGTCGGCCGCCCTCGCCGAGCGTGACGTGCCGGATTACATCGACGCCGACCACAGCAAGTCCTCGGCCACCTACACCCGCACCCCGACCCTGTCGGACGTGCCCTACGCGGTGCAGATGGAGCCGAACCTGGTCATCGAGTTCTACTCGCGCTGATCGGCGGCAACGCCCCCGGCCTTCGAGGCCGGGACGAGAATTCAGGGGATGGCCTTCGGGCCGTCCCCTTTTTCGTTCTGGGCCTGCGACGGAATTGGCGGCAAGCTCTGTCGCCGTCGATCGTGATCGGGAGATGTCATGAAGGTCCTGAAAGCGATGCCCGGCACGCTGGCGAGCATCGCCTGCCTGCTCACCATGATCGCCGGGTGGAGCCTGGCACTACCGTCGGCCGCCTCCGCCGAGGTCCGCTTCGGGCGCAATGTCCGTGTCGGCGGGCACGATTTCTCGAACCAGAGCTTCAACCGGAAGCGGCGCGCGGAAATCTACCTCTATGACCGCACGCCGTCGCGATCGGGCTGCGTCTGGCGCTCGGATGGCCGCGGCGGCAAGGTGAAAACCTGTCACCTGCGCCAGATGAGATAAAATGGCCGCATCACGAGACGGCTATGCGGTCCCGGTCGGGGCGAAGCGGGCGATCCGCGGCTCAGAGATGCGAGCCGACCTCGTTGCGGAAGAAGTAGCAACCCACGCCCAGGCAGCCGATCAGGATCGACAACGCGTAGGGCCCGAACAGGCAGACGATGAAGACGGAGCCGATGAAGGCCCGCATCGCCCAGCATGACCATGTCTGCTTCATGGTTCACCTTTCGCATCGCAATCACTGACAAAGCGTAAATGGCGAACCGTGAATCCAACTTGAACAGATATGGTAAATAACTGAATTGCTTTTTGAATTCCGTGCGTTAGGGATTTTGGCGAAAGCAGGGCGGCACCGCTTTTCGTCATATCTCCCGGCCGCGCGGTAGCGTAGCGTCATCTCCCCGGAGAGGAGATTCGCATGAAAAGACTTCTGCTGACGGCCGTCGCCCTGTGCTGCATGGCCGGCGCCGCCCAGGCGCAAAGCTGCAACCTTCAGGCCTCGGACAAGAAGCTCGCGGGCGCCGCCAAGACGAGCTTCCTGACCAAATGCGAGAAGGATGCCGGCGCCGCCTGCGACAAGCAGGCCGCCGACAAGAAGCTGGCAGGCGCCGCCAAGAACAGCTTCACCAAGAAATGCGTCTCGGACGCCGTCGGCACCTGAGATCGAGACACCAGTCGCACGAATGAAAAAAGCCGCGCCCGGATCCGGACGCGGCTCTCTTCAATTCTGAAACTGGGAACAGCTTGAGATCAGGCCTCAATCGTCGTTCTGGTCGTCGCGGTCGCGCCATTGCCTGCGCCCGCCACGGTCGCCGCGCTCGCCACGATCATCGTCATGCCAGCCGCCGCGCCAGGCACGCATCTCGCGGAAACGCTCGCGCCCTTCGGCCATCGCCTCGCGCACCGATCGGCGCAGCACCGTCTTCTGCTCGTCGCTGAGCGTCGTCCAGAGCGGGCGCACGGCATCCGCCAGTTCCTTGGAGCGGGCCGCCCGCTCGCCCTGCCGGTTGGCGGTGGCGTCGAGCCGCTCCATCAGGTCGGCATGGCGCAGCGCCTCGCGCCGTTCGCGCATCTGGTTCCAGCGCTCGCCACGATCGGCGCTGCGCTGCTTGATCAGCCCCTCGACCTTGTCGAACAGGGCCGTCTGCTCGGGCCTCAGCTTGAGATCGGCCCGCACCTTGGACAGGCGCTCGTCGAGCCGCGCCTTGGCGCGCTCAGCCCGACGCTCGCGCCATTCGTCGCGGCGCTGCTCGCGGCTTTCGGTGCGCTCCTGCTTCTGGTCGCCGCCTGCGGGCGGAACCGGCTGCGGCTGCGCCAGCGCGAAGCTACCGGCGAGCATCGCGATCGACGATGCGGCGATGAGGGCGATGGGTTTCACAGGGGCAACCTCCCTTGAAGCAGTCAGATCGAAGCGTCGCGCAGCGGGTCTCGAAGCCGATAGGCGATGACACCAACCTGATCCTGCAGGCCTGACCCGGCAATGGCCAGTAGATGAAAAGATCGTAATGTAGCGACAACGCTTTCGGCGCGATTCGGTTCGCCATCGGGTTTCCCATGCACAATCTCATCACCGATGTCCGCGGCCTGCTCGTCGGCCAGGCGCATGATGCCGCGGCAGCGACGGGCGTCACCGCCGCGATCTTCGAACGCCCGACCATCGCCTCGGTGGCCGTGCTCGGCGGCGCCCCCGGCACCCGCGACACCGCCCTGCTCGACCCCGAGATGACCGTCGAGCATGTCGATGCGTTCGTGCTCTCGGGCGGCTCGGCCTGGGGACTCGGCGCCGCCGACGGCGTGATGCGCTGGCTGGCGAAGGAAGGGCGCGGCTTCCCGGTCGGATCGCTCCGCGTGCCGATCGTCCCGCAGGCGATCCTGTTCGACCTGATGAATGGCGGCGAGAAGCCCTGGGCCCGCGGCGAAGCGGAGACGCCCTATGTCCGGCTGGGCGCCGAGGCTGCCGCCGCGGCTTCCGCCAGCTTCGCGCTCGGAACCGCCGGCGCCGGCTATGGCGCGACGACCGCGACCCTGAAAGGCGGCCTCGGCTCGGCCAGCGCACGGGCCGCGACCGGGCAGGTTGTCGGCGCGCTCGTCGCGGTCAATGCCGTCGGCAGCGCCACGATCGGCGACGGCCCGCATTTCTGGGCTGCGCCCTATGAGCGCGAGGGCGAGTTCGGGGGCCGTGGCTGGCCCTCGACGATCACCCAGGACGACACGGCGCTGCGCTTCAAGGGCGGCACCGGCCAGAACACCACGATCGCCCTCGTCGCGACCGACGCCGTCCTGACCAGGCCGCAGGCCCGCCGCCTCGCGCTCGCCGCCCATGACGGGCTCGCCCGTGCGCTCCGCCCCGCCCATGCCCCGCTCGACGGCGACATCGTCTTCGCCGCCGCAACCGGTTACAGCGGCGCCCCTTCGGATGCCTTCGCGATGACGGAGCTCTGCGCCACCGCGGCCGATGTGCTGGCCCGTGCCGTGGCGCGCGGCGTCCATGCCGCCACTGCCCTGCCCTTCACCGGCGCCAAGCCCGCCTGGCAGGACCGCTTCAGAACCTGAACCGGGGCGCATTCCGCAACGTTAGCGAAACAATTTACCAAGCATAAAGCCGGCCTCCGTAACCTGCCCGCCTAGGTTTCCGTCCGAACGCCCGGACAACCGGAGGAACCCTATGCGCGAGATCGGTTTCGGCCTGATCTGCGGCATCGCGATGGCGGTCGCCGCGCTCCTGATTGCAGCCTGGCCCGCGCCGGGGCGGCCGATGGCGGCCTTCTTCCCCGCGGGAACCGACACGGCGGAGATCGCGCAGGCCGTCACCGGCGCGAGCGGCAGCCTCCTGCAGATCGATGCCGGCTCCTCGGTCGCCTTCACGATGGGAGAGCGCGACGGCTTCGTCTCGGCGCTCTATGGCGCAGGAGCCTGGCTCGTCATCGACGCGGCTTTCGCCCGTCTCTGCACCGGCAGCGCTGCAGGGAGCAGCCGATGAACAACGTCCTGCGCTTTCGCGAGCGCTTTTCCCGGTTCCTGATTGCGATCCTCTGGGCGAACGCAGTCTTTCTGGCCTTCGGGACGCCATCGGCCTCGCCGCTGAACAGCCCGGCGATCGCCTTGGCCGGCGTCGCGCTCGCCGCGCTCGGGACAATGGTCTGGCGCATAGAGCGCACCGGCTGGATCACGCGCCAGATCACCAGCATCGTGACGATGGGCCAGGTCATGCTGATGGTCTATGCCTTCGCCGGCCATCCCTACCAGTCCGACATGCACATGTACTTCTTCGCCATGCTGGCGGTGCTCGCCGGCTGGCTGGACTGGCGCATCTTCATCCCGGCGACGCTTGCCATCGTCGTGCATCATTTTGCGCTGAGCCTGCTGCTTCCCGGCGGAGTCTTCCTCAACGGCAGCCAGATCGACCGCGTGCTGCTGCATGGCGTGATCGTGGCCGTGCAATCGATCGCGCTCAGCTGCGTGGTCTGGTCGCTGCGCCAGTCGCTCGAAATCTCGGAATGCGAGCGCGACAAAGCCGACGCCGCCCGCGCCGTGGCGGATGAGGCACGGCAGGATCTGGCCGAGACCATGGAGCGGGGCGCCCTCGTGCGTCGTCAGGTCCTGCACAGCGTCGCCGACGATTTCGAACGCGAGATCGCCGGCATCGCGCGCGACGTCATCGCCTCCGTGCAATCCCTGCGCACCGCCTCGCAGCAGATGAAGACCGGGGCGCTCGAGGTTTCCGAGCGCTCCAGCGCGGCATCGCAATCTTCGCGCCAGACTTCCTCCAACGTCGTCGCCGTCACGCAGGGCACGGCGGAGCTGGCGCATTCCTTCGCCGAGGTCGACCGCCAGGTCGCGGAGACCACGCGCGTCGTCGGCGAAACCACCCGGCAGGCGCAGGCCGTGCTCGACACGGTCGGCGAACTGTCCCGCAAGGCCGGCCAGATCGGCGACATCACCGATGCGATCTCGACCATTGCCAAGCACACCAACCTGCTCGCGCTCAACGCCTCGATCGAGGCCGCCCGCCTCGGCCATTCCGGCGGCGGCTTCACCATCGTCGCCCAGGAGATCAAGTCGCTCGCCAACCAGACCTGGCGCGCGACCGAGGAGATCCAGAGCCAGATCGGCGCGATCCGCGACTCCAGTTCCGACGCGATCGGCGCGATCGATGCCATGAACGCTACCGTCGGCTCGCTCAACCAGATCTCGGGCAATGTCGCGACCGTGGTCGAGCAGCAGAATGCGGCCGCCGCCAACATCGCCCAGATCATCCGGCGCGCGGCGGACGAGACGGTCTTCGCCGCCGGCCATATCGACATCGTCAGCCGCATCGCCGCGGAAACCGACGAGGCCGCCAGCCATGTCGCCGAATCCGCCGACAAGCTCTCGCGCCAGTCGGTCCATCTCGATACGGAGGTCGCGCAGTTCCTCGGCCGCATTCGCGCTGCCTGAGGGCCGGTTTCCCTGCCGGGCGCGAATGCGCTATGGCGGGGCCATGTCTACCGATGATTTCCTCGCCCGTTTCGGCTCGCCCGGCGCCAGCCAGCCCGATCCCGTCGCCGCCGCCCAGCAGGCGATGCGCAATCCCCTGCCCGCCCGCTTCTACAAGGAAGCCGGTGTCCTGGAGCGGGACGGCCTCTTCCATGTCGCCCTCGACGGCAAGACGGCACGGACTCCGGCCCGCAAACAGCTCGCGGTGACATCCCGCCCCGTCGCGGAGGCGCTCGCCGTCGAATGGCAGGCGCAGGCCGAGCGGATCGACCCCGCACGGATGCCGCTGACCCGGCTCGTCAATTCGGCGCTCGACGGCGTCGAGGATCAGCAGGAGGCCGTGCGCGCCGAGATCGTCCGCTATGCCGGCTCCGATGCGCTCTGCTACCGCGCCGGCGAGCCCGAGGCGCTGGTCGAGCGGCAAAACCAGATCTGGCAGCCGATCCTCGGCGATATCGAGGCCTTGATCGGCGCCCGCTTCCTGCTGGCGGAAGGCATCGTCTTCGCGCAGCAGCCGCAAGAGACGCTCGCCGCCGTCACCCGGCAGGTCGCGAAGATCCCGGCCCCGCTCGCGCTCGCCGGCGCCCATAACGTCATGACGCTGACCGGCTCGGCCATCCTCACGCTGGCGCTGGCGAACGGACGGATCGATCCGGACGCCACCTGGGATGCCGCCCATCTCGACGAGGATTACCAGATCGGCATCTGGGGTCAGGACGAGGAAGCGGCCGAGCGCCGCATCATCCGTCGGCGCGAGTTCGATGCGGCCGTGCTGTTGCTGCTGAAAGGCTAGGCGCGATGAAAATGGGGCCGGCGGCGACATCTCCCGATGCTTACGTCGAGGCCCTCTCCGGCTGGCAACGCGCCCTCGTCGAGCAATTGCGGCGGGATGTCCGCGCCTCCGCCCCGCTCGACGAGCGGATCAAATGGACCCATCTCGTCTACTTCTCCAACGGCCCGCTGCTATTGATCCGCGCCGAGGACAAGCGCGTCCTGTTCGGGTTCTGGCGCGGCAAGCGCCTGCGCGAGATCGCGCCACGCCTCAAGGCCGGTGGCAAATACGAGCTGGCGACCTGGGAATTGCGCGAGGGCGACAGCGTCGACCCCGCACTGGTGACGGCACTGGTGCAGGAGGCCGTCCGGCTGAACGACACGCTCGGCAACCCGGCCGCGCCTTCCGCATGATTGCGGTTCCGGCTTCAGCAAACGTCGCAATGGACTCATGCGCGATGGCCGCTTAAGCCGGCTTTCGAGACGCGATTTCCGGCCGGGAGCCTGCCGCCATGAAGGACATCCTCGAACAGCTCGAAACCCGCCGCGAGGGCGCCCGCAAGGGCGGCGGCGAACGCCGTATCGAGGCGCAGCACAAGCGCGGCAAGCTGACGGCGCGCGAGCGCATCGAGCTCCTGCTCGACAAGGACTCCTTCGAGGAGTTCGACATGTTCGTGCAGCACCGCGCCGTCGATTTCGGCATGGACAAGGCCGAGAAGATTCCCGGCGACGGCGTCGTCACCGGCTGGGGCACGGTCAATGGCCGCACCGTCTTCGTCTTCTCCAAGGATTTCACCGTCTTCGGCGGCTCGCTCTCCGAGACGCACGCCCAGAAGATCATCAAGATCCAGGACATGGCGCTGAAGATGCGCGCGCCCATCGTCGGCCTGTTCGATGCCGGCGGCGCCCGCATCCAGGAGGGCGTAGCGGCGCTCGGCGGCTATGGCGAGGTCTTCAAGCGCAACGTGCAGGCGTCCGGCGTCATCCCGCAGATCTCGGTGATCATGGGCCCCTGCGCCGGCGGCGACGTCTATTCGCCCGCGATGACCGATTTCATCTTCATGGTCCGCGATACCTCCTACATGTTCGTGACCGGCCCGGAGGTGGTGAAGACCGTCACCAACGAGACCGTGACCTCCGAAGAGCTCGGCGGCGCCAAGGTCCACACGAGCAAGTCCTCGGTCGCGGACGGCTCCTTCGAGAACGATGTCGAGGCACTGCTGCAGGTGCGCCGCCTGCTCGACTTCCTGCCGGCGAACAACACGGCCGGCGTGCCGGAATGGCCGAGCTTCGACGTGCCCGACCGCGTCGACATGAGCCTCGATACGCTCGTCCCGGACAATCCGAACAAGCCCTACGACATCAAGGAACTGATCCTGAAGACGGTCGACGAGGGCGACTTCTTCGAGATACAGGCGGCCTATGCCGGCAATATCGTCACCGGCTTCGGCCGTATCGAGGGCCGCACCGTCGGCATCGTCGCCAACCAGCCGATGGTGCTGGCCGGCGTTCTCGACTCCGACGCCTCGCGCAAGGCCGCCCGCTTCGTGCGCTATTGCGACGCCTTCGAGATCCCGATCGTCTCGCTGGTCGACGTCCCCGGCTTCCTGCCCGGCACGGCGCAGGAATATGGCGGCCTGATCAAGCACGGCGCCAAGCTGCTCTTCGCCTATAGCGAATGCACCGTGCCGCTGGTCACGATCATCACGCGCAAGGCCTTCGGCGGCGCCTATGACGTGATGGCCTCGAAGCATATCGGCGCCGACGTGAACTATGCCTGGCCGACGGCGCAGATCGCGGTGATGGGCGCCAAGGGCGCCGTCGAGATCATCTTCCGCGGCGGCGATGCCGAAACCATCGCGCGCCAGACCAAGGAATACGAGGACCGCTTCATGTCCCCCTTCGTCGCGGCCGAGCGCGGCTATATCGACGAGGTGATCATGCCGCACTCGACGCGCCGCCGCATCGCCCGCGCGCTCGCCATGCTGCGCACCAAGAGCGTGGAACGCCCCTGGCGCAAGCATGACAACATCCCGCTCTGAGCGGAAGCTTTACGACCAGCGCCTGAACACGGCGCTGGCATTCACTCCGCCGAAGCCGAAGCCGTTCGAGATGGCGTGCTCCATCGCGAGCGGTCGCGCCTCCTTCGCCACGAGATCGAGCCCGGCCGCAGCTTCGTCCGGGTTTTCGAGGTTGAGCGTTGGCGGGGCGATCTGGTCGCGCAGGGCCAGGATCGTGAAGATCGCCTCCAGCCCGCCGGCAGCGCCGAGCAGATGACCGGTGGCCGATTTCGTCGCGCTGATCGCGATGCCGCCCTCATCGCCGAACACGGCCTTGATCGCGGCGAGCTCGCCGCGGTCGCCGACCGGCGTCGAGGTCGAATGGGCGTTGAGGTGGACGACATCGGCCGGCTGGAGCCCTGCCTGCCTCAACGCCGTCTCCATGGCGCGCCGCGCGCCTGAGCCATCCTCGGGGCCTGACGTGATGTGATAGGCATCGGCGCTGGTGCCATAGCCGGTCAGCTCGGCCAGGATGGTGGCGCCCCGCGCCTGCGCATGCTCCAGCGCCTCGATCACCAGAAGCCCTGCACCCTCGCCCATGACGAAGCCGTCGCGATCCCGGTCGAAGGGCCGCGAGGCCTTCTCAGGCTCGTCATTGAAGCCGGTCGAGAGTGCGCGGGCCGCCGCGAAACCGCCGAGCGCGACGAGATCGACGCAGGCCTCGGTGCCACCGCAGAGCGCGATATCGACCTCGCCCGCCCGGATCATGCGCGCCGCGTCGCCGATCGCCTGCACACCGGCCGCGCAGGCCGTGACGGGCGCACCGATCGGCCCCTTGAAGCCATGCTCGATCGAGACATGACCAGCGGCGAGGTTGACCAAGAAGGACGGGATCGTGAAGGGCGAGAGCCGGCGCGCCCCGCGCTGATCGGTGGTCCGCACCGCCTCGGCGATGGCCGGGAAGCCGCCGATTCCGGAAGCGATCACCGTCGCCGTGCGCTCGCGTTCGGCCTCGCTCTGCGGCTGCCAGCCGGCCTGCGTGAGTGCCTCCCTGGCGGCGACCAGCGCGAACTGGATGAAGCGGTCCATCTTGCGCTGGTCCTTCGGCGCGATCACCGCCTCGGGGTCAAATCCGCCCTCGGGATCCTCGGCCTTGGACGGAACGACGCCGGCGACCTTGGCCGGCAAGGTTTCTACGATCGCATCCGGCAGGCGGCGCAGGCCGGAGCGCCCCGCGAGCAGGCGCTGCCAGGCGATCTCGGTTCCGCAGCCAAGTGGCGAGACCACGCCCATTCCGGTGACGACGATACGGCGCATGGAAAGCTCCTATATGCGTGAGGCCGGCGCAACCGCATCCCGCGCCGCCACGATGGCGAGGCGTTGCAGCATGCCGGGGCTGGCCTGCGGGCCGGCGATGACGGTGACGTTGTCGGGATTCACGGGCTGCAAGCTCTGCGCATCGGCATAGGCCGGCACGACGGCCCGCCCGCTTTCGCGATCGGCGAGCAGCAGGGCCTGCCCCTCCGGCGCGAGATGGCGGTTGCCGAAGGCGACCAGCGCCGCGACGACGGGAAAGAAGTCCCTGCCCTTCTCCGTCAGCACATACTCGTAGCGCTTCGGCCGCTCGCTATAGAGCCGCCGCTCGAACAGCCCGGCTTCGGTGAGATGCTTCAGCCGCCGCGCCAGCATGTTGGGCGCGATGCCGAGGCTGCGCTGGAATTCGTCGAAGCGGGTGAAGCCCTGCAGCGCATCGCGCAGGATCAGGATGCTCCACCATTCGCCCACGGCCTCGACGGCGCGGGCGCAGGGACATTCGGCAAGCGGGATGAGCCGGGGCTGCATGCGCCCCAGCTAATGCAGTAACTATCATTTTGCAAGTCACTATTGCGACCTGCATGCGGCGCGACAGCTCTTTTCAGTCCAGCGTGCTCCGGAACCGCATCAGCGCGAGCCCCGCATAAACCGGTACGAACAGGCTGAGATAAAAGACCTCGTCGCCGATATCGGCGAGGCCCGCCCCCTTCAGCATGATCGCCCGGATGATCCGCAGGAAATGCGTCAGCGGGAAGAGTTCGCCCAAAGCCTGCGCCCAGCCCGGCATGCCGGCGAAGGGGAACATGAAGCCGGACAGCATCAGCGAGGGCAGGAAGAAGAAGAAGGTGAGCTGCATCGCCTGGAGCTGCGTGCGCGCCACCGTCGAGATCGTGTAGCCGAGCAAAACCAGCGCCAGCACGAAGATCAGCACACAGGTGAGCAGAAGCCCGAGCCCGCCAAGGAAGGGCACGGCGAAGAGCAGCTTCGCCGCACCCAGCACGATCACCACCTGCACGGCGCCGATGGCGAGATAGGGCAAGACCTTGCCGAGCATGATCTCGCCCGCCGTCGCCGGCATCGCGAGCAGGTTCTCCATCGTGCCGCGCTCGATCTCACGGGTCAGCGCCATCGCCGTCATCATCACCATGGTCATTTGCAGGATGACGCCGAGCAGGCCGGGCACGATGTTGTACTGGGTGATGTTCTCCGGATTGTAGCGCCGGTGCACGACGAAGGAGAGGCTGTCGCCGCCGGCCCCGGCCGGATCGGTGACCGGCTCGCGCCCCTGCGCCCGCTGCAAGGCCCGGCTGGCGATGGTGCCGAGCGCCGAGACGGCGCCGCTTGCCGCGGCAGGATCGGTCGCATCGGCCTCGACCAGGATGCGCGGCTCGTCCGCACGCTCGACGCGGGCGCCGAAATCGCTGGGAATGGTGACGAGGAAGGAGATCTCGCCCTTGGCCATCAGGCTCTCGGCCTCGGCCGCGCTCTGCGGGCGCTCGCCGAAGCGATAATAGTTCGAGACCTCCAGCGCCGAGACCACGGCGCGGGTATAGCGGTCCTGCCCGAGCGCGAGGATCGCCGCCGGCAGGCCGCGCGGATCGTTGTTGATCGCATAGCCGAAGAGCAGGAGCTGGAGGATCGGCACCGCCAGCATCATCGCGAAGGTGATGCGGTCGCGCCGCATCTGCACGAACTCCTTGGCCAGCATCGCGCCGAGCCGGCGGGGCGAGAACAGGCCGGTCATGCCGCCCGCTCCTGCGCGCCGGTCATGAACTTGATGAAGACATCCTCGAGGCTGGTCTCGCCGGGCTCGACCTTGATCCCGGCCTCGCGCTTGAGCGGCTCCAGCGCCGTTTCCAACTTGCCCCGGTCGGTGCCGACGACATGCAGCGTCGCGCCAAAGGGCGCCACCTGCTCGACGCCATCAGCCGCCGAGAGCGCCCGCATCTGCTCGGGCCTCAGCGCGCCATGCACGACATAGGTCACGAGCCCGGAGCCCTGCACGACCTCCTCGACCGTCCCCGTCGCCAGCATGCGGCCATAGGCGATGTAGCCGATGCGGTGGCAGCGCTCGGCCTCGTCCATGTAATGGGTCGAGACCAGCACGGTCAGCCCGTCGCCGGCGAGACGATGGATCTCGTCCCAGAACTCGCGCCGCGCCTTGGGGTCGACGCCGGCCGTCGGCTCGTCGAGCAGCAGGAGCTTGGGCTGGTGCATGATGCAGGCCGCGAGCGCCAGGCGCTGCTTCCAGCCGCCCGAGAGCGTGCCGGCAAGCTGGTCCTTGCGCGAGGTGAGGCCAAGCCCGTCCAGCGTCTTCGCGACGGCCTCGTCGACCGGATCGAGCTCGTAGAGCCGCGCCACGAAAGTGAGGTTCTCGGCGATGGTCAGGTCTTCGTAGAAGGAGAAGCGCTGGGTCATGTAGCCGACCTGGCGCTTGATCGCGGCGCTCTGGGTGCGGACATCGAGCCCGAGCACGGTGCCCTCCCCGGCATCGGGCTTGAGCAGACCGCAGATCATCCGGATCGTCGTGGTCTTGCCCGAGCCGTTGGGGCCGAGGAAGCCGACGATCTCGCCCGTCGCCACCGCAAGATCGACATCGTCGACCACCGTGCGCTTGCCGAAGCGCTTGGTCATGCCGCGCACATCGATGGCGAGCGGCGCGTTCACCGCTGTCCCCTGAGCGTCACATCGACGATCTGGCCGGGCTGCAGGGCCGATTGCGGGCCGCCATCCGGCCGGGCCTCGACCAGATAGACCAGCTTCTGGCGCGTCTGCGCCGAATAGATCACCGGCGGCGTGAATTCGGGCTCCGGCGAGACATAGGTCACGGTCGCAGTCAGCCCGGGCGCGCAGCCGTCGCAGCGGACATCGAGCTTCATGCCTGTGGTCACGCCGGAGATCCGCACCTCCGGCACGTAGAGCATCAGCTTGGCCGCGCCGTCCGGCAGCATCAGCAGCACCGGCGCGCTCGGCCCCGCGAGCTCGCCGACGCGGCGCAGCACGTCGCTCACCCGCCCGGCCGAGGGCGCGACGAGCTGGCGCTGCGACAGCCGCCAGCGCGCCTGCGCCAGGGCGGCCTTGGCCTGCTCGACCGCGTTCTCGCTCGCCTTGATCTCATCCGGCCGCGCCGGCAGGCGCGCCACATCGAGATTGGCTGCATTCTGGCGCACGCTCGCCGCCGCGACATCGCGCGCCGTTTCCGCCTGGTCGAAATCGGCCTGGGTCGAGACGCCGCGCCGCAACAGGTCCTGCCGGCGCTCCAGCGCCCGCTCGGCCTCGCGCTGCTGCGCCTTGGCCGAGGCCAGATTGGCCTCGATCACCGCGATCTCCTCCGGCCGCTTGCCGCTGCGCAGATTGTCGAGCTGCGCCTGCGCCTGGACCAGTCGCGCCTCGCTCTCCCGAACCGCGTTCTCGGCATCGGTCGTCTCCAGCCCGGCAACGACCTTGCCGGCCTCGACGCGATCGCCGCGGCGGATATCGATATGCTCGATCCGGGCCGTATCGATCGGGCCGAGCCGGACATATTCGCCCTCGACATAGCCGGCGATCCGGACGGTATCGCCGCCGCAGGCGGAGAAGCTCCCGGCGATGAGCCCGAAGGAACAGAGGAAGCCGAGGATCATGACCTGTTCTCCCGCATGGCAGCGATGCTCGCGCGGATATTGGCGCGGATAACTCCGGCGATCGCCTCGCTCTCAGCCGGGCCGATGGCGGCCCAGCCCATGCGCCGCATCACGGCGGGCCGGGCGAGCCGGAAATAGAGCACCTGCCCGATCGTCGCGAAGACCGCGAGCTTCGTCTCCTGCGCCTCCGGCGCCATGCCGGTCGCCCCTGCCCAGAGCCGGCAGAGCTGGCCATGGACCGGGCCGACCAGCCCCTCGTAAAGCGTCTCGAAGGCGGAGGTCGGCTCCATCATCTCGCGCAGGACGAAGCGGGCGATGGTCTCGCTTTCCTGCGCCTGCGTCGCGAAGGCGGCGACGCGCCCGACGACGCCGAGCAGCAGCTCGACCGCCATCTCAGGCGCGAGCCCGTCGAGCGGCGGCACCGCAGCGGCGGCACCGAACACCCGCTGCTTCATCGTCGCGACGACCGCCTCGGCACAGGCCTGGCGCAGGCCGTCCTTGCCGCCGAAATGATAGGCGATGCCGGCGCTGTTGACGCCGGCCACTAGGGCAATCTCGCGGATCGAGCTCGCCTCGAAGCCGTGCCGCCCGAACAGGTCGAGCCCGGCCCGGATCAGCGCCTCGCGCGTTCCTGCATCCTTGTCAGAAATGGCTTTCATGCGGTCTCTGTAGCATTGTCGGAGTATTCAATCAATCGATTGATTGAAATCTTACCTATCGAGAATTCCCCTCCCGTCATGGTCGGGCCTGTCCCGACCATCCACGCCTTCCTTCGAGCCGCACGGTGTTCAAGACGTGAATGCTCGCCACAAGGGCGAGCATGACGATCGCGGTGTTTCCGGCAAACCCAAACACACGCCCGCTCGCTTGAGGCCAGCCACGACATGACTCGCCGCCGATAATGGTCTAAGGCGGCAGCCATCCCTTGATCCGCTTCCCGCCCGATGCTCTTCAATTCCTTCGCCTTCCTGCTTGCCTTCCTGCCGCTCGCGCTCGCCCTTCACTGGGGGGCGGAGCGCTTTGCGCCGAGCCTGCGGCTGCCGGTTCTGGTCGTGCTGTCCTTCGCCTTCTACGGTTATTGGGACTGGCGCTTCCTGCCGCTGCTGGCGCTCTCGATCGGGCTGAACTGGCTGATCGCCGAGGCTTTCCAGAAGACCAGGTCGAGCGTTCTGATCACGCTTGCGATCATACTGAACCTCGCCGTGCTCGCGGTGTTCAAGTACTTCAACTTCTTCGCCGATCTCGCTGGAATGATTCCCGGATTGCCAGCGCCGAAATTCGATATCGCGCTGCCGCTCGGCATTTCCTTCTTCACCTTCCACCACATCATGTACCTGACGGATCTTCGGCGCGGGCAGGCGCCGCGCTACGATCTCGTCCGTTACGCGCTCTACATCGCCTTCTTCCCGCAGGTGCTCGCCGGCCCGCTGGTGCGCTGGCGCGAGATCATGCACCAGTTCGACCAGCGGCCCTATCAGCGCCCGGACGCGGCCGAGCGGATCGCGCGCGGGCTGATGCTGCTGACCTTCGGTCTCGCCAAGAAGGTGCTGATCGGCGATCCGCTTGCCGAATACGCCAACCCTGTCTTCGCCGCGGCTGCGGCCGGCAAGGTCATCAGCATGGCGGAAGCCTGGCAGGCGACGCTCGCCTTCACCTTCCAGATCTATTTCGACTTCTCCGGCTATACCGACATGGCGCTGGGCCTTGCCCTGCTCTTCGGCGTCGTGCTGCCGCAGAATTTCGAAGCTCCCTATCGCTCGCTATCGATCCAGGATTTCTGGCGGCGCTGGCACATGACGCTGTCGCGCTTCCTGCGCGACTATCTCTACATCCCGCTCGGCGGCTCGCGCAGCGGCCTGCCGACGCAGATCTGGGCGCTCTTCGCCACCATGGCGCTGGGCGGGCTCTGGCACGGCGCCGGCCTCACCTTCGTCGCCTGGGGCGTGGCGCATGGACTGGCGCTGATCGTCGCGCTGTTCTGGCGCCGGGCCAACCTGCCGATGCCGGCCGCACTCGGCTGGCTGCTGACCTTCCTGTTCGTGGCCCTGTGCTGGGTCCTGTTCCGGGCCACGAATTTTCAGGCCGCGCTCGCCATCTACAAGGGCCTGTTCGGCTTCGGCCCCGTCGGCACCGGCTTCAAGTGGCGCGCCCTGCTGCCGGCCGCCGCCTTCGCCATCATCGGCCCCACCGCCTGGAACCTCGCCCACAAAATGCCGCCGGCCCGCTGGCTGGCGGTCCTGTGCGGGCTCCTGTTCGTCATCATCCTGCTGAAGATCGGCGAAGACGCCAATTATGAGTTCATCTACTTCCAGTTCTGAGCAGGCCGGCGTGCCGGCTTCGGCGGCCCGGTGGACGAACTTCGTCGTGACGCTCCTGGGAGCGGTCGCATTGCTGTCGGCCGCCTTCCTGGCGACGGCCTTCCTGATCGACCCCTACGACACCGGCCGCTCGCCCCTGCATCTCAAGGACGGCGTGCGCCCGCAGGGGCCCCGCACGGCCGCCCCCAGCCGCGGCCGCGATCCCGCGTTCAATGCCGCAATCTTCGGCAACTCCCATGTCCAGCTGCTGTCGCCCGAGCGGCTCGACGGCCAAACCGGCCTGTCCTTCGTCTCCCTGATCGCGCCCGCCTCGGGCCCGAAAGAGGGCCTGACCACGATGGACTGGTTCCTGCGTCACCGGACGCAGCCGGCTAAGGCGATGATTGTCGGCATCGATGCCACCTGGTGCACGCCCAATCCGGACATGCCCAACAACAAGCCGTTTCCGTTCTGGCTCTTCAGCCGCAGCCTCGGCGACTATCTCGGCGGCCTGATGCGCTATGACCTGCTCGAAGAGGTAACTCGCCGCTTCGGCTATCTCCTGTCACGAAACCCCGATCGCGCCCGCACCGACGGCTTTTGGGACTATGAGGCGGGCTATCGCGACCAGGGCTATGAGACCAACCCCGATCTGCGCGCCAAGCTGCGCGAGACCATGGAGGTCGGTGGCGGCAATGTCGAAGGCCCCTTCCCGGCCGCCGCCGCGCTGGAAAAGCTCATGGCGTCCGCGCCGGCCGGAACCGCGCTGATTCTGCTGCGCCCTCCCGCCTACACCACCGCCTTGCCTCGCCCCGGCAGCCGGGACGCAGCCGCCGACGCGGCCTGCCGCAAGGCCTTCGCCGATTTTGCGGCGCGCCGCCCGCGCACGACACTGCTCGACTGGCGCGTCGACCGGCCCGAGATGCACGATTCGAATCTGTTCTTCGACCATACCCACTACCGGCAGCCGATCGCGCGCCTGATCGAAGCCGATCTCTCCCGCGCGATCCGCGCACTGGATTGAGGCATTGGAGTGCGAAACCGCCTTCGGATCGGGCATTCGGCATGTCTTTTCACGAAGCCGTTGAAGTCCTGTCGGAAGCGATTGTTCCGCTTGAGACTGATCGCTATAAGGGCGCCAAATCGGCTCCCCTCCCGCGGCACAGCCGATGGGTGCGTGAGGCGACAAACTAGAGAGCGCGCCCATGTCGAAGCAGATCATCCTCGAGGCGGATTACAAACCGAGCGATGACGAGCCGTTCATGAACGATCGTCAACGCGAATATTTCCGCGGCAAGCTCCTCGCCTGGAAGGACGAGATCCTGCGGGAAGCCAAGGAAACCCTGGTCACCCTGCAGAGCGAGAGCGAGAATCACCCGGACATCGCCGACCGGGCTTCCTCCGAAACCGATCGCGCCATCGAACTGCGCGCCCGTGACCGGCAGCGCAAGCTGATCGCCAAGATCGACGCCGCCATCGCCCGGATCGACGACGGCTCCTACGGCTATTGCGAGGAGACCGGCGAGCCGATCTCGCTCAAGCGCCTGGAAGCCCGCCCGATCGCGACCCTCTCGCTGGAAGCGCAGGAGCGCCACGAGCGCAACGAGCGCGTCTTCCGCGACGATTGAGCGACGGCAGGCTCTCGCAGCTTTTCGAAAGGCCCCGCGCCGGCAGGCGTGGGGCCTTTCGCGTACGGGAACCGCCGCTTCGGCAGTACGTTTTGCGGGGAGCCGCGACTGAACGGAAGGAGATGCTGCATGGACCGTTTCACAGGCGGGTGCCGGTGCGGCGACATCCGGGTGGTGGCAACGGGGCGCCCTTATCGGGTCGGCATCTGCCATTGCCTCGATTGCCGCAAATATCACGGCGCCCTCTTCCATGCGTCGGCGATCTTCCCGCAGGACGCGGTGACGATCGAGGGCGAAGCCCGTGACTATGGCGGGCGGTCCTTCTGCCCCCGCTGCGGCTCCACGGTCTTCGGGCGCAGCGGCGACGAGGTCGAGATCAATCTCGGCTCGCTGGATGCGCCGGACCAGCTCGTGCCGACCTACGAGCTCTGGACCATCCGCCGCGAAGCCTGGCTGCCGCCCTTCCCGCTGAAGAAGCGATATGAGCGCAACCGCGACTCCAGCGGCCGCTCCGAGGACTAGCGCCTGTCCTCGTCCTCAGTGCCCGCTGAAGACGAGAGTCTTGACCGGCAGGACGAGCGCCTGGATGCGCAGCAGCATGGCATGGACCAACCCGGTCGCATCGACGGCATGGAGCGCGATACGACGCAGCGTGCCGGTTTCCTTCGCGGCGATGATATCGTGGTTGTTGCTATAGGCGTTGGCGATGCAGCTGCTGCCGGGCGTCACGCCGTCGAGCCCGCCCTGATAGAGCGGCTCGAGGTAGGTGAGGATTGTTCCCGGCCGGATCACCTGCTGTGCATCGACCAGTTGCTCTCCGCTGCGGATCTGGCCAGCGGCGATGAAATCCTGCACGCCCACCACCACCATCGGGATGACCTGCCAGGGCTTCGAGATGCAGGTCACCTCGGCGACCATGCCGACCTTGATCACCTGCGCTTCGATCTGACCGAAGCCGGCCTGCATCCTGCCCCGGCCCGCTTCTTCAGGGATGATGATCCCGGCCGGGCGCATGAAGGGATTGACGACATCGCCAGCCCGCAACGAGAACTGCTCGACATGCCCGGTGAAACCGGCCCGCACCACAGTCTTGCCCAGTTCCACCTCGGCCTGGACCAATGCTGCCTCGGCGCTCGCGCGCTCGGCCGGCAGCAGCGTCACGATCTTCGTCTGGGCGGCCGCCTGCGAGGCCGTCGCAGACGCAACCGCAGCCTCGCGCCCGGCGACGATATTCTCAAGCCGCTCAAGCTCGCGGGTCGCGACGACATTCTCATTGCGCTGTCTCAGCTCGCGCTTGGTTTGCAGTTCGTCGAGCGCCTGCTGCAGCGCGCTCCTCGCCTCCTGAATCTTGCCGTCATAAGCCAGGATATCGGCCTTCGCGACCGCCAGCGCCGCGTCGACCTCGGCGATCTTGCGTCGGGTGGCCTCGACGGCAGCCTCCTGGCTCCTGCTGTCGAGCGTGAAGATCGGCGCGCCCTTTTCGATCTTCGCGCTGTAACCGACATGAACCTGCGCGACCCGGCCATTGATCTCCGGCACGATCGGGACCGTCCGAAAGAACACCGTCGCGCTGGTCGTCGAGGGGTGGTTGTAGAAGATCACGGTGATGAGGCCGACCGTCAGCATCACGCAGGTGACGAGGCCCCAGCGCAGCTCGAACCAGACGGAATAGAGCGTGAGCTCGCGGCCGAACCGCTTGCCCTGGCCATAGCGGCGATAAAGATAATCGGGGAGGAGCGTGAAGAGCGCGCAGACGAGAAGCTCAAGCATGGTTCTTCTCCTCGACGCTGGCGCCAGCGTAAGGAGCAATCCCGTCCGGCCCCGGGACGGCAGTCTCCGCGTCCGATGCCGCATCCCCGCCGGTGCCCGGCGCGATGCCGGCTATCTTCTCGAGGGAGCCGGCCATCCGGCCGAACATTCCTGGAATGTCGGGCAGATCGATCAGGGCGAGCAGCAGTCCGGCGACCCAGAACGCGTGGATATGCGTGAAGAGCGCGAGCAAGCCGAGAACGGCGACGACCTCGAACTGGATCTTGTGGGTCTTGTGCGCCATCCGCTCGGGCAAGGTGTGAAGGCGCAGGAAAAGCAGCCCGATGCCCAGCACAGCCCCGATGAGGATGATCGCCGCGATCACCATCAGGTAGTCCGTCCCGCCCGGCGCGGTGATGAAGCTCGGCAGGTGATGAGGGGCGGCGGGGTTCACGGCGGCATTCATGACGATACTCCTGTCGCCGGAGGCATAGTCAGAGCTGCCGCGCAGTCCCGCTCGAGTCTCGTCGAGGCGGCAAATCCAGCGTCATCACAACGCAAGGATGTCCCAAGGTCAACATGCCCGGCGTCAATTCAGACTGGGAGCAGGTCGTGCAGAGCGCCGATGCACCATCTGGTGCAAGCTGCTCCAGGTGAGATGGCTTCGAGGAGCCAAGGAAAGCCCCGCGTCGGGAGAACGCGGGGCTTCGGGCCGCCGGCTTTTTGAGCTTGGGGAGCGTGGCAGGCGGCCGGGATGGTGGCGGCTCGGGAGAGACCGCCGCCCGTGCGGCGCGGAGACAAGGGGGAGCGTTCCGCGCCGTCCGGGATTCCGGTGGAGAGGTCAGAAGGGCAGCAGGATATCCATCACCTGCTGGCCGTAGCGCGGCTGCTGGACATCGGTGATCTGGCCGCGGCCGCCATAGGCGATGCGGGCCTGGGCGATCTTGGTCGAATCGATGGTGTTGTCGGATTCGATGTCCTCGGGCCGGATCACGCCGGCGACGATCAGCTCGCGCACCTCGAAATTGACGCGGATTTCCTGCTTGCCCTCGATCACGAGATTGCCGTTGGGCAGGTTCTGGGTGACGACGGCCGCGACATTGGTCGCCAGCGTCTCGGAGCGGTTGACCGAGCCCGAGCCCTCGCTCGAGGAATCGGAATCGAGCTTCAGCAGCGAGGAAGCCTTGACGCCGTCGGCAAAGTACTTGTCGAGCTTGTTCTCCATGCCGAATGCGTTCTCGGCGCCGAGATCCTCGCCGTTCTTGCGGCTGCGCTTGGTGGTGTTGTTGAGCTGGGCCCGGTCGGTGACCTTGACCTTGACGGTGACGAGATCGCCGACATTGCGGGCGCGCTGATCCTTGAAGAAGGCGCGCGAGCCGGTGCGCCAGAGCGAATTCGGCGCGTAGGAGGCATGCGCCACCTCCGGCATCGGCATCTGCACCGGCTTGTAGCCCTTGGCAGCCGTCGGGTCCTCGATCGGCGAGAGCGTCGGCGCCTGGCCGACATTGGCGAGGCGATCACCGATGCCGCAGGCGCCCAGCGAGGCGGTCAGCAGCAGGAGGCCGGAAAGCTTGGCGAGACGGTTGGCGTACATGGCGGTTTCCACGAAACTTTACTGGGCGCTGGCGACGCGGCCGGCAACGGACGGCTGGACGGAGACCCGTCCGGGGCCGGTGACCTTGGCCTGCAGCACGCGCTTGGACTGGGGATTGGTGACGGAGACGACATCGCCCATCGCGCCGGCCTCGCTGGCCTTGCCGCGCAGGGTGATCAGCAGCCCCGGTGCCTCGTAGACGATGGTGACGAGGTCGCCCTTGCCGACGATCTCCTCGCGCTGGACGTCGCTGCCGCGCAGCGGCACGCCGGCGAGCAGGGCGCGGCGCGCCACCTTGTCGATGGCGGCGCGGACATCGCCGATGATCTCGCCGCCCTGCCCCTCGCGCGGGCGGCGCTCGACGGTGACGTCGTCCTTGCCGAGCGTCTCGCCGCGGGCGATCAGGCGCTTGGGCACCACGACCTCCATGGTCTCGACGAGCTGGCCGGAGATGCGCAGCGGCTTCAGACGCAGCGCCGTGCTGCCGGGCACCGCGAGCCGCGCCTGCAGGCGCCGGGAGCGGGCATCGAAGGAGAGATCGACCACGGTGACATCGCCGGTCAGCTCAGGCTCGACCGCGACGCTCGGCGCCCCGCCATCGATCGCCAGCGCGAAGATGCGGGCATCGACGCCGAAGCGCTCCTGCAAGCCGGCCTTCACGGCGGCTTCGAGGTCGAGCGCCGTGACACGGCGCGCGGCCCGCGTCACCACGACCTGGGCGAAGCCCTGGCTCTGGATCTCGCTGGCATCGCGAACGATGCCGGCGGCGCGGGCGGCCTCGACGATGCGGGCGACCTGGATCGTGCCGGTCTCGCCCAGTGCCGGCGCCCGGAAGGCGGCGGTCGCGGCAGCCTCGCCGGCAAGTCCGGGGATGAGGTCTCCGAAGGTGACGAGGTCGCGGCCGAGATTGATCTCGGGGCGCAGCTGGAGCTTGGAGGGCAGCATGGCGGCGGCGGGAGCCGCAACGGCCGAAGCCATCGCGACCGGCGCGGGCTGGGCCTGCTGCGGCGCGGCGAAGGCGGCGGTGCCGGAGAGCAGCAAGGCGACCAGGGACAGGCGGATCATGATGCTTGCCCCCTTAACCGCGGAACATCTGGGTCGTCGCCGACATCATCTGGTCGGCGGCGGTGATGACCTTGGAGTTCATCTCGTAGGCGCGCTGCGCGGCGATCAGCGAGGACAGCTCGGTAACCGCCTGGACGTTGCCTTCTTCGAGATAGTTCTGCTGCAGCGTGCCGAAGCCCTCGCCGCCGCCGAAGCCGTCGATCGGCTGGCCCGAAGCCGCCGTCTCGACATAAAGGTTGTCGCCGATCGACTCGAGGCCGACCTTGTTGACGAAGCGCACGAGCTGGATCTGGCCGAGCTGCTGCGGCGCAGTCTGCCCCGGCACCATCGCCTCGACGATGCCCTGCGCGTTGATGCTGACGCTGGAGGCGTTGTTCGGCACGGTGATGCCGGGCTCGACCTGATAGCCGTCGCGGGTGACGAGCTGCCCCTGCGCGTCGAGGTCGAACGAACCGTCGCGGCTATAGGTGGTGCGGCCATCCGGCATGCGGATGCGGAAGAAGCCCTCGCCGCGGATGGCGAGGTCGTAGGGCTTCTCGGTCGGGGTGATGTTGCCCTGGGTCATGACGCGGCCGGTCGAGACCGTCTTGACGCCGGAGCCGATGAAGGTGCCGGCAGGCGCCTGGGTGTTCTGGTCGGAGGTGGCCGAGCCGGCGCGCCGGAAATGTTCGTAGAGCAGATCCTGGAAATGGATCTGCTGGCGCTTGTAGCCGGTGGTCCGGACGTTCGCGATGTTGTTGGAGATGACCTGGACGTTCATCTCCTGGGCCATCATGCCGGTCGCGGCTGTCTGCATGGCGCGCATGGTGCGTGCTCCCTTCCGCTATCAGGCTTGCTGGTCGGCCAGGCGCGAGATCGCCCGGCTGCGCAGTTCATCGGATTTGCTGATCATGTTGGCGACGCTCTGGTAGTTGCGCTGCACCTCCATCAGGCGGGTCAGTTCGACCACGGCCTTGACGTTGGAGCGCTCGATCGCGCCGGGCTCCAGCCGCGCTTCCGGGCCGGCCGGCTGGGCAGCGACGGTGGAGGAGAACAGGTTGGTGCCTTCGTTCGCCAGCGTCGCCGGATCGGCGAAGCGGACCTGGCGCAGCTTGCCGCGCGTGCCCTGGTCGCTGCTCACGGTGCCGTCGGCGGCGATGCGCATGGAATGCTCGCTGGAGCCGAAGGCGATCGGCCCGGCTTCGCCCATCACCGGCAGGCCGGTCTGGGTCACGAGCCGGCCCTGCCGGTCGATATTGAGGGAACCGGCGCGGGTGTAGCGCTCGCCGTTCGGCGTCTGCACAACGAGGTAGTTGTCGCCCTTCAGCGCGACGTCGAGCGGGTTGCCCGTCATCTCCATCGTGCCCTGCGACAGATCGAGCGGCGTGCCCTTGTCGATGACATAGGACAGCGGCCTGTCGGCCGGCTTGAAGGCATCGGCCTTCGCGCCGGGCATGAGGAATTCGTTGAAGCGCGCGCTGCGCGCCTTGAATCCATTGGTGCCGACATTCGCCATGTTGTTGGCGATGACGTCCAGCTCGCGCGCCAGAGCCACCTGACGCGACAGGCCGATGAGAAGCGCGTTCTCCACGGCTCAACTCCCGATCTTGTCCCGCGGCAACCTCGACGCTCCCCAGCGCAGTCGCCACGGCCCAGTACCGGCAAGCGTCGTGCCAGCATGGTTAATCCATCTAAGCCACTGACATCATTGAATATCGTCATGGAGGCGCCCCCAGCCGCACCACGGCACAAGCTGCTGGAGCGGCAAGAAACGCCCGGCAAATTCTGCCGCCCTTAACGACGCGTTAACCGTAATTGGGGAAGGTGGCTCAAGGGGCGGCAGAACGCGGCCCGACGGCCCGGGACGCGTGACGAGATGGCGAAGAAAGCCAAGGCGAAAGAGGAAGGCGCTGCCGGCGAAGAGGCGCCGAAGAGCAAGAAGAAGCTCTTCATCATCATCGGCGGCGTGGTGCTGCTGGCGGCTGCCGGCGGTGGCGGCTGGTTCTTCCTGAAGAAGCCATCGCCCGAGCAGATCGCGGCCGCCGAGGCCGCCGCCAAGGCCAAGAACCCGATCGCCTTCCTCGACATGAAGGACATGATGATCAGCATGTCCAATGCCGGCCAGGACCGCCAGCCGGTCATGAAGATCAAGGTCGTGCTGGAAATCGCCGATGCGAAGGCGGCCGATCAGGTCAGGCCGCTGCTGCCGCGCATCGAGGACTCCTTCCAGGTCTTCATGCGCGAATTGCGCCCCTCCGACCTCGAAGGCTCGGCCGGCATGTACCGCCTGAAGGAAGAGCTGCTGCGCCGCGTCAACCTGACCGTCCATCCGGCCAAGGTCGATGCCGTGCTGTTCAAGGAACTGCTGGTGCAGTGAGCCGGATTCCGGCCCTGACCGCACCGAGATGACGGCGGAACGATGAGCACCGAGCGCGACAAGAATACGCCGAGCGACGAGCCGCTGACCCCGGAAGGGATGGCGGCCGGCTGGGCCACGATGCCCGACATCATCGAGGAGGATGGCGAGCAGGAAGGCGGTACCGACCGCCTGATGTCGCAGGAAGAAATCGACACGATGCTCGGTTTCTCCAGCGGCGACGACAAGGATGCCCGCAACGGCATTCAGGCGATCGTCGATTCCGGCTCGGTCGCCTACGAGCGTCTGCCGATGCTCGAGATCATCTTCGAGCGTCTGGTGCGCCTGCTCTCGACCAGCCTGCGCAACTTCTTCACGGACAATGTCGAGGTCACGCTGGAGAGCATCCGCTCGGTGCGCTTCGGCGACTACGTCAACTCGATCTCGCAGCCCGCGCTGCTCTCGGTGTTCAAGGCCGAGGAATGGGACAATTTCGGCCTCATCACCATCGAATCCGCGCTGATCTACTCGGTGCTCGACGCGATGTTCGGCGGCAAGCGCGGCCAGCCGGCGCCGCGCATCGACGGCCGCCCCTTCACCTCCATCGAGATCCGCATGGTCCGCCGCGTGATCGAGCTGGTGCTGGGCGATGCCGAGGCCGCCTTCAAGCCGCTCTCGCCGGTGACCTTCACGGTTGACCGCGTCGAATCCAATCCGCGTTTCGTCTCGATCTCCCGGCCCGCCAACGCCGCGATCCGCGTCGAGCTGAAGTTCGACATGGAAGGCCGCGGCGGCGCGCTGCACATCCTCCTGCCCTACGCCACGATCGAGCCGATCCGTGAACTGCTGCTCGAAAGCTTCATGGGTGAGAAGCTCGGGCGCGATCCGACCTGGGAGAACCATCTCGCGACGGAGGTCTGGCAGGCCGATGTCGACGTCACCTGCGTGCTCCACGAGACGCAATTGCCGCTGAAGCGCGTCATGAAGCTGGAGATCGGCGACACGCTGATGTTCGACGCCCGCCCGGACTCGATCGTCTCGCTGCGCTGCGGCGACTTCGTCGTCACCGAGGGCCGCATCGGCCGGGTCGACGACAAGATCGCGGTGCAGGTGGTCAACCCGCTCCGCCGTTCCAAGACGACGCTAGCGGCCTTCGACAGCCTCGCCAGCCATCTCGGCGCCACCACCTGAAGAGGACACATGACGATCAACCTCATCGCCGACGTGCTTGTTGCCTCGCTTCTCGTCGCCACCATCATCACCTGCTTCATCCTGACCAAGCGCATCGAGCGCCTGAAGGCGGACGAGGCCGGCATGCGCCAGACCGTCGGCGCGCTGATCACCGCGACCGACAATGCCGAGCGCGCCATCGCCGGCCTCAAGTCGACGCTCGGCGACTGCGACCGCACGCTTGAAGAGCGCCTGCGCACCGCCGAGCGCTACGCCGCCGATCTCGCCGCCCAGGTCGAGGCCGGTCAGGCCGTGATGGAGCGAATCGGCCAGATCGTCAGCGCCGCGACCCTGGTCGGCGCCAAGGAAGCCTCGGTCGAGGCCGCCGCCGTGCCGGCCCCGGTCTCCCGCCTTGAGAGCGCGGCCCAGTCGGCAGCCGCCATCCGTGCCCGCGCCGCCCGCCGCCTTGAGGAACAGGCTGCGTGATCGAACGGCCCCGCCTCCTGCCTGCAGTGATTCTCGGCGCCATGGGTCTCCTGGCGCTGAAGCTGCTTGCCTGGACGGCGGAGTCCACGCCCGGCCATATCCCGCCCAACGCGCCGCTGTTCGCGCAGACCGCCACCAAGAGCATCGGCAAGGCCAGGCCCGACATCTTCGATCCGGAGACGACCGGCTCCGTCCCCGCTCCCGATCCGAAGAAGGAGCAGGAGAAGAAGGAGGCCGAGGCCAAGCTGGAAGCCGCCCGCGCCGCCAACCCCAACAACAAGGCCGGCATCATCAACGGCACGGCCCAACCCGTCTCTCCCGCGGAGAAGGCGATCCTGGAGCGCCTCGGCGAGCGCCGCGAGGAGCTGGAAGGCCGGATGCGCGAGCTGGAGATGCGCGAGCGCCTGCTGAACTCCGCCGAGAAGAAGCTCGACGGCCGGGTCGGCGATCTCAAGGCGCTGGAGGAGAAGGCCGGCGGCCCGGCCGCCGCCAAGCCCGCCGCCGAAGAGGCCAAGGCGATCAAGAACCTCGTCATCATGTACGAAGCAATGAAGCCGAAGGACGCCGCGCGCGTCTTCGACCGGCTCGGCCTCGAGGTACTCGTGCCGGTCGTCCAGCAGATGAACCCGCGCAAGATGTCGGAAGTGCTGGCCGCGATGGCGCCCGACCGCGCCGAGAAGCTCACCGTCGCTTTGGCGACCAGCGGGCGCGGCGCAACCATCGAGCGCGTTGCGAACGAAGCCCCCCTGCCCGGCAACGAGCTCCCGGCGATCGCGCCGCAGCGCTGAAGACAGGAAGCAAGCCTCACTCCCGAGATACCCGGCTGGCCCGAAAACCAGCAGCGCGGCAAGCCAGGGCGTTGAGACTAGGAATTCGCGAGCGGCCTCAATAAATTCCGCTCAACGCCTGACCCGGCAGGGGATGGACCTTGCAGATCACCCGCGTCAGCGGCGAAGCGTGGCCCTTGGCCTTGATCTGATACATCGTGCTGTCGCCCCAGCCTGAGCCGTTCGGGGTGAAGCGGAAATAGCCTGTCCCCTTCTTCTGGATGACCCAGCCACGGGTTCTATCCCATTTCACGTCCTTCATTTGCCCTACGGCATAAAGGTCCACGACCGAGTGGCGCGAGTATTGAAAGAGCACGAGCTCATATTGTTTTGATGTAATCGATATTATTATATCGCCATCCTGATATATTCCTAGGACAGCAGTGTCAGGTGTTATCAAGACAAGGGAATCGTTTCCGGTCTTTATTCCGCCATGCCACTCGAAATTAGCTATCGCTCCCATTATGAAATCCGATCATCTCTGGGGTTTCAAGTCGCCATGAAAGCGGAATATGAAATCCAACTCGAATTGGGCCATCATCAATACGAATGAGGAATCCAAAATAAATCCAAAACCATCATTGGTATGGTGACGGCTTCTCAATGGCCGCCCGAACGGCCAGATCCCCGAGGCGAAAGCGGTCCCGCCGGTGGGGGCCTGCGTGGCTGTCGGAGGGGAAATGCCGGGAGAGGCGGCCGCCCGGCGCAGAAGCCACGGCCGTCCGCCCTCGCTGCAGCCGATGAGCCCGTTAAGATGCCATTATGGTTGACGCGCTAGCGTGCCGGAGGGCCGCTGCGTTCTCCGGGCGTGGTGAGGTCCAGTGTCGCGTTGGGTCGAGTATCACGGTTTGCGTCTGTCGCGCTCCCTCGCCTTCGGTATCGGGCTGGCCGCTCTTGCGCTCGCCGCCGGCCTGGAGACGCCTGCCCTCGCGGCCGGCGCGAGCCTGCGTGGCGAAGCCATGCCGGCCGGCTTCGGCCGCCTGTCCCTGACCTTCGACGAGCCCATCCAGACCCGCGTCCGCGTCGCCAACGGTGTGCTGATCGTCGCCTTCGGCGGCCAGGTTCAGGTCGATGTCGCGCGCATTGCCCGCGAATTGCCGAACTACGTCTCCGTCGCCCGCGTCGATCCCGACGGGCGCGGCATGCGCTTTGCGCTGACGCAGTCCTACAAGGCCAATCTGATCGAAGCTGGCGACAAGGCCTTCATCGATCTCCTGCCGCAGAACTGGTCCGGCGTGATGCCCGGCCCGCCGCCGGAGGCCATGGCGGAGCTGACCGAGCGCCTGCGCCTCGCCGAAGCGCGGGCGAAGGAAGCCGCGCGTCAGACGGCTGCCCCTCCGGCCATGCTGACGATGACTGCGGCGAGCCTGCCGACCTTGGAGCGCCTGATCTTCAAGGCCCCGGCGGAGACCAAGCTCGCCAGCAACCTGCAGGATGGCACGCTGAAGCTGGTCTTCGACCGGCCGATGAATGTCGAGGCCGGCGCGATCCGCAGTGCCCTGCCGACCGATATCGACCTCACCGGCCTCGATGCCGGCAAGGAAGCGCTGAGCCTGACCCTGTCCCTGCCCAAGGATTGGCAGATCCGCAGCTTCGACGACGAGACCGGGCTGGTCGTCGATCTGCTGCGCCCCGTGAAGCCGGAAGCGCCTGCACTCGCCGAACTCGCGAAGCCGCCCGCGCCGACGCCCCCTGCCCCGGCCGCGACGCCGTCAACCGAGCCTGCCGCGAAGCCCGCAGCCGTTCAGCCGGCCACGCCGGCCGTCCAGGCCGCCGTTGCAGCGCCCGCCGCCCCCGAAGTGCCGCCGGGTCCGGTCGCGATCAGCGCTGACGGCAAGCGCCTCGATTTCCGCTTCACCCGCCCCACGGGCGCCGCCGCCTTCCTCGATGGCAGCGTGATGACGCTGGTCTTCGACACCCGCGACACGATCGACCCCGCGAAGCTCGCCGGGGTGCTGCCCAAGCTGATCGAGGACAGCTCCGTGAGCCGCGAGGGCAAGGTCACCCTCGTGAAGCTCCGATTGGCCGGCCAGCCGCTGGCCCGCCTCTTCGACAACGGCCCGGCCTGGTCGCTCGACCTCGGCGAGGAGGCGGGCCGTCCCGCCGCTCCCGTCCAGCCGCAGCGCAGCATGGACGAGCGCGGCCAGACCATCGTCGCGGTGCCTCTCGCCGGGCTCACCGGCGTTCACTGGCTCGAAGCCGGCCCCGCCGGCCTGCCCGTCGCCGTCGCAACCGCGACCGGCCCGACCCGGCTCACGCCCAAGCCCTACCAGTTCGTCGAATTCGGCCTGCTCCCGACCGCGCAAGGCCTGGCCGTCCAGGCGCATGCCGACGACGTCGCCGTCCGCGCCGGCACGGAACATGTCCGCATCGGCCGCAGTGGCGGACTCAACGTCTCGCTCGATATCGGCGAGCCCGACCGCAAGGCCGAGGAGAAGGCCGCAAAGCAGGAGCTCGCGCCGCTGCTTGATGGCGACGCCTGGGCCAGGCTGCGCCTCGGCAACCCGCTCGAGCAGGCCCGCGCGTTGTTGCTCGACGTCACCGACGCCTCGCGCCGCCGCAAATCCGAGGCCCGGCTGGCGCTCGCCCGCTTCTATGCGGCCAACGGCCTGATGCCCGAGGCAGCCGGCCCGCTGAACGCCATGCTCGCCGACGACAAGGCGATGCGCGGCAATCGCGAGGCGCTCTTCCTCAGGGGCGTCATCGCCACCGGGATGCATCGCGACCAGCAGGCCCTGGCGGCCTTCGATGCCGATCCGATCAAGGACGATGTCGAGACCGGGCTCTGGCGCGCCCTGGTCGAGCAGCGCATGAACCGCAATGCCCAGGCACTTGTCGGCTTCCGCCGGGCCGAGGCCGTGATCGACCGCTACCCGGCCGACCTCCAGGGCATGTTCCGCGAAGCGACGGCGCGCGCCGCGCTGGCCCAGCAGGATATCGCCGTGGCCGAGCGCCAGATCCAGGCTCTGGCAGACATGCCGAGCGGCGCTTTCGATCAGGAACATCTCGCTCTGCTGCAGGCCCGGCTCGACGATATCGGCGGCCGCCCGGAAGTCGCGATGAACAGCTACAAGTCGCTCTTCGAGGCCAGGAGCCGCCCGATCGCCGCCGAGGCGCAATTGCGCGCCGTCAAGCTCGCCGATGCCGAGAAGCGCACCGACATCAAGGTCGACGAGGCCATCGCCCGGCTGGAGACGGTCTCCGTCATCTGGCGTGGCGGGCGGCTGGAGATCGAGGCGCTGGCCGAGCTCGGCCGGCTCTATGCCGACCAGCATCGCTGGCGCGACGCCTTCATGGTCGCACGCCGCGCGAACGAGACCTTCACCGACGATCCGCTGACCCGGCGCATGCATGACGAGACGGCCCAGCGCTTCGCCGAGCTGTTCAGCGGCAGCGGGCTCGGCAAGCTGCCGCGTATCGAGACGCTGGCGCTGTTCTACGACTTCAAGGAGTTCCTGCCGATCGGCCGGCGCGGCGACGAGATCACACGCCTGCTCGCCGACCGGCTGGTGGAGCTCGACCTGCTCGACCAGGCCGCCGAAATCCTGAAGTACCAGATGGACCGGCGCCTCACCGGCGCGGCGCGCTCCACCGTCGCGGCGCGGCTCGCCATGATCAACCTGATGAGCGGCAAGCCCGCCGATGCTGTCCGCGCGCTCCAGACGACGCGCCTCGTCGAGCTGCCGGCCGACGTCAAGCGCGCCCGCCTGCTGCTGGAGGCCAAGGCACTTTCGGACCTCTCGCGCACCGATCAGGCGCTGGAGATGCTGGAGGCCGAGCGCGGCCCCGAGATCGACCGCCTGCGCGCCGACATCTACTGGACCGGCCGTCGCTGGCGCGAGGCGGGCGAAGCTTATGAGCGCCTGCTCGGCGAAAGCTGGCGCGGCGACGGCACGCTCGGCGACAGCGAGCGCGCCGACGTGATGCGCGCCGGCGTCTCCTATGTGATGGCGAGCGAGAACCTGTCGCTCGACCGGCTGCGCAGCAAGTTCGCGCCGAAGATGGCGCGTGGCGCCGATGCCCGCACCTTCGCCTTCATTACCGGAGCGGACCGGACGCGTGCCGCCGACATCCGCGAGATGGCGCGCGCCACCGCGAATGCCGACACGCTTTCGGACTTCCTGAAGGCCTATCGCGAACGCTACCCGGCCTATGCGGCGCCGATGCGCCAGCCGCAGGCACCAGCCGCCGACAAGCTGCCCTCGCCCGCCGACGGGGCGGCAGCCGAGCCGGCGACGCCGCCCTCGCGGAGTTGAGACCCGGCTCTAGCCTGGACCGGAATTCGTGTCCTCGCCGCGCGCCTTGGCACGCAGGACGAATTGCAGGTTGCGGACATAGACGAAGACGCCGAAGCCCTGGCCGAGGATGAAGACCGGGTCGCGCCGGTAGAGCGCATACATCAGCAGCAGGGCGCCGCCGCCGATCGAGAACCACCAGAAGGTCATCGGCACGACCGAGCGCCCGGCCTTCTCGCTCGCCAGCCACTGCACGACGAAACGCATGGTGAAGAGCCCCTGCGCGACCACGCCGAGCAGGACCCACCAGTCGATATTGTTGACGAAGACGTCGTGGAAATAATTGCCGATGGTCTGCTGCAGGTCGATGAGCATCACATCGTCTCCGAGACGATCTGGGGCACGCGCTTGCGTCGGCGGATCAGCCACCACACGCCGGCAAGATCGAGGATACCCACCCAGAGCCGGTCGAAGAAGCCGTAATTCGAGACGCCGGTCAGCCGCGGCCGGTCGCGCACGTCGACATGCAGCACCTTGTGCCCTTCGCGCGCCATCAAGGCCGGCATGAAGCGATGCAGCGCGTCGAAATACGGCAGGGCGAGATAGGCCTCGCGGCGGAAGCATTTCAGCCCGCAGCCGGTGTCGCGCGTATCGTCCTTGAGGACGCGCACGCGCACGCCGTTGGCGATCTTCGACTGCCAGCGCTTGAAGCCGGTATCCTTGCGCCCGACGCGCTGCCCCTGCACCATCCCGGCCTGAAGCCCGGCCTTCTGCAGGGCCCCGACCATCTCTGGCAGGAAGGCGGGATCGTTCTGGCCGTCGCCGTCGAGCGTCGCGACGATCGCCGAGCGGGCATGGCGCACGCCGCTGCGTACCGCTGCGCTCTGGCCGCAGGACTGGGCGTGGGTGACGACGCGCAGCCAGGGCCGCGTCGCGGCGAGTTCGGCCAGCGCGGCCGCGGTGCCGTCGGTCGAGCCGTCATTGACATAGACGACCTCGAACGGGCCGATCGCCGCACAGGCCTTCTCGATATCGGCGACGAGCGGCGCGATGTTGCCGACCTCGTTGCGCACCGGCACGACGACGCTGAGCAGCGGATGGGAAGAGGGTTCGGTCAAAGGAGGATCATCCGGAAAAACGGCCCGCAAACTGCGTCAGCTTAGCCGAGAGGGCAAGGGCTTCGAGCAGAAGGGGTTCGGGCGCAATGGTTCTCAGCTGGGTGAATTGGCGAAGACGGCGATCTCCAGCCTGCGCCCGCCATTCAGGTTGAAGCCGTTGACCGTGGTCACGAGCCGCGGCTTGATGCTCTGGCCCGCCAGCGCGCTCTTGAAATCATCGGCGAAGCGGCGTTCGACGAAGGCGACGCGGCAGCCGGGCTGGTTCAGGAACGCCGCTGCATCGGCGCCGCTCGTAGCCATCGCCAGCTTCGTGCCGGTCAGGAAGACCAGGCTGGGCTCGCGATAGCCCAGCGTCAGCACGGCCGGATCGGCGCAGCCGACGGACCTCGCCGCCTCGGCCAGCCGCGGCGACAGCTTCAGCGAACGCAGGCTCTCGATGGCGAAGGGATAGACCGCGATGGTCAAGAGCAGGCTCGCCGGTATGCAGCGCCAGAGCGCGCCCTCGAAATCCTGCCTGCGGAAAGCGGCGATGACGCTGATGCCCATCAGCAGGACGAGCGCGAAGAACGGCAGCGCCAGCCACGGCACGGCGCGGTCGAGCGTCCAGTTGCCGAACAGGATCGCGCCCATCAGCGCCAGCGGCACGATCACGACGAGGCAGGCGGTGAGCACGGCGCCACGCCGGTAGCGGTTGATGCCGCCATTCAAGACGGCGAGCAGCAGCAGCGCGGTGATCGCCGGATAGAGCGGCAGCACGTAATGCGGCAGCTTGGTCGGCACCGCCTCGAAGACCAGCCAGGACGGCACGATCCAGGCGATCAGGAACAGGATCTGCGGCTCCTTGCGGCGCACCCAGGCGAAAGGCACCGCCATCGCGGCGAAGGCCGCCGCCGGCCAGTAGGTCGCGAAGAACACGACGAGATAGAGCCCGGGCGGCCCCCAGTGCTTCTCCTGCCCCTCGGCGACCTTCCCGAGCATGTCCTGCCCGACGCTGTCGGCGAAGAAGCTGCCGCCGGTCTTGATCATGATCGCGGCGAACCAGGGCAGAGCGACCACGAGGCAGAGCAGGATGCCGGCGCCGAAACGCAGCGGCTTCAGCCAGCGGAAAGAGCGCTGGCTCGCGCTCAGCACGAGGATGGCGAGGCCCCAGACCATCGGCACGATCGGCCCCTTGATCAGCAGGCCGAGCGCCGTCGCCCCCCAGAACACCAGCCAGTTGCGCCGGTCGGGCACGAAGGCGAGCGAGCGCGTCCAGTCGAGCCAGGTCCGCGCCAGCGCGCCCATCGTGGCGACGGCACAGGCGGCGAGCAGCGCATCGGTCTTGGCGATGCGCGCCTCGACGCCAAGCAGCACGGCGGCCGCCATCAGCGCCCCGCCGAGCAGAGCCAGAGGCGGCGACAGGAAGGCAAGCAGCGCCCAGTAGGTCAGGAGCACGGTCGCGGTTGCGCCGACCAGCGAGGGAATGCGATAGAGCCAGATCTGCGTGCGCGCCTCAGGCACGCCGAGCGTCTCGCCGGCCTTCACCGCCGCGCTCTGCAGCCAGTAGATGCCGACCGGCTTCTTGTGGCGCGCCTCGTCCTGGAAGCGGATATCGACGAAATCGCCGGTCTCCAGCATCTGCTTGCTGGCCTGCGCGAAGCGTGGCTCGTCGCGGTCGAGCGGCTGGAGCGTGCTGTATCCCGGCAGGAAAGCGGCGAGCGACAGCAGCAGCAGGACAATGCAGGCCCGCAGATGGCTGGCCGAAGCCGCTTCCTTGAGGCGGTCGATCGCTGGCGTGAGCGAAAACATCATTCATCCCCGCGGCTGCCGGCCGCATCTTATCCGGAATGCCGGCTGCCGCCCGATGGCGGGCCATTCAGGCACGATCAAGGCGGCGCCGCGCGGGGTTTACGCTGCCGGGCGGAGGTCGGCAAGCGCCGACGCCCGGATAAGCCCATGTGGACGATGGGACGACGCCGTGTCCGCCCCTGCGACTACGGCGCCATTCCCGGGCTCGCCTGTCAGTCGATAGACGGCGGAGTGCCAACGCGGAGCGCCTGGGCCATGCGCGGCGACAGGGTCACGGCCTGTTCCGGCATCGCCGCGACAGGCTCCGCAGGCACCGACACGCTGATCGGCAGCTCACAGGCTGTCCTGGGGCTTAACCCGTAAGAGGAGCCCAGCATCGGCAGGCTGGCCGTCTTGACGAAACCCGGCTCAGCCAGAGCCGGAGATGAAAGGGTGACCGCGAGCGCGGCAACGGCGACGAACCGCAACATGATCGTTCTCCGCATCTCCCCCGCTCCTACAACGAGGCGGGACGCGGCCTGTTCCGTTGAGCAGGAGGCGGGCTCTGCTCATGGGGAAGGCTCGCGTTCCTTTGCCGCCGGCTGGTGGCTCAGGGGCTCGGCATCGGTCATGAAAATGAACATCCGAGAACAATTCCGTTCAGCCGGCGTTCTCCTGCTGACTGCTTCAATTGTCGGAGCAAAGGAGAGTGACAATGCGTCGGATCGCTATCTTCGTTGCCCTTGGCGCCGGACTTGCTGCTGCGACCTCGTCAGCGCATGCCGCCGAGAGCCTCCCGCAGGACATCGCCAAACGCCTCGACGCGGCGCCTGCCGCCTTTTCGATGACGGAGGCGAAGCGTCAGCGCCTGATCATCATCCAGGAGAACGTGGCGCGTGAGCGCTACTACAACCGCCGTTATGGGTATCGCGGCGGCTATGGCCATGGCTATGGATATGGCGGGCCGCCGCCGTGGGCTCCGGCTTACGGCTACCGACGGGGATATTACGAGCGCTGGTAAGGCGAAGCGAATCGCCAAGGTGGCCTGAAAGACCGGCGACACCGGCATGACGGTTCGCGAAATCCCCGCTTGGTCGGCGCAGATCGCAGAAGGTGCTGCAGCGCTACGTCAAGAAGACGATGAAGCAGGTCGCCAATGGCGCCCGCAAACGCCGCGCCGTGCGAACGGACGGCGGCCAAAAATCAGAATGACCAGCAGTATGCTTGTCAGAATGCATCACGGAACAAACGGAATTTCCGCGATGAAATCAATGGCGAGCCCGGCAGGATTCGAACCTGCGACCAGCAGCTTAGAAGGCTGCTGCTCTATCCATCTGAGCTACGGGCCCGAAAGCGAGGGAAGCCCCTCGCCTGTCGGCTTCAATGCGTCCACTGACCAACGCGCGTGAACTTGAAATTGTCGGAATAGGAAACCGTGCGGCGCTTGGCCTCGTTCGGCTGCTCGACGCGATAGGCGATGCCGTTGCGCGTGGCGTAGGCGACAGCCTCGGCCTCGCTGTCGAACCAGAGCTTGAGCTGGCTCTTCATGTCCGAGGACGAGGTCCAGCCCATCAGCGGCTCGATCTGGCGCGGCGCCTCCGGCTCGTATTCGAGCAGCCAGCGCTCGGTCTTGGCCGTGCCGGACTGCATGGCCGTGCGGGCCGGGCGATAGATGCGTGCGGTCATGAAAGCGCTCTGCCGTCACCAAACCTGTGCAGTCCGCGACGCGGACCGCTTCATACACATCCGGAATGATGGTCGGGGCACCAGGATTCGAACCTGGGACCCTCTGCTCCCAAAGCAGATGCGCTACCGGGCTGCGCTATACCCCGACGAGGCATTCCAAACGTTGCGGTTCGCTATCATGCCACAGGCCGCGCCCGCAAGCGAAAGCCAATCATATGGCATCTGGCTTGTGCAGCAGCGCAGCTATCCGCGCGCTCAGAGCTTGTCCGGAAACTCAGCCCTCATCCTGAGGAGCCGCGACAGCGGCGTCTCGAAGGATATTCCAGTGAGCGTCCGAGCCTCCTGAAGCATCCTTCGAGACGCCATTTCTAACGAAATGGCTCCTCAGGATGAGGGCTCAGGGAGTTGCCAAACAGGCGCTCAGCGCTTGAACAGGGCGTGCTCGACCTTGTCGCCCGGCTTGATGCCGAGCTGCTTGCTGACGCCGCCATTGATCTCCAGTACCGAGAGCACCGGCTCGCCCGAGGGAATCGTGCGCGTCGAGAGCGGCTCGGTGCGCTCGGCGATGCGCGCGATCGTGCCGTCGGCCCGGATGAACAGCATGTCGAGGGAGATGTAGGTGTTCTGCATCCACATCGCCACCGGCTCGGTCGCAGCGAAATCGAACAGCATGCCGCGGTCGGCCGGCATGTAGTTGCGGAACATCAGCCCCTTCGCGCGCTGGTCCGGCGTGCGCATCACCTCGACCTGGAAAGCGTGGCGCGTGCCGCCGCTGACGATGACCAGCGATTCGAGCCCCACTGCTGCGGCCGCAGCCGGCTGACCCTGCGCCCGCAACCCCGCGGGAGCCAGCGCAACAAGCGCCAGCAGGGCAGCGGCGAAAGCGGTTCTGACGGCATGCATCGCTTTGGACTCCGTGGCGGCCAAGGCCTTGGTGCTCTATTGGCCTTCGTGCTCTAGAAGCGGCCGATGGCAAATCTTCGGCAGATGGCCGCGTTCGCAGCCTTCCGGTCAAGCCTTTCGTCATCATATGAATGCGGGATGCCAGACAGCACCGGCTGACGGCTTTCTTTCGTCATCCGCTTGCGGCAGTTTCGCCGGACTTCGGGAATTAGGAGATATCCATGATCGCTGCGCGCCCTCGTCGGACGACGCATCTCGCCGGCACGGCTCTGGCCGCCGTCTTCCTGACCTTCGCGTCCTCGGCATGGGCCGCCGATTTCCAGCTCGACAACGTCAAGATCGACCTCGGCAAGCTGGTGATCAACGCGCCGAAGATTGCGGTGAAGGGCTCGACGCTGGAGAAGGACGCGTTCATGGCGCTGTTCACCGGTGCCGGCGAATCGGCCTCCGGCCGGGCGGCCAAGCTGAACGCTGCAGAGATCAGCGCGCCGGAGCTCTCCCTGGTCCAGACGGTCGGCGACCAGAAGCAGACCACGACCTATCGCGACATCCGCCTCACCGATATCCGCGAGGGCAAGGTCGGCCGCGGCGAATCGGCCAGCGCCAGCATCACCGCCGATGGCGGCGCCACCGGCCCGATGAAGGGCGACCTGAAGCGCACCGCCTTCGACGCGCTCGACCTGCGCCAGATCACGCGCGTGCTGACCGAGAAGGCCGCACCCGGCGGCAACGAGGCGATGCTGCCGATCATCGGCAATTTCGAGCAGGACGGCTACAACCTCGACATGGGCAAGGCCGGCAAGATGTCGCTCGGCCGCACGACCGCCCGCGGCTTCGCCGCCAAGGTCGGCCCCGAGCCGCTGCTCGAGGTGATGTCCCGCCTCGCGGCGGCCAGCGAGGATGTCGAGCGCAAGCAGGGCGACAAGAAGGGTGCCGCCGCCGACAAGTCGCCCGCGAAGACCGAGGCCGAACGGCAGCTCGGCCTCTCGGTGCTCGCGCTCTTCGACATGTTCGAATACGGCAGCGGCGAAGCGCGCGACCTCGTCATGAATGTGAGCCCGCCGCCGAAGGCTGGCGCCAAGGCTGAGGCCGTCGACATGCGGATCGCCCGCATGGCCTTCGGCGAGAGCACCCCGGCGAAATCCGGCTTCTCCATGGAAGGCTTCCAGTTCCGCTCGGGCGAGGCGAAGGGCGGCGTCGATTCGATCGCCTATTCCGGCTTCGCCTTCGGCTCCGTCATCAGCGAGCTGCGCGCGGCGCTGGCCGAGCCGGACAAGCCGATCGACGAGGTCGATTTCCGCCGCTTCATCCCGACCCTCGGCACGATCCGCCTCGCCGGCATTTCGATCGACGCACCTGCGATCATCACCGGCAAGGAGCCGGTCAAGATTTCGCTCGGCACCTTCGAGATCAAGGCGGGCGAGCAGCTCAACGGCATCCCGACCAGCGTGGCTCTGACGATCAATAACCTCGTCACCCCGGTTTCCGAGGCCACCGGCAACCCGGCCGCCAAGGACATGATCGCGATGGGCATCCGCTCGCTCGACCTCTCGGCCAAGCTCGACCTCGCCTGGGAAGCGGCCAAGAACGAGATCGCGATCCGCACGCTCTCCTTCGGCAGCGCCGGCCTGGCCCAGTTCGAGGCCTCCGGCACGCTCGGCAACGTCACCAAGGACCTCTTCGCCAGCGACCTCGCCCTCGCGCAGGTCGCCGCGCTCGGCGCCACCGCCCGGAACCTGCAGGTCAAGCTGCAGAATTTCGGCCTGGTCGAGAAGCTGATCGAGAACGAGGCGCGCAAGTCCAAGCGCAAGGTCGAGGATGTCCGCCAGCAGTTCACGATGGTCGCGAGCCTCGGCCTCGCTGCGATCCTGGGCCCGTCCGACGGCGCCAAGAGCGTGGCGGCGGCCGCCTCCCGCTTCGTCGCCAAGCCCGGCACCCTCACCGTCGCCGCCAGCTCCCGGTCGGCTGCGGGCCTCGGCCTTGCCGATATCATCACCATGACGGAGCCGACGGAGATCTTCGAGAAGATCGACCTCAAGGCCGATGCACAGTGACGACCAGGGCGCGATAGCGCCCGAGGACCGCGACTGGCGCCCATCAGGCCTTGAGGCCTGGTGGGCGGGCCTGCCGCAAGTGCCTCGCGGCTGGCTGCGCAAGCGCCTGAACCCCGACAACCAGACCCGGCTGCACCTTGCGAAGCTCGTCGCGAGGCGGCCGGGGCAATTCACGATCGGTCCCTACACCTATGGCCGCCCGAAGGTGCGCTTTCCCGAAAGCGGCGCGCGGCTCTCGATCGGGCGCTATGGCTCGATCGCGGACGGGGTCGAGATCCTGCTCGGCGGCAATCATCGCCTCGACTGGGCGACGACCTATCCTTTCCCCGCCCTGCCCCGGCTCTGGCCGCAGACCGCCGGAATGACCGGCCATGACGCCACCCGCGGCGATGTCGTCATCGGTCACGACGTCTGGCTCGGCTCGCAATGCATGATCATGTCCGGCGTCACCATCGGCCACGGCGCCGTGGTCGCGGCGCGCGCCGTGGTCACGCGCGACGTGCCGCCCTATGCGATCGTTGCCGGCAACCCGGCCCGCGTTGTCAGATTGCGCTTCGACGAGGCCCGGATCGCGGCGCTCCTCGAAACCGCCTGGTGGAACAGGCCGCGCGCCGAGATCGAGCCATTGATTCCGCTCCTACTCTCCGAGCGGATCGACGACCTGCTGGAAGCGCTCAGGAAGCGCCCATCAGCCGGCGCTTGAGCCCGAGCGCCGGTTTCTCGATCAGGTACCAGGACAGCGCCGCCACGACGAGCGTCGCCGCGAGCGACGGCCAGAGCAGCGTCACTGCGCTGAGCGCCGGATAGAGCGCATGCAGCGCCTGCTGAACCGGCCAGCCATAGAGATAGACGCCGTAGGAGAGGTCGGCCGGCGGTTCGACCGAGCGCCGCGTCAGGGCCGGCGCCAGCGCCAGCACAAGGACGCCCCAGGCGGAGACGAGGTAGAGCGCGGCCTTGTAGAGCGGCGTGAAGGACAGCGGCACCAGTGCCAGCAGCGCAACGGCCAGCAGCGGCAGCGAAAGCGGCACCTTCTCGCGATAGAGATAGACCACGCCCCCGGCGAGGAAGATCAATGGCAGGCGCAAAGCCGTCTCCGTGCCCTTCGAACCATGCGGCGCCATGACCTCGCGCAGGATGACGGCCAGCGTCAGCGCCAATAGCGCCGCCAGCGCGAGACGCGGTCGCGCCAGTATCCCCGCAAGCCCCGCGACGAGCACGCCGAGATAGCAGAGCGTCTCGTATTTCAGCGTCCACACCGTCCCCAGCGGGAAGGGCAAAGGATTGGTCTCGAACACGCCCGGCAAGGCCGCCGCGCTTTTGAAGGTGGTGAGCGTGCCCGAGATGAAGCGCCACAGCCGCGGATCGCGGAAATAGGCTGAGACGTCGAGCGTGGTCATCAGCGCACCGAGGACAAGCGCGACGATCAGCGTCGCCGCGATCAGCCCCGGCGCGATCCTGAGCAGGCGCGCCACGACATAGTCGCGCCAGCCGCGCCGCACGAAGCTCATCGTCACCAGGAAGCCGGAGATCGCGAAGAAGCCGTTTACCGCATGCTCGCCCAGCGTGAAGCCGGTGGTCTGGAACCAGGGCTCCTGCTCCACCCGCCCGTCGGTGACGCTGAAGGCATGCGACACCACGACGGCGAGCGCCATGACGAGCCGGAGCAGGCCGAAATTATTGTGCGGATTGGCGAGCGCCGCCGCGACCGTGGACCGGAGCCCGCTCATGGCATCTCCCCCAGCCCCTCATGGGCGAGCGCCGTCTCGCCGCGCTGCCAGGCTCGCGCGCCGGCAGCCGAGCCCGCATGCGCGAACATCTTCTCGCGCTTGAGCATAAGGCCGTAGCCCGCCGCCTTGCCGATATTCTCCAGCATCCGGATCGGCCCCGGCCCGGCGAGCCCGTATTTCCGGGCGATGTAGTGCTCGGACCAGGCAAGATGCCAGCGCGCCTTGAAGCGCCGCTGCGGCGAGGGCGCGGTCGAGCGTCCACGACCATGGCGCGCCTCGGCTTCATGGACATGGACGAGCGCGTGACCGGCATCGCGCATGCGCCGGCAGAGATCATCATCCTCGTAGAACAGGAAGATCGCCGGATCGAAGCCGCCGAGCGCGACGAAGACCTCGCGCCGGATCAGCAGGCAAGCCCCCGACAGAAAAGGAAGGCAGGCATCGCCCTCGGGGATCGCCATCATGCCCGAGCGGTTGAGATGCGGCGGGGACAGCAGCGAGCGGGGCTGCAGGAAGATGCGGCCCGAAGGCTCGACGATGCGCGGCGCCAGCATCCCGGCATCGGGATAGCGCTCCGCCGCCGCGAGCAGCGCCGCAGCCGCTCCCCGCCCAAGCTCCAGATCGGGATTGACGATCAGCACATAGGGCGTATCGGCCGCCGCGACGCCGATATTGTTGGCGCGGCCATAGCCCTCGTTGCGGGCATTCGCGATCACCCGCGCGCCCTTCGCCTCCGCGATGGCGCGGCTGTCGTCGCCGCTGGCATTGTCGACGACGACAGCAGGTACGCCCTCCCCGGCCAGCGCGTCGAGGCAGGCGGGCAGGACCTCGGCGCTGTCATAGCTGACGACGATGGCGGTGATGGCGGCGGCGGGCATTGCCGCCTTGTGGCCATGTCGGGAGGCCGGAAGCAAGCGATTTCAGCGGCGTGCGAGCGCGCCGACCTCGCCCCTGATCCGCTCGCGCTCGCTCGCCTCGCAGCGATGCGGCGCCTTGTAGGACTTCACGGCATAGCCGGCATTGGCCGCGACGAAGCGCTGCCGCTCCTGTCGATCGAGCCGCGCGATGATCCGGCCGCGATCGACCGGCAGGCCGCAATCATAGGCGCGCGAGACGGTGGCGGCGGCATATTCCACCGTGCCCGGCATCGGCCCGGTCGCCGTGCAGGCGGCGAGCGTCGCGCATAGAGCCGCCACGGCGGCTCGCTTCTGGATCGACGATAGCAGCACGGGTGGCTCAGAGCTTGTCGAACTCTCCGGCCCGGATGCGGCCCATCCGTGCCTTCAGCTCCGCCCGCTCCTCGGCCGTGCAGGCCTGCGGCCTGACGCCCTGATTGACCATTTCGGCCTCGGAGACGCCGATATAGGCGGCGCGCGCCGCCGCGATCTGCTGCTCGTCGGCGCCCCTCGCCTTCTCGGCGGCAAGGAAACGGTCCAGCGTCGAGCGCTGCGGCGAGCCCGCCTTGCAGGTCGTGGCGCGCGACACCGTCGTCGCCAGCGCCGAGGCGCGTCCGGCGCTGCTGTCGCCGGCGGCCACGCAGGCGCCGAGCAGCGGCGCGAGAAGGCAGGCGAGCGGCAGCGCCCGCCCGATCGGCAGCAGGGCCATCGAGGTCAGCCGTTCTTCTCGGGAGCGTTGATCCGCAGATGCGCCTCGCGCAGCTGCTTCGGCGTCGCCTCGGCCGGAGCCCCCATCAGCAGATCGACGGCCTGCTGGTTCATCGGGAACAGCGCGACCTCGCGCAGGTTGGTGGCACGCGCCAGCAGCATGATGATGCGGTCCACACCGGCCGCCATGCCGCCATGCGGCGGGGCGCCATACTGGAACGCGCGATACATGCCGCCGAAGCGCTCGATCACCGTCTCCTCGCCATAGCCGGCGATCTCGAAGGCCTTCACCATCGCTTCCGGCTTGTGGTTGCGGATACCACCGGAGGCCAGCTCGAAGCCGTTGCAGGCGATGTCGTACTGGAACGCCTTCAACGAGAGCGGGTCTTCCTCGGTCAGCGCCTTCAGGCCGCCCTGCGGCATCGAGAACGGGTTATGCGAGAAATCGACCTTCTTCTCGTCCTCGTTGTACTCGAACATCGGGAAGTCGACGATCCAGGCAAAGGCGAAGGCGTTTTCGTCGATCAGGCTGAGCTCCTGGCCGACCTTGTTCCGGGCGCTGCCGGCGAACTTGGAGAACTTGTCCGGGTCGCCCGCGACGAAGAAGCAGGCATCGCCGCCCTTCAGCCCCATCTGCTTGATGATGGCGGCGACACGCTCCGGCCCGATGTTGTTGGCGATCGGGCCCTGGCCCTCGCCGTCTTCCTTGACCATCAGGTAGCCGAGGCCGGGCTGGCCCTCGCCCTGCGCCCAGGAGTTCATCCGGTCGCAGAAGGCACGCGAACCACCGCCCGGCGCGGGGATCGCCCAGACGCGGTTCTTCTCGCCTTCGAGGATGCGCGCGAAGACTTTGAAGCCCGAGCCGCGGAAATGCTCGGAAATGTCCTGCATCTCGATCGGGTTGCGCAGGTCCGGCTTGTCGGAGCCATATTTCGCGATCGCCTCGGCATAAGGAATGCGCGGCCAGTTTTTCTGGACGCTCCGGCCCTCGGCGAACTCCTCGAACACGCCGGTGATGACCGGCTCCATCGTCGCGAACACGTCCTCCTGCTCGACGAAGCTCATCTCGACGTCGAGCTGGTAGAACTCGCCCGGCAGGCGGTCGGCGCGCGGATCCTCGTCGCGGAAGCAGGGCGCGATCTGGAAGTAGCGGTCGAAGCCCGCCATCATCAGCAGCTGCTTGTACTGCTGCGGCGCCTGCGGCAGCGCGTAGAACTTTCCGGCATGCAGGCGGCTCGGCACCAGGAAGTCGCGCGCGCCTTCCGGCGAGGACGCGGTCAGGATCGGCGTCTGGAACTCGGAGAAGCCCGAATCCTTCATGCGGCGGCGCATCGAGTCGATGACCTTGGTGCGCAGCATGATGTTGTTGTGCAGCTTCTCGCGACGCAGATCGAGGAAGCGGTACTTGAGGCGCGTGTCCTCGGGATATTCGAGATCGCCGAAGACCGGCAGCGGCAATTCGGCCGAAGGACCGAGCACCTCGATCGCGGTCGCAAAGACCTCGACCGCACCGGTCGGCAGGTTGGCGTTCTCGGTGCCGGCGAGGCGAGCCTTGACCTTGCCGTCGATACGCACGACCCATTCCGAACGCAGCGTCTCGGCATCGGCAAAGGCCGGCGAATCAGGGTCCACCACGACCTGCGTCATGCCGTAATGGTCGCGCAGGTCGATGAAGAGCACGCCGCCATGGTCGCGGATGCGATGGCACCAGCCGGAGAGGCGGACATTCTGGCCGATGTCGCTGTCACGGAGCGCGCCGCAGGTGTGGGAACGGTAGCGATGCAGGGTCACGGGCGTGTCTTTCGGAAATGCGTCGGAGGCCGGCACAACGCGCCAGCCGCAGCTTGCGGCTAAGCACACGCGCGCGCCCGAAATGTCAAGAACGCCCGCGACATCCCGCGGCTCTCTCTGCTAAGACGGCCACATCATGCATCTGATTTCCGATACCGCCGCGCTCTCCGCCGCCTGTGACCGTCTCGCGACCCACCCGTTCGTCACGGTCGATACCGAGTTCCTGCGCGAGACGACCTATTACCCCAAGCTGTGCCTGACCCAGCTTGCCTCGCCGGATGAGGCCGTGCTGGTCGATCCGCTGGCGCCGGAGCTCGACCTCGCGCCCTTCTTCGCGCTGATGGTCAACGAGAACGTCGTCAAGGTCTTCCACGCCGCGCGGCAGGATCTGGAAATCGTCTGGCTGCTCGGGCGCGTGCTGCCGACCCCGCTTTTCGACACGCAGGTCGCCGCCATGGTCTGCGGCTATGGCGACTCGGTCGGCTATGAGCAGCTTGCCAACGACCTCGCCAAGGCCCGCATCGACAAGTCCTCGCGCTTCACGGACTGGTCGCGCCGCCCGCTGACGGAGGCGCAGCTCTCCTATGCCGAGTCGGACGTGACCCATCTGCGCGACATCTATCTCGCCCTGAAGGCCGATCTCGATGCCAGCGGCCGCGAAAGCTGGGTCGCCGAGGAAATGTCCGTGCTGACCTCGCCGGCAACCTACGAGGTCAAGCCCGAGAATGCCTGGCAGCGTCTCAAGGGCCGCATCCGCAAGCCGCGCGAATTGCCGAACCTGATGGAAATCGCCGCCTGGCGCGAGCGCGAGGCGCAGACCCGCGACGTGCCGCGCCAGCGCGTGCTCAAGGACGACGCCATGATGGACATCGTCCAGCGTGGCCCGCGCTCGGTCGAGGCCTTGGCCGAATTGCGCTCCGTCCCCAACGGCTTCGAGCGCTCACGCAATGGCGCCGAGGTCCTGGCTGCGATCGAGCGCGCCGCCGCTCTCGATCCCAAGACCCTGCCCCGGCTGGAGCGCGAGCGCGGCCGGCCGACCAATGCCGCCGTGCTGGACCTGCTCAAGGTGCTGCTCAAGGCCGTCGCCGATGCCGAGCGCGTCGCGCCCAAGATCATCGCCTCCAGCGACGATCTCGACGCCATCGCTTCCGACGACCTCGCCGAGGTGCCCGCCCTTCAGGGCTGGCGCCGCGGCGTCTTCGGGGAGAAGGCCCTGGCGCTGAAGAACGGCTCGCTCAGCCTGCGCATCCAGCGCGGCCGGGTGGTCGTAGGCTGAGCGCCTCTGGCGACGCCGACGACAACACGCTATATTGACCTTAATTCAGACCTGAATTTGGTATTCATTTCAGGATCGGATTAAGGAGAAGCCATGCAGCGTGTCGAAGCCGAGATCGCCGTCAGCGTCTCCGATCTCAAGAAGAATCCGACCGCCGTCGTGGACGGTGCGCGGGGCAGTCCCGTCGCGATCCTCAACCATAATCGCGTCATGGCCTACATGGTGCCGGCCGACACCTATGAAGCGCTGGTGGATGCGCTCGACGATCAGCTTCTCGTCGAAATCATTCGAGCGCGAGCTGGTGAAAAGGGCGAGCCGGTCAGCCTCGATGAGCTATAGGCTCGAATTCCTGCCATCCGCGCGGAAGGAATGGGACAAGCTTGGCGCGACGCTGCGCGAGCAATTCAAGAAGAAGCTTGGGGAACGGCTGGCGCATCCCAGAATAGCGGCCGATGCGCTGCATGGCCTGCCCGATCACTACAAGATCAAGCTGCGCGCCGCCGGTTACCGGCTGGTCTATCGTGTCGAAGACGAGCGGATCACCGTGGTCGTGGTCGCAGTCGGTAAGCGCGAGCACTCTCAGGTCTATGAAGCCGCAAAGAAGCGCTAGGCCGCGCCGGCCTTACCCGCTGCCATAGCTCTTCACCAGCGAACCGGCGACCAGCCCCCAGCCATCGACCAGCACGAAGAAGATCAGCTTGAACGGCAAGGCCACCGTCACAGGCGGCAGCATCATCATGCCCACCGACATCAGGATCGAGGCCACGACGAGGTCGATGATCAGGAAGGGCACGAACAGCAGGAAGCCGATTTCGAAAGCGCGGCGCAATTCCGAGATCATGAAGGCCGGGATCAGCACCTCGACCCCGATATCCTGCGGCGTCTGCGGGCGCGGCCCCTGCGACATATCGAGGAACAGCGCGAGATCCTTCTCGCGGACATGCCTGAGCATGAAGGTCTTGAAGGGCACGACGCCGCGGTTATAGGCCTCTTGCGGCTGGATCTGGCCGGCGACCAGCGGCTGGACGGCCGTCGTGTAGGCCTCGCGCAGGGTCGGCGCCATCACGAAGCCGGTCAGGAACAGCGAGAGCCCGAGGATCACGGCGTTCGGCGGCGCGGTCTGCGTGCCGAGCGCCGAGCGCAGCAGCGACAGCACCACCACGATCCGCGTGAACGATGTCACCATGATCAGGATCGACGGCGCCAGCGACAGGACCGTGATGACGGCGATGAGCTGAAGCGCCCGCTCCGCAACGCCGCCGCCCTGCCCGAGATCGAGCGAGAGCGTCTGCGGCAGCGCCGGCACGGTCTGGAGCACGAGCAGCAGCGCGGCCGCCGCCAGCGCGCGCCCGCCTCTAAACCGTCTCGCTCGTCCGCCGATGAATGTCACGCGCGCCGCCACAGCCCGACTCAACCGACCGGGCGCCGACGAGGCTAGCCACGCGAAAACGCCGCGCAACCGATGCGCGGCGTCATAAGGCTGGAGAGCCGACAATCCTGTTGATGGCCTGCCGCCCGAAGGCGCTCAGGCCGTGCGCTATGCCCTCAGGACTTGGCCTTGGGGTCGCGGCCGAGCAGCCGGGCGAACTCGGCTTCGATCGCGTCCACCGAGAAGGGATCGATTTCCTTCGCGGCAGGCTCTGCCGGCTTTTCAGGCTCGGGCTGCGGCTTCGGAGCTTCGACCGGGGCCGGCTCCTCGACGATCACGACGGTCTCTTCCGCCGCGACGACCGGCTCGTCCTCGACGGCCGGTTCATCCTCAAGCACCGGGGCCGGTTCGGGGTGATGCACTTCGGCCGGCTTCGGCTCGAACGGCTTGGGCTCCGGCGCCTTCTGGATCGGGCGATCCAGCGACAGTCCCAGCGCCGCGGCAAGCTCCGCCTCGACATCGCTCGCGATCGGCTTCTGGCGCGGCGGCACGACCGGAGCCGGCGCCACGACGATCTCGGGCTCGATCTCGGGCTCGAGAACCGGCGGCTCGACGACCGGCGCGGCCTTCATCGGCGGCGCCTTCTGCTCGACGGCAGGCGCGGGGGCAAGCTTTTCGGCGACGACGGGCGGCTCCACGGCCGGAGCAGAGAACTCCGGAGCCGCATCAGTGCCGAGATTGGCCGGACGCACGGCGGAGAACGGGCGCTTCAGGGCCTCTTCGAGCTGGCGCGTCATGTCGTCGAGCTCACCGGCGCTGACGGCGGGCTGCGGCGCATGCTCGCGGGCGAAGCTGGGCGCCGGCCCCGTTGTGAGAGGCGGCGCCGGCATCGGCGGCGCAACTGGCTTGGCGGCCGCGGCAACCGACTCCGCTGCAGCCACGCCAAGCGCGGCGGCGACACCTGCGGTCGCGGCAGTGGCGGCGGCGCCGGTCAGCGGCGGCTCCGTCTGGACCGGAACGGCACGGCTCGGCAAGGGCGGCAGCAGTTCCGGCCCTTCCGGCGCATGGCCGGCGCGGCGGGCCTCATCCCCTGCCCGCATCGCAGGCTCGCTGGGCGGAACCAGCGTCTCGAACGGCGGCAGCGGCCGGTCCGCGGCGGAGTCGACATAGGTCGGCGGCGCGGCACGGCTGCCGCTGCGCAGGATATTGGTCTCGACCACGACATCCGAAGCGCCGCCGATCATCAGCAGATGCTCGATATTGTCGCGCCGGATCAGCACGAGCTGGCGCTGGCGATCGAGGTCGTAGGTATCGACCACGCCGAGCCGGGGTTGGCGCTGGCGGCCGCCGGCCTGCCCGCGCAGCCGCAGGCGCCCGCCCCGGATCTGCCGCATGACCAGCCCGAGCAACGCCAAAAGCACGAGAACGACGACGATGGAGACGATCGCCCTCTGAGGAGTCGTGAGTTCCAATCCGAACAAGCTCTGCAAGGTCTGCCTCTTACGCGACGGCCCGGACGGCCGCTAAATCCCGTCCATGGTTCAACACCTTGCGTATAGCATAACGCTTTCGCTATCGGGAAACATGGTGAACGCGTGGTTAATCACACCCGCGAAAACCCACCCCTTTAACCGGATATTAACCATGCACCCGGCAGGATTTGCCGGGTAGACCGATCGCGCCGGCTACGCAAACGGGGAGCTGGAGCCATGGCGAACGACGGATTCAGCCTCAGTGGCGGCCTGATGCAGGCGCTGAAGACGCGCATGCACTACCAGCAGTCGCGCCAGAAGGTTCTCGCCGAGAACGTCGCCAATGCCGACAGCCCCGGCTTCCGCCCGGTCGACTTGAAGCCGCCGAGCGCCGATCCGTCTCGCGCCGGCGTAGCGGTCGCCCGCACCAGCGCCGGGCACATGAGCCTGAACACCGCCAATGGCGGCTTTGACGGCACCGGCGCCCCGCGCTTCGAGACCACGCCCAACGGCAACGCGGTCAATCTCGAGGACGAGATGCTCAAGGTCGCGCAGAACCAGTCCGACTATCAGCTCGCCGCCTCGCTCTACAGCAAGGGCCTCGGCCTGATGAAGATCGCGATCGGGAAAGGCCGCTGATCATGGACCTGATCAAGAGCATCGCCGTCGCCGCCTCCGGCCTGCGCAGCCAGTCCGGGCGCATGCGCATCATCTCCGAGAACATCGCCAACGCCGATTCGGGCCCGGAACGCGCCGGCGCCGAGCCCTATCGCCGCAAGGTTCCGACCTTCCAGCGCCATATGGACCGCACGCTCGACGCCCAGCTCGTCGCACTCGGCAAGGTCCAGCGCGATCCGAGCGCCTTCAAGACCAAGCACGAGCCCGGCAACCCGGCTGCCGACGCCAATGGCAACGTGCAGATGCCGAACGTGAACTCCTTGGTCGAGATGGTCGACATGCGCGAGGCCCAGCGCAGCTACGAAGCCAATCTCAACCTGATCTCTTCGACGCGCCGGATGATCCAGCGCACCATCGACATCCTGCGCGCCTGATACGCAACGCTCCAGAAGGGGACTGAACAGCCATGGCCACTCCGGGTTTCGCTGCGGGCGCCTATGCCTCCATCCAGGGGATGGGTGCCGGCAATCTGATGCGCAAGCCGCTCGCCACGGGCGGCGCGGAAGCGGGCGGGCCGGATTTCTCCGCCCTGCTCGGCAAGGCGCTCGACGCCACCGCCAATGCCGGGCGCCAGGCCGATGCCCAGACGGCGAGCGTCGCCGGCGGCCGGGCCGATATCGTCAATGTCGTGACGGCTGTGGCCGAGAGCGAGGCCGCGATCGAGACGCTGGTCGCCGTGCGTGACCGCGTCATCGCGGCGTACGAAGAAATCATGCGGATGCCGGTCTGACGGCCAGAGGATCGGACGAATACAATGACTTCCGGAGCCATTCTCGACATCGCCCGTGACGGCATCGTCGTCTTCCTCAAGGTCGGCGGCCCGTTGATGGTGATCGCGCTCGCGGTCGGCCTCATCGTCTCGCTGGTGCAGGCGCTGACCCAGATCCAGGAGCAGACGCTGGTCTTCGTGCCGAAGATCGTCGCCGTCTTTGCCGCGCTGCTGCTGTTTCTTCCGTTCATGGGAGACGCGCTGGCAGGTTATATGGGGCGAGTCGCCGCCCGAATCGCCACGGGCGGATGAGCCCGTCGCGCCTGCTGCCGGCCTTGGCCGGCGCGGCTCCGCGGTACAACCATTGGCGCGCAAGTCCTTGGTGCAAAGGTGCCCGCGGCACGATGCAGATCGCGATCCTGCCCGAGATCAGCGCTATTTTCGTGCTCGTCTTCGCGCGGGTCGGCACGCTCGTCATGCTCATGCCCGGCATCGGCGAGCGCTTCATCTTTTCGCGGGCGCGGCTGTCGCTCGCCTTCTTCATCGCCCTGATGATCGTGCCGATCGCCCGGCCCTCGCTGCGCGTGCCGGGCGATGTCTCCGGCGTCGTCACGTTGCTGATCGGCGAATTGCTGGTCGGCCTCGTCATCGGGCTCTGCGCCCGGCTGGTCATGGCCTGCCTGCAGACCGCCGGCACGCTCGTCGCCCAGACGATGGGGCTTGGCTTCGCCATGACGGTCGATCCGACCGGCGGCATGCAGAACCCCTCCATCGGCAACTTCCTGACGATGCTCGGCATCACGCTGATCCTGACCACGGACCTGCATCACATCGCCATCGCCGCGATCCATGAAAGCTATCGCCTGCTGCCGCCGGGCGGCGCCGTCGACATGACCGACACGATGGCGCTGGCGATCCGCTCGACGGCGCGCGGCTTCGCGCTCGCCATCCAGATTTCCGCGCCCTTTCTGATCTTCGGCCTGCTCTTCAACCTCGGCCTCGGCGTGCTCGCGCGGATGATGCCGCAACTGCAGGTGTTCTTCCTTGCCGTGCCGGCCTCGATCATGGGTGGCATGCTCGTCCTGCTCGTCGTGCTCGGCGTGATGATGAGCGTCTTCATCGCCGATCTCGGCGCCTTCCTCCGTCAGTTCACGGGCTGAGGGGAGCACGATGTCCGAGGACACAGAAAACGAAGACAGAACAGAAGACCCGACCCAGCGAAAGCTGGACGAAGCCACGGAGAAAGGCGACGTCCCCAAATCGCAGGAGATCGGGACCTTCTTCGTGCTCTGCGGCTTCACGCTGGCCCTGATGGTCGCGGCCGGCTGGTCGGCGCGCGAGGCGATGCTGTCCTTGCGCTCCTTCCTGATGAACGCGCATCAGGTCCCCGCCGACGGCGCCTCCTTCATGCAGGTCACGCAGCGCGGCGTGCTCACCGGCTTCATGGCGCTGGGCCTGCCCTTCGCCTTCATCCTCTGCGCCGGCCTTGCCGGCGCGATGCTCCAGCACAAGCCGCTCTGGACCTTCGAGCCGCTGATGCCGAAATTCGACCGCATCTCGCCGATGGCCGGCGCCAAGCGGCTCTTCGGCAAGGAGGCCTGGGTCAATTTCGCCAAGGGGCTCGCCAAGACGGCGCTGATCGGCATCGTCGTCTGGTACACGCTCTGGGCGCAGCACGACCGGCTCGAAGGCTTCGCCCAGATGGGCATCGAGGCGCTGATGCCGGCGGCGCTCTCGCTCGCGATCCAGTTGATGGGCGCGGTGCTCGCTCTCTTCGCCATCATCGCCATCGGCGATTTCGGCTGGCAGCGCTTCTCCTGGTACCAGCGCCAGAAGATGACCAAGCAGGAGATGAAGGACGAGTTCAAGAACTCGGAAGGCAATCCCGAGGTCAAGGCGAAGCTGCGCCAGATCCGCGCCAGCCGCGTCCGCAAGCGCATGATGGCGGCGGTGCCCAAGGCGACCGTGATCATCACCAACCCGACCCACTTCGCCGTCGCCCTGCAATACGAGCCCGGCATGCCGGCCCCGCTCTGCCTCGCCAAGGGCGTCGACGCGATGGCCCTGAAGATCCGCGAGGTCGCCGGCGAGCACCGCGTGCCGATCGTCGAGAACCCGCCGCTCGCGCGCGCGCTCTACGCCACGGTCGACATCGACGAAGAAATTCCTGTCGAACACTATCAGGCTGTCGCCGAAGTCATCGGATACGTCTTGCGCCTGAAGGGCCGCCGCGCCTAACTCGGCATGGATGCGAAGGAAGCTTGGCCGCCGGGTTTCCGCGCGGCCGCAAGGGAACGGACTCCACCGCAATGAGCGGCACCACGGCGACCAATACGATCGATCGCTCGGACAAGCCCGGCCATATCGGGATCATCCTGTTCGTCGCGGCTTTGCTCGTCGGCGCGGCGATCGCGCTCGGCTTCCTCGCCAATGAATGGGCACAGCCGCTGATCCTCGGGCTGCTCGCCCTGCTCTCGGTCGTCGGCGTCTTCGGCCTCTTCGCCTTCGCCATCGGGCTGGTGCAGTTTTCCGGCCGCGCCTCCCGCAACGACCTGACCAAGGCGATCGTCGACCGCGCCGATGACGGCATCGTCGTCACCGAGAGCGAGAACGAAGTCGTCTATGCCAACGAGGCCTATCTCGCGCTGGCGGGCGCGACCGGAGCCAACGACCTGAAGCCGGTCGGACGCCTGCTGACCGGCCGCGCCGACGTCTCCGAGGCGATCTACCGACTCGCCACCGCCGCCCGCGAGCACCGCCGCCTCGTCGAGGAAGTCCGCCTCGAGCCCGCCCTGAGCGGACGCGGCGAAGTCGGCTGGTATCGCGTCCGCGTCTCGCCGGTGCGTCGCGAGGCCTCGACCGCGACGATCTGGTCCGTTTCCGACATCACGCCCGAGCGCGAGCGCCAGGAGAACGCCTTTCAGGAGCTCCAGCACGCGATCGACTATCTCGACCATGCCCCGGCCGGCTTCATCTCGATCGATGCCGATGGCGAAATCTCCTATCTCAACGCCACCCTCTCCGGCTGGCTCGATTTCGACCTCGCCCGCTTCGGCTCCGGCGGCCTGCATCTCGACGATGTCTGCACGCCCTCCGCCGCAGCCCTGATCCAGGCGATCCGCGGCCAGCCCGGCGATGTCCGCGTCGAGGTGCTCGATGTCGATCTGAAGCGACGCAACGGCGCGCCCCTGCCCGTGCGCCTGCACCATCAGGTCGCCTTCGGCCAGGACGGCCGCGCCGGTCCCTCGCGCACCCTCGTGCTCAACCGCACGGCGGGCGAGGCCGGCGCCGATGGCGGCAGCGATGCCGAGGTCCGCTTCGCGCGCTTCTTCCATTCGACGCCGATGGCGATCGCGACCGTCGACGAGGCCGGCGCGATCCTCCATTCCAATGCCGCCTTTGCCCGCCTGATCCCGGCAGGCCTGCGACCGCAAACCATCCACGACCTCGTCGCCTCCGGCGGCGGCCTGAACGAGGCGCTGGCCGAGGTGGTCGCCGGCCGCTCGGGCGGCAACCCGCTCGATCTGGCGCTTGCCGGCGAGGACGGCCGCTCGGCCAAGCTCTACCTCACCCCGGTCGCCGGCACCGAGGGCGGCGACGGCGAGCGCGCCATCGTCTACGCGCTGGAGACCACGGCCGAGCGCAAGCTGCGCGACAACATGGACCAGGCCGGCAAGATGCAGGCCGTCGGCCAGCTCGCTGGCGGCATCGCGCACGATTTCAACAACGTGCTGCAGGTCATCATCAACGCCTCCGAGTTCCTGCTCGCCAGCCACCGGCCGACCGATCCGTCCTTCCCGGACATCATGCAGATCAAGCAGAATGCCTACCGCGCCGCGGCGCTGGTGCGGCAGCTGCTCGCCTTCTCGCGCCGCCAGACCCTGCGCCCGCAGGTGCTGGAACTTGGAGAGGTGCTCTCCGACCTCTCGCTGATGTTGAAGCGCGTCGTCGCCGACAAGGTCACGCTCGACGTCCGCCAGGGCCGCGACCTCTGGCCGGTCAAGGCCGATCTCGGACAGCTCGAGCAGGTGATCGTCAATCTCGCCGTCAACGCCCGCGACGCCATGCCGGACGGCGGCAAGCTCGCGGTCCGCACCCGCAACGTCACCCGCGAGGACTGTGCCTCCTTCGGCCACGAGGCGCTGCCGACCGACGACTATGTGCTGCTGGAGGTCGAGGACACCGGCACCGGCATCCCGCAGGAGCATCTCGACAAGATCTTCGAGCCCTTCTTCACCACCAAGGAGGTCGGCAAGGGCACCGGTCTCGGCCTCTCCATGGTCTACGGCATCGTCAAGCAGACCGGCGGCTATGTCTTCGTCGACTCGACCATCGGCAAGGGCACGGCCTTCCAGATATTCCTGCCGCGCCATGTCCCGAGCCAGGAGGAGATCGCCGCCGAGGCCGCCGCCAAGGAAGCGCCGAAGAAGCTCGCCGCCGATCATACCGGCGCCGGCGTCATCCTGCTGGTCGAGGACGAGGACGCGGTGCGCGCGCTCAACGCCCGCATGCTGGTCTCGCGCGGCTATACCGTCCACGAGGCGGCCTCCGGCGTGGAGGCCCTCGACCTCTTCCTGCAGAACGACGGCAAGATCGACCTCGTCGTCTCCGACGTGGTGATGCCCGAGATGGACGGCCCGACGCTGCTCGGCGAATTGCGCAAGCGCAACCCGAACACCAAGGTCGTCTTCGTCTCCGGCTATGCCGAGGAAGCCTTCCGCAAGAACCTGCCCGAGGGCGAGGAATTCCACTTCCTGCCCAAGCCCTTCACGATGAAGCAGCTCGTCGAGACGGTGAAGGCGGCGATGGGCTGAAGGTCCATTGTAAACTCCCTCAGCCCTCATCCTGAGGAGCCGCGTAGCGGCGTCTCGAAGGATGTTTCAGGAGACTCCGGAGATATCTGGAGCATCCTTCGAGACGCAAGCCTTCGGCTTGCTCCTCAGGATGAGGGCTGAAGCTGCCGGCGCCTCCGACCGGGCGCCGGATATGACCGCGCCCATGCCTCTCGTGACAGCTCCTGACACTGGATACCCCATAGATATCTGTCGTAGTTGGGAGGTATCTGGCGAAGTAACGCGGGATTATCCGGAATTAAACGGAACCTCGCGGAATATGGCCTGCCGAATCCAGCCATGGTACAAGGGGCTGCGGTCGAGCCATGGATAACCGGCCCTGTACCGAGAAGGGGTGCCGACCTTCCGACCGCTCCTCTTTCCTGCTAACGTTCCCTTGCGGTCGAGCCAGCTTTGCCGGTCATGAGCCGAGAGGGGTTAGTGTCCCTCCGACCGCTTCAACCTCATTTCAAGCAGCGTTATAGTCGCGGCGGCCGAGCATACGCACAGCTGCCCCTGTGGCGCGCGGGAGTTACGCCCCGCCGGCCTCTCTTCGCGCCAGACGCACAGCATACTTGTGCACGGCCGAGCGCGATGGCGTTCTTGAAAGCCCGAAGCGCGCGCCGCCCTCCGCAACGGCCTCGGAATAGGTCCGCGTCGGAAGGATGGCGCGCAGGAACTCCGCGACCTCGGCATCGCGCTCGATTGGCGAGCGAGGCGGCCTTCTCAGTCGCGATCACAAAGCCGCGCTTGCGCAGGCCGGTCAGCGCGGCCCCGATCGTGTGAGGCTGCCAGTCTGTCACCGCGAAGAGCCTGGCGAGGCTGGCCCCCCTCGGCGGCCTGCAGCAGGCTCAGCACGATGCCGAGCTTGCTGTCGGGACGGGGCGGCAAAGGCGACCCGGACGCTACCGCACAGTTAGCTTCGGGCTGGGGCGGTTGGGCGGTGGCAGGAGCGGTGTCAGCCTTGCGGCGTCGGCGTGTCATGGCGATCTCCTGGCGATCGATACGGGATCATCCCCGCACCACCGCGACCCCGCCTTAGCGCAACGCCCGCAGGGTCAGCTCATAAGTTCGCCGCGATGTCTCCGCGTCGGCATCGACAGCAATGCGTGCGTGCCCGCGAAGTCCAGTCGAATGTCGCGTGAGTCGGGGCGCTAATCTCGCTTCCAAGAAAGGTGAACCCATGGGGTAGATGCCCCCTCCGGCCTGCATCGTAAGGTGCCTGTGAGCGCCAACGAGGCGTTGGAAGGAGGGCCCATGTCCGACGTCCATGTTCTGGCGATTGATCTCGCCAAGCGAAGCTTCCCGGTTTGCGCGACGGCTCGAGGCTGAGCGGTTCTATGCAACCTCACGGTGTTGCGCGCGAAGCTGATGCAGATGCTGCGGTCGCAGGCCCCTTGTATCGTGGCTATGGAGGCCTGTGCGACAAGCCACGACTGGAGTCGCGTGGCGCAAGGCCGGCATGACGTCCGGTTGAGCCCGCCGATCTATGTGATGCCCTTCGTCAAGCGGCAGAAGAGCGATGCGGTTGCGATCGCGGAAGCTGTTCTGCGGTCAAACATTCATTACGTCGCTGTGAAGAGCACCGTGCAGCAGGTGCGTCACTTTATGGCTTGAGCTCGCGCGTGCTGTGCATCGCTGTGAAATCATTAAGAGACATAGCCACCGCGCGCGCTTTGCGAGAAACCAAGTTCTCAACTAAGTTTGATGCAGCAAGCCCAGCCAGATCGTCCCCGCGGTGATGACGGCGATCGCAGCAGCCTTCTGCGCCGACAAAGGTTCTCCGAGGAACAGCGCTGCCCCGACAACGACCATCGGCATGATCATCGCGGCGAGCGGCATCATGAACCCAAGCGGCAGCCGAGTCATAGCGGAATACCAGAGCGCCGCCCCAGTCACAAGCAGAGCGAAGCCTACCAGCAACGGCACATCGCGCAGAACCGTCCAGGCCGCGCCGAGAGGATCGGCCGCCAGCTGCCCGGCTATATCGAGCACGGTGAAGCGCGCCTTGATCAGCAGCTGTGAGCAGATCATGCTGATGCAGGCAAAAGCAAGCGCGAGTAGCGCGAACTGACGTGTCATCGTGTTGCGTAGCCCATTCGCGCGCATTGCGCCCATAACCTGTGCTCTTGCGTCATTACCCCTCCTGTGGCAATCGCTGAGTGGAGGTCGCGTCTGTTGCGGCTAGCATCCCGACAGAGCGACATGAGCAGTCACAACCTCATTCCGTTCAACCAGCCTCGCATACTCGGGCGTGAGTTGGACTACATCAAGGAAGCAGTGAGCCGCAGGCAACTGGCTGGCGATGGCCATTTTACGGAACGCTGCCAGCAGATGCTGGCCGAAATAACTGGCGTCCACTCGGCGCTTCTGACGCATTCCTGTACGGCTGCTCTCGAGATGGCCGCCATACTGTGCAAGATTGGGCCAGGCGACGAGGTGATCATGCCCTCGTTCACCTTCGTGTCGACCGCTAACGCCGTCGTGCTACGTGGCGGGATTCCTGTGTTCGTCGATGTCCGCGCTGACACGCTCAACCTCGATGAGACCCTCGTCGAGGCGGCAGTGACCGAACGTACCAAGGCGATCTGGCCCGTGCACTACGCGGGCGTACCCGCCGAAATGGATGCAATCAATGCGATCGCGCAGAAACACGATCTTCTGGTGGTTGAGGACGCGGCTCAGGCGCTCGGCTCGACCTATCACGGCCGCGCCGCCGGAAATCTCGGCGACCTCGCGGCGCTTTCCTTTCACGAGACCAAAAGCGTTATCTCCGGCGAAGGCGGCGCAATCCTTCTGCCGAAGATGGATCACGTCGAACGGGCAGAAATCATTCGCGAGAAGGGCACGAACCGGAAGCGGTTCTTTCGCGGCCAAGTCGACAAGTACACCTGGGTTGACATCGGTTCGTCCTTTCTCCCGGGGGAATTGATAGCGGCTTTCTTGTTTGCCCAACTCGAGCATGCATCGCGCACCATGGCCGACCGGCTAATGAGCTGGCAGGTCTACGACGAGGCGCTCAGGCCTTTCCACAATTCGGGAATCAAGTTGCCTAGCGTGCCCTCGCACTGCACGCATAACGGCCACATTTACTACCTGGTTATGCCTGACATGCGCAGCCGCACCGAACTGATAGCGCTCTTGCGGCAGGAAGGCATCACCGCGCCGTTCCATTATGTGCCACTGCATTCCGCTCCCGCCGGGCGCCGCTTTGGGCGGGTAGCCTCGGCCATGACACAGACCGACATCGCTGGCGAGCGACTTGTGCGCCTGCCGCTTTTCATCGAGATGGGCGAAATGGCCTTCCAGGTCGCCGAGGCGGTGACACGGCAGCTGCGGGCTGTGACCGCGTGACAGCCAGCGGCGGAGACGGCGTCCCGGCGAGAACCGTGGTCGTGACGCAGTCGAACTATGTCCCGTGGCGCGGCTGGTTCGAAATGCTCGGCCGCGCCGACTGTTGGGTGGTGCTCGACAGCGTCCAGTACACGAGGCGGGACTGGCGCAACCGGAATCGGATCAAGACGAAAGACGGTCTCGCCTGGCTGACGATTCCGGTGCGACCCGGCAACCACCGCGAGACGGCGATCGACGAGGTTCTGATCGACGGTACGGCGTGGATCGATCGCCATCTCGAGACGCTCAGGCATGCCTATCGCAAGGCAAAGCACTTTGACGATGTCATGCCCTGGCTCGAGGCACAGTTCCTGGCGGCGCGAGAGATGGGGCGGCTCAGCGCGTTCAACGTCCTCCTCACGCAGTCCTTTCTCGCTCGGCTTGGCGTGGACGTGGTGGTTCGGCGTGACACCGACCTGTTGGGCCGCGACGTGCTCTCCAGCCTCGATCCGACGCAGCGTCTGGTGCGGCTCGCGGTGGCCGTGGGGGCGGAGCGCTACGTCACGGGGCCGGCGGCGCGTGGATACATGGACGAGACGGCTTTCGCGACGCAGAGCATCTCTGTTGAGTGGATGGACTATGGATTGCAGGAACCCTACCCCCAACTATGGGGAAAGTTCGAGCCGGCCGTCTCGATCATCGACCTGATGATGAATCTCGGCGACGATGCGCCCGAGTGGATCGGTCGCCGCGGCCCATCCGCCCCAGGTAACTGAGGCGGGCCGGTTCGGGCCGCGCCTTCAGGCCGACTGCAGAGCGAGCAGGTGCCGCCGGTCGACCTTGCCGTTGGCGTTCTTCGGCAGTTCCGGCACGATGATCAGGCGCGCGGGACCATGTAGTCCGGCAGCATATGCCCGAGCGCTGTGAGGATCGCTTTGTCGTCGGCCGGGCCGGCACAGGCGACGTAGGCAATCAACTTGCCATAGGCCGCATTGGTTCGCTGGTAGATCACTGCTGCCTGATCGACTGATCTGAGCCCTTAAAACTGGACCGCTTTGGGTTAGAGTTTTCCGCGTCGTTTCCCTTGGGCTGGGAGGAGCGGAAGACGATGAAGGATTCGAAGTTCTCGGACGCCCAG
>NZ_JBBCUM010000018.1:0-107909 GCF_037147855.1 Allobosea sp. MMO-172 | reverse complement strand
GACGGTCGGCGGGCCGCGCCTGGTCCGGCCGGCCAGCCGGACCAGGCATACCGCTTCCGCGGAACCACACAACAATACCAAAACTCAAACAGACAATTCCGGGGCTTCGCGCAGCGAAGAACCCGGAACCCGCGACTGGGCGGACCGCTGGCCGTTGAACAGCAGATGTCTCACCCGGTCGTGGGTTCCGGGTTCGTGCCTTTGGCACGCCCCGGAATGACAAAGGTAGTGCCGGATCAAATTGCCTGACCGCCTAGCGTTCCTCGATAGCGAGCACCGCGAAACTCGCAAGCCAGTGCTCGCCCATGTAGTCGCCGGCGATATGCGGCAGCCCGGTTTCGAGATGGAGCTTCGCGGCGCCTGCGATGACCGGGCGCCGCGCGTCCCACTCCGGCAACACCGCAGCCAGCGCGCTCCAGCACCAGGCGCGGCTGAGATTGAGCCCGTCGAGATGCGCGATCTTGCCGTCGGTCCGGTCCGTCACCGTCGCCGGCTTGAACAGGATCGCCGGTTGCTGCTGCGCGATGCGCGGCAGGAAGCGCTCGAACCACGGCAGGAAGCGCTCTGCCGGCAGCAGGCGGCGCATGCATTCGGCCTCGATCAGCGCCGAGGACTGGAAATCGTCGCCGCTCGGCTCGCCCCAGGCCGGGCAATCTTCGTCGGCGCCATACCAGCGCAGCGCCGTCTCGCGCAGCAGGGTCAGGAAGGCGCCATCCCCGCTCGCATCGGCATAGTCCGCCGCCATCCGCAGGCCGAAAGCCGTGTTGAAATGCGTGCCGACCCGCACCGGATAGGTCGCGATTGGCAGGAAATCGCGGAAGCGCTGGGCGAAGGCTTCGGCGAGCGGTTCCAACGCCCGGCTCCAGCGTCCGTCATCGAGCCCCTTCAGTTCGGCAGCGAGCTTCAGGAGCCAGCCCCAGCCATAGGGCCGCTTGAAGCCGCGCGCCGTCGGCTGCGCGAGATAGGCGCATTCGACCGCGACCTTCTCCGGGACGAGCTGCGCGTCGAACAGCGCGACGATATCGGCCGCCGCTTCCATCGTCGGATAGCGCCGCAGCAGGCGCGCCAGCATCCAGTAGCTGTGCACGCAGGAATGCCAGTCATAGCTGCCATAGAACACCGGATGCAGCTGGCTCGGCGTCTGCGCATCCTGCGGCCCGGCCAGCGTATGGTCCGGCTTGTTCGGATATTCGCGGCGGACATGGCCGAGCGCGATGCGGGCGAAGCGTTGGGCGATCTCTTCGGTCAACGTGGGGGTGGTCATGAAACGGCTTTCTCCGGCGTGGCCCAGCGTATCAGGAATGCGATCAGGCGGGGGGTCATGTAGATCGGAAACTGCGTCGCGGCGAAGAAAAGCGCCATGGTCGGCGAGGTCGAGGCGCCGAGCGCCGACCAGACCAGCCCGACATTGCGATTGCCGAGGATCAGGCCGATGCCGAGCCGCTCGGCCAAGGTGCCCGGCAACAGCGCCGCGCCAAGCCCCTGCAGGGCGAGGTTGCAGGCAAAGGCGATGATAACGCAGACAAGGGCGGCCATGGGCTCGGCCTCGATCTGGGCGCGCACCCCGGCCATCGTCGACGTCGCGAAGATCAGGAGTGCGGCCAGAACCAGCCCGTCGACCAGGCCGGCATGGCGCTCCAGGGTTGCCGACGCGCACTGCCTCAAAAGCAAGGCGACACCGGCCGCGCCCGCAGTGAGCACGAACAGTCGCAGCGCCAGCTCGACCGGATCGAAGGCGATGCCGGCGAACCAGGCCGCCAGCAGCGGCACGCTCAATGGCGCCAGCGCCATCGACAACAGCGTGACCGCGAGCGGGATCGTCGCGTCGAGCCCCAGCATCCGCGCCACGGCGGCCGTGCCGCCCGATGGCGGCGCACAGACCGCGAGCACCATGGCGAGGGCAAGCTCTGGGCCGACCCCTGTGAGGTGAGCGGCCGCTCCGACCAGCACGGGACAAACCAGCATCACCATGGCGGGCAAGAGCGCCGAGAAGCGCGGTTGTCGCAGCGTCCGTATGAAATCGGCCGCGTTCACACGGAGCAGCGTGCCGAGCACAATGACGAAGATCGACGCCGCCATCGCCGGACGGATAGCCTCGGCCAGTGCCGGAAAGGCAAGCCCGGCAAGCACGCCCACGATCAGTAGGGTCGGTCCGCGCGGTGCGAAGCGCAGAAGGGAATTCGTCATGCGGCGTCCAGATCGTCGATCGTGTCCGGCGCAAGCTAGGTCGGCCGATTTCATTATTGAAATCGATTTTTGATATCTTCATCATTGTTCGAATGAATTTAGCTGCGATCGACCTCAACCTGCTGGTGGCTTTCGAGGCCTTGATGGAGGAGCGCCACGTCACCCGCGCGGCAAGCCGGATCGGCCTGGCCCAGCCCTCGATGAGCAGCGCGCTCCGGCGGCTGCGCGACCTGTTCAGCGACGAACTCTTCCTGCGCGGCCCCGGCGGCATGCAGCCGACCGACAAGGCGCTGGCCCTCGCGCAACCGATCGGCGCGGCGCTGGAGCAGATTCGGGGCGCGCTTGCCCCCGGACAGAGCTTCGATCCCGCGACCTCGCGGCGGCGCTTCGTCATCGCCGTGACGGATTACGGCGACCTCGTCATCGTGCCGGCGCTCGTCGCCTTGCTGCGCCGGGAAGCGCCGGGCATCGACCTCGTCGCCCGCCCGATCACGGATGCGGCAGCGGCGCTGGCGAAGCTCGAACGCGGCGAACTCGACGCCCTGATCGGCGGCCATCTCCCGGATTCATCGACGAGCCTGCGCCGGCGGCTCTTCGACGAACGCTTCGTCTGCATCCGCGATCAGGGGCACGCTGCCCGCTCGGCCGCTCTCGGCATCGGCGAATACGCCGCCCTGCCCCATGCCCTGTTCTCGGCAGCCGGCGGCGATGGGCTGCCGAGCGCGATCGACGACAGGCTGGCGCGCCAAGGCCTGAAACGCCGGATCGCGGTCACGCTGCCGCATGTCGTCGCCGTGCCCTTCGCCGTCGCCGGCACCGATCTCGTCGCGACCATGGCCGAGCGAGTGGCGCGGCGCTTCGCCGAGAGCGCCGGGGTCGCGGTGCTGCCGCTTCCCTTCGAGAGCCCGGCCTTCGCCATCGACCTCGTCCACGCCCGGCGCGCACTCGCGGACCCTGCCCTGCGCTGGCTCGTCGAAGCCGTCGCGAGAGCGGCCGCCTGATCCGCCCTCGGGCTGCAACCCCGCCATCTCCTGCCGCCGGGTCCCCTTGCCCGTTCGGTATGATCTAACCGAGTCAGTGCGCGCCCGCAGGCTCCGGCCGGCCGGGCAGCGTCGCCAATCCAATCGCCCGAGGGGAAACGCCGTGGATCTGCCTGCCAACGCCTTCAAGGCCGCGCTGAAGCGCGGCGAGCTTCAGATCGGATTGTGGAGCAGCCTGTGCAGCCCGATCGTCTCCGAGATCATCAGCCAGAGCGGCTTCGACTGGATCCTGGTCGATACCGAGCATTCCCCGAACGAACCGCCCGACGTTCTCGCCCAGTTGCAGGCCCTGAAGGGCGGCACCGCGACCCCGATCGTCCGCCCGGCCTGGAATGACGCGGTGCTGCTGAAGCGCCTGCTCGATATCGGCGTGCAGGCCGTGCTCGTGCCCTTTGTCCAGAATGCCGAGGAAGCGCGCAAGGCCGTCGCCGCCTGCCGCTATCCGCCCGCCGGCATCCGCGGCATCACCGTCAGCGGCCGCGGCAGCCATTACGGGCGCGTGCCGGACTATCTCAAGCGCGCCGATGGCGAGATCTGCGTGCTGGTGCAGGTCGAGACCGGCGAGGCGCTCGCCCGCATCGAGGAGATCGCCTCGGTCGATGGCGTCGACGGCGTCTTCATCGGCCCTGCCGATCTCTCGGCCTCGCTTGGCCATATCGGCAATCCCGGCCATCCCGAGGTTCAGGCCGCGATCCAGGACGCGGTGAAGCGCCTGACCGCGATCGGCAAGCCGGCCGGTATCCTGACGCCGTCCGAGCCCGATGCGCGCCGCTATATCGAATGGGGCTATCGCTTCGTCGCTGTCGGCTCCGATCTCGGCCTCGTGGCCAAGCATGCCGACGCGCTGGCCAAGGCTTTCACCGGCCAGCGCTGATCAAAGCGCCGGCTGTTTGAGCACTGAGCAAAAAGCGGTCTCGAACTACGCTTGTCATTCCGGGGCGCGCCGCAGGCGCGAACCCGGAACCCACGACTGGGCTGGACATCGCAAAGCCGGCTGTGAAGGGCTGACCCAGTCGTGGGTTCCGGGTTCTTCGCTGCGCGAAGCCCCGGAATGACAAGGGGGCTCTGGTCGGAAGCAATTACGCAATTGCCCCTGCAGCCTTGGCGGACTCCCGCCCCGGCCCTCACTCGATCTTCACATTCGCCTTCTGCGCGACCTCGGCCCAGCGCTTGGTCTCGGAGGCGATATGGGCGGTGAACTGCTCCTGCGAGGACCCGACCGGGTCGACGCCGAGCTTCCTGAGCTGTTCGATCACCGCCGGCTCGCGCATGATAGCCTGCGTCTCGCTGGAGAGCTTGGCGACGATCTCCTTCGGCACGCCGGACGGCGCAAAGAAGCCGTGCCAGGAGCTGGCATCGTAGCCCGGGATGAACTCCGACAGCGCCGGCAGGTCCTTGGCGACATCGAGCCGCTTCGGCGTCGCGGTGGCGAGTGCGCGGATCTTGCCCTCCTGCACATGTGGCCAGGCGATGGTGATGTTATCGAAGGTGATCTGGATCTGGCCGCCGAGCAGGTCCTGCGTCACCTGCCCGCTCGACCGATAGGGCACATGCACCATGTCGGTGCCGGTCGAGACCTTGAACAGCTCGGCCGCCATATGGGTCGAGGTGCCTGCCCCCGAAGAGCCGAACGAGTATTTGCCGGGGTTCTTCTTCAGCAGGTCGATCAATTCCGGCACGGTCTTGGCCGGCAGGTCGATATTGACCATCAGGATGTTCGGCACGCTCGCCACCTGCGAGATCGGCGCGAAATCCTTGATGTGGTCGAAGGGCAGCTTCGCATAGACGGCCGGGTTGATCGCATGGCTCGACACCGTGCCCATGGTCAGCGTGTAGCCGTCGGCCGGCGCACGCGCCACCGTGGCGACGCCGGTATTGCCGCCGGCGCCCGGCCGGTTCTCGACGATGAACTTGCCGCCGAGCCGCTGGCCCAGCCGGTCGGCCAGGATGCGCCCGAGCAGGTCGGTCGTACCGCCGGCCGCGAAGGGCACGACGATGGTGACCACCTTGCTGCCGGGATAGTCGCCCTGCGCGAAGGCGGGGCCTGCCGCAGCCAGGCAGGCGGCGGCGATGATGGTTCTGCGCGTGATACTCATCGGTTCGTCTCCCCGTCGCGGACAATTCCGCCTGCGCCTCATGACGGGCGCTTGTTCCAAGCGATAACACAGGATCACAGATTTGAAATCTGAAATTTCAGATTGCCGGACACGACGCTTTATGCTGTTTGATGGCCATGGCGCATGAGCTGGCAGCCGCGGTGAAGCGGCCTCAGTAGCGCGCCCCGGAAGAACCATGTTGCAGCCTGCCGTCGAACCCGTCGCTCCCGATCTGCTGCGTTCGCTACGCGAGCATGTCCATGAGCGCCTGCGCCGCGCCATCGTCGCCGGCCGCTTCCGCAATGGCGAGCGGCTGAACGAGCGCCACCTTGCCGAGATGCTCGGCGTCAGCACGACGCCGGTGAAGGACGCGATCCGCAAGCTGGAAAGCGAGGGGCTGGTTCGGACGGAGGCGCGCCGTGGCGTCTTCGTCGAGTTCTCGCCGCGGCAGGCCCTGGAAATGGCGCTCGGCCGCGCCGCGCTCGAAAGCGTCATGGCCCATATCGCCGCGAACCACCTGACCGAGGACGGTGCAGCCGAACTCGGCAAGCTGATCGCCGAGATGGAACAGGCGACCGAGCATGGCGATCTCGAGGACCTCGTCGCGCTGAACGAGGCCTATCACCGCGCGATCCACCGCATCTCCGGCTGCACCTATCTGGAGCGCCGCCTCGACGGCCAGCGCATGTACGACCATGCCCAGCGCATCGCCCTGCATTCCGAACCGGACGAGCGCCGGAGAGGCTTCGAGGAACACCGCGGCATCTACGAAGCGCTTCTGGCGCGCGATCCCGCGCGCGCCGAACTCAGGATGCGCCGTCACATCGTCCGCTCGGCGAAGGCCCATGTCAGGCTGGTTTTCGGCGCGGATGCGGAGGGATTGAATTATGACGAATGACAAGGTCCGCCGCGCACTGCGCGGCATTTCCGGCGTTCATGTCACGGCCTGGAAGGCGGATGGCGAGGCCGACTGGGCGCTGACCGGCAGGATCGTCCGGCGCATCGCCGAGGCCGGCATCCACAACATCGTCTCGGCCGGCAATACCGGCGAGTTCTACCCGATGACGACCGCCGAGGTCGAGCGCTCGCACGCGACCGCCGCTGAAGCCGCGGCCGGCAAGGCGCTGGTCACCGCCGGCATCGGCAGATCCCTGCGCGAAGCGGTCGCGACCGGAAAGCTCGCGGCCAAGGCAGGCTGCGATGCCGCGATGGTGCACCACCCGCTCGATCCCTTCGCCGCGCCGCAATCCCAAGCCGACTACATCCTCGCCATCGCCGAAGCGCTGACGATCCCACTCGTCGCCTATATCCGCTCGGACGCGATCGGCGTGAAGGACCTGATCCGGGTCGCGACCCATCCGAATGTCGCCGGCGTGAAATTCGCCTCGAACAACATGATGCTGCTCGCCGATTGCGTGCGCGAGACGGAAGGCTCTTCGGCCAACTGGATCTGCGGCCTCGCCGAGGGCTGGGCTGCGCCCTTCTATGCGCTGGGCGCCCGCGGCTTCACCTCGGGCCTGATCAATGTCGCGCCGGAACGCTCGCTCGCAGTTTGGCGCGCGCTGGAAGCCGGCGATTACGAGACCGCCCGCCGCGAGGTCGATGCCATTGCCGGCTTCGAGAAGCTGCGCACCAAATATGGCAACGGCGCCAATGTCACCGTGGTGAAGGAGGCGCTGGGTCTCCTCGGCACGAATGTCGGCCCGGTCCGTCTCCCCGGCCTGCCCGAGCTGAACGAGGCCGAGCGGGCGGAGCTGCGCGGCATCGTGTCGAGCTGGGGTGGCCAACGCGCGGCCGCGGAATAACCTCTGTCATTCCGGGGCGTCGCGCAGCGATGAACCCGGAACCCACGACCGGGTGAGCCCTTCAAAGAGAGCGGGGATCGCCTCACCCGGTCGTGGGTTCCGGGTTCGGCCCTGCGGACCGCCCCGGAATGACAAACCGTTGAACCAACAAAAAATCACCGAGGAAACGCCCATGTCCGCCCGCCCCCGCAAGACGCCCGAGACTCTGCGCAGCTGGCGCTGGTTCGGCGCGAGCGACCTGCGCTCCTTCGGGCACCGCTCGCGGGCACTGCAGATGGGCTTCGGCCATGAGGAGTTCATGGGCAAGCCGGTCATCGGCATCATCAACACCTGGTCCGAGATAAACCCCTGCCACACCCATCTGCGCGACCGCGCGGAAGCCGTGAAGCGTGCCGTCTGGGCGGCTGGCGGCTTCCCCATCGAAATCCCCGTTATGTCGGTTTCCGAGCAATATCAGAAGCCTACGACGATGCTCTATCGCAACTTCCTGGCGATGGAGACCGAGGAATCGATCCGTTCCCATCCGCTTGACGGCGCCGTCCTGCTCGGCGGCTGCGACAAGTCCACGCCCGCCCTGATCATGGGTGCCTGCAGCGCCGGCCTGCCCTTCATCTTCGTGCCGGCCGGGCCGATGCTGCGCGGCAACTGGGCCGGCAAGGTGCTCGGCTCCGGCGCCGATGTCTGGAAATACTGGGCCGAGAAGGAAGCCGGCAACATCAACGCCGACCAGTGGAAGGACATGGAGAGCGGCATCGCCCGCTCCTACGGCACCTGCATGGTGATGGGCACGGCCGCCACGATGATGAGCCATGCCGAGGTGCTCGGCCTCACCCTGCCCGGCGCCTCCGCCATCCCCGCCGCCGACGCCGCCCATCCGCGCATGGCCGCGATGGCGGGCAAGCGCATCGTCGAGATGGTCTGGGAAGACCTGACGCCCGACCGGATACTGACCCGGAAGAGCTTCGAGAACGCGCTGACCGTGCATATGGCCGTCGCCGGCTCCACCAACGCAATCATCCATCTCGTCGCCATGGCCGGCCGCGCCGGCGTGCCGCTGACACCGGATGATTTCGACGCCTTCTCGCGCAATGTTCCGGTCGTGGCGAACCTGCGCCCTTCCGGCGATTTCCTGATGGAGGATTTCTTCTATGCCGGCGGCCTGCCAGCCCTGCTGAAGCAGCTCGAAAGCAAGCTCCACACCGATGCGATGACGGTGACCGGCAAGCCGATCGCCGAGACCATCGCGCTCGCCCAGGTCTATGACGACAACGTCATCCGCCCGCTCGACAAGCCCGTATCGACAGCCAACGGGCTGGCCGTGCTCAAGGGCAACCTCGCCCCCGATGGCTGCGTCATCAAGCCTTCGGCCGCCGAGCCGCGCCTGCTCAGGCATTCCGGCCCGGCCATCGTCTTCGAGCATTACGATGCGATGATGCAGGCCGTGAACGACGAGAATCTCGACGTCACCGCAGACCACATCATGGTGCTCAAGAACTGCGGCCCGGTCGGCGGTCCCGGCATGCCGGAATGGGGCATGCTGCCGATCCCGAAGAAGCTCTTGAAGCAGGGTGTGCGTGACATGCTGCGCATCTCGGATGCCCGCATGTCCGGCACCAGCTACGGCGCCTGCATCCTTCATGTCGCGCCGGAAGCCTATATCAAGGGCCCGCTCGCCGCGGTGCAGACCGGCGACATCATCAGTGTCGATGTCGAGGCGCGCAGCATCTCGGTCGACCTCACCGAGGCGGAGATCGCCGCCCGCCTCGCCGTCTGGACGCCGCCCGATCGCGACTATCCGCGCGGCTGGGGCAAGATGTCGGCGGCCCATATCCGCCAGGCCGACAAGGGCTGCGATTTCGACTATCTGGAGGGGACGGCGAAGGTGCCGGAACCCGAGATCCACTGATGCAGGATATCCGCGATATCGAGCGCGTCGCCATCATCGGCGCCGGGCTGATCGGCAGCTCCTGGGCCGCGCTCGCCATGGGCCACGGCCTGAACGTCTCGGCCTACGATCCCGCCTCCGGTGCCGAAGAACGATTCCGCCACGCGGTCGATCGTGCCCGCGGGCAGCTCGCCGAGCTCGGGCTCTCCAATACCGGCCAGTATCAATTCACGGATGATCTCGGCGAAGCCCTGCAAGGCGCTGATTTCGTTCAGGAGAATGGGCCGGAGAACGAAGCTTCCAAGCGCGAGCTGCTCGCCCGGCTCGACGCGGCATTGCCACCCGAGGTGATCATCGCCAGCAGCACCTCGGCCCTGCTGCGCAGCGCGATCGTCGCCGATTGCCGGGACAAGCGCCGGGTCATCGTCGCCCATCCCTTCAACCCGCCGCATCTGGTGCCGCTGGTCGAGATCGTCGGCGAGGACGAGGCAGTCGTGGCGCGCGCCGCCGCCTTCTACCGCAGCCTCGACCGGCGCCCGGTCATCCTCCAGCGCGAGATGCCCGGCCATGTCGCCAACCGGCTGGCCTCGGCGCTCTATCGCGAGGCCGTCCATCTGGTCGAGCAGGGCGTCGCCAGCGTCGCCGAGATCGACGCCGCGCTGTGCAACGGCCCCGGCCTGCGCTGGGCGCTGATGGGGCCGCACATGACCTATCATCTCGGCGGCGGCGAAGGCGGCATCGCCGGCTATCTCGCCCATCTCGGGCCGAGCCAGGTCCGGCGCTGGCAATCCCTCGGCACGCCCTCGCTCGACGCGGACACCCAGCACAAGATCATCGAGGGTGTCGCCGAGGAAGCGGCCGGCCGCACGATCGCGCAGCTCGAGGAACGCCGCGACGAAGGGCTGCTTGCCCTGCTGCGCGCCCGCAAGCTCGTCAGCGAGTGAGCCTCACAATTCCGCGTCGAAGGTGATGGCGTCGAAAGCCGCCCTCACCCGCCCCAGCGCCTGCGCGGTGACATAGGCATAGGCCCGCTCGGCCGACTGCGCGACGACGCCCCGGTCGGTACCCTGCACGTTGATCTCCAGCGACACGGTGGCCGTGACGCTCGGCGTCGCCCGCATCGGCACCGGCAGGATCAGGCTCTCCCGGCTCGCAGCCGCAGCGGCCTGATAGGCATCGATCAGCACCTGTCCACCCTGCTTCAGGTAATAGCGCCGGCATAGCATCTGCTCGAGCGAGAGCGGGCGCGCCGCCCAGCCGGTGGCAAGCCGCCCACACTCCAGCTTGACCCGCACGAAGCTGACGGCGCCCGCGCTCGGCGAGAGCCGCACCAGCAGCACGCCGGTATCGCCGACCGCAGGCGTCAGCGTCACCGAGCGGCGCCCTGCCCCGGCCGTGATCGTGCCGGACTGGCTGCCAAGCGTGACCGCGAGACTGCCGCCGGCGAGATCCTCGACCGAGAGCGTCAACGGCAGACTGGCGAAGGACGAAAGCCCCCAGAGCGCCGGCTCGACCGGCTGGATGATCGCACCCGACGTCAACGTGATGGTGAAGCCGCCGAGCGAGAGGTTCGCGCCGCCCGTCGCCGCCTTCCAGCGATCGAAGCCGTAGACGCCGGCCGCCAGCGCACCGCCCGCAAAGCCGCGCTGGTTGACCGCCATGTCGCCGTTGACCAGCAGGTTCGTTCCCACAGCCCAGAGGGAGCCCGGCAAGGCGACGCTTCCCGAGGCCCGGTCGATCGCCAGCGCATCATGCCAGGCCGAGCCATCGGCGCTGACCTTGACCCGGAAGTCGTCGTCGCCGGCGAGGCCGAACTCGGCCCGGCCCGACCAGTTGCTCTGGAACAGCAGGCTCGCCGTGTTGCCCGCCGCGTTCTTGTTGATCTTCAGCCGGTGGTCGTTGCCGGCATGGTTGAACAGGCTCGCCTCCGAGGACACCGCAAGGCGGTTGGTCGTGTCCGCAGTCGCGTTCACGCCCCAGCGCTCGGCGCCAAGGCTGCTGAGCGGGCTGTCGCGGCGCCATTCCGTGCCGGTCCAGAGATTGTGTTCGGCCTCGTCGATCACCCAGGCCTGCCAGCCGGCGCGCGGGGCGAGGAAGGTCCAGCCGCCATCCTCGAACAGCGCGACCTGATCGGTGCGGCCGGAGAAGGCGCCTGTGCCTCCGGCCGGCACGATATAGGCCGAGAGTTCGGTCGGCGACTCCGGCGGCGCGGTCTGCGTCCGGCTGTCGACAGTGAGATGAATCAGGCCGTCGAGCCGGATCAGGGCGTCGTTATGGGTGACGTGCTTCTGGGCCTGCCCGGCGGCGAGCAGCGGCAGGGAAAGACGGGGCGTGTCGGTCATGGGGCCTCGCGGGCGGGGATTTCGGCGAGGCGGATTATCGGGCGGCTGGAAGGACCGGGGATAAGTTCAGCCGAAGCGGCGCGGCCTCAAGCCGGCGTGGAACCAGTTGATCAGCGAATAGATGTCGTGGACGGGCAGCCCGGTCGCCGCCTGCACATCGGCCGCATAGGGCGGCATGTTCGTGCATTCCAGCACGATCGCGCCGACATCGGGATGGCGGGCGACCAGATCGAGCGCCGCTTGCACAACGTCCTGCCGGGCAAGCTCGACATCCATGTCGTCCTTCTCGGCCTTGATCAGGACGCGGAAGAACTCGCGCCCGTTCTCGGTGCCGGTGACGGGCGTGTCGAGCGGCACGCCGGCCGCCTCCAGATGCTTCGGCGTCAGCGACCCTGCCGAGACGGTGACCACGCCGACGCGCTTGCCCGGCGGCAGCGTCGCCTGCACCCAGGGCACCTGCATCAGCGAGGAGGTCGCGACCGGCACGCCGACGGCGGCGGCAAGCTCGCGCTGGAACAGCGAGAGGAAGCCGCAATTGGTGGTGATCGCCTCGGCACCGAGCCGGACGAGGTCGCGCGCCGCCTCGATGAAATCCGGCAGCAGCCCGGCCGCGCCCTTGAGCACCACCTTCTCGGGGCTGGCGCCGCCGACGACGCGATAGAGCACCGGGAAGGGCCAGGTCGTACCGTTGCCCATGTCCCCGGGGATCCGCGGAAAGCGGGCCTCCAGCATCAGGATGCCCAGGGGAACGCCATAGATCGCCTTCCCACCCCGCGCGATCCGCGCCGTCGCGGGCATTGCGGACGAATCGATCATCGAGCCTCCATCTGCGAATGTGCTGACGGCATGCTAGAGCATCGGCCCGAAAAGTGGCACGCGGTTTTCGGGCAAAGCCGATGCAAGATCAAAGCGCTAGAGGATCAGAGCGAAACGCGGCGCGCTTCGGCTGCAACCTCCGCCGCCGCCATCGCTTCGTCGCTTTTGCGTCGTCATAAGATCTGGAGCCGCCCCGCCCCCGCATGTTTCGTCGGTGCCGGTCTCTATCTTGCGCGCCCCGCCTCGCCTTTCGTCCGGAGCCTGGTCTTGGTCCTTTCGCTCGACACGTTTCGTCGCCTCGCCGGGCTTGCAGGCTGGGCTGCGCTGCTCACGATTCTGTTCTCGACGCTTTCGCCAATCGAGGCGCGCCCGCATATCCCGCTCTTCGGGGCGGATGCCGAACGCTTCCTCGCCTACTGCGCTGCAGCGGCGACCTTCTCCTTTGCCTATCCGCGCCGGCGCTGGCTCGTGCTGGGCGGCATCGTCAGTCTGGCGATCGGCCTCGAATGGCTCCAGACGCTGGAAAAGACCCGCCACGGCCTGCCGCATGATGCCATGGTGAAGGTCGCCGGTGCCGCGCTCGGCAGCATCGCCGCCGCCGCTCTCGACGCGATGGCCCTGCGCCTGCGCAAGCCTGCCTGATTCAGTCCGGGGCAGAGATGTCCGGCAACGGGCTGACGTCTCGGCTGAACAGCCCCGCCTGCCCCGATCCGGCACGCATCGCCACGGCATACGCCTTGCCACTTTCCCTCCGTCGATGACCGCGCACCGGCATTTTGTGCCGCAACGGGACATGCGCAGGCCGGGGGAATGAATGAGCGTCGATCATCTGAGCAGGAGGCCACAGGCCCTGCCCGACCATCGGTCGGGACTCTGGCGCCTTTGGCTCGGCCCGCTCACAGCCATGATCGATGCGGCCATGGTCGCCGGGCTCGTCTACATCGTCTCGTTCGCCTACTTCCTCAGCGCCAACGGCCGGCCGGGCGTGGACCGCGCCACGCCGGAGCTGGCCGCGATGCTGGCGACGCTGTTCGTCTTCGTGAACCTGATGCGCAGGCGCTACCAGATCGCCAACTACCTCTCGACACGGGGCCAGATGCGTTCGGCCTTCGCAGTCTGGAACATCACGGTAGTCGTCTTCCTGATCCTGCTGTTCCTCGCCAAGATCGCGGATCACTATTCGCGTGCCGTCATGGTGGCGACCTATTTCTCCGGCATCCCCGTGATGGCCCTGTCCCGCTCGGCGGTCGTGCGGCTGATCGCGGCTGGCAGCCGCGCCGGGCGGATCACCGCCGAACGCGCCTTCCTCATCGGCCGGGAGGCGAACATCATGTCCTTCGTCTCGCGGCACAAGCCCTGGCACATGGGCTTCGCGGTCACCGATGTCGCCTTCCTGCAATCGTCGCGTGAAGCCGGCGGCGCCGCCCTGGCCTCGGATCTCGCCGCCGCCGTGGCGAGCTGCCGGCTCAAGCGGCCGGATGCCGTCTTCATCGCCCTTCCCTGGTCGGACCAGGAGACCATCTCGGCCTGCGTCGATGCCTTCATGAACCTGCCGGTCGCGATCCACCTCGCGCCGGAACCGATCATGGAGCGCTTCGCCAACGCGCATGTCGTTCATACCGGGACGCTGTCCAGCCTGCGCCTGACGCGTCAGCCGCTCTCCACGGGCGAGGTCGCGGCCAAGCGCGCGTTCGACATCGTGGCCGCCTCCTGCGGCATCATCCTGGCCCTGCCGCTGCTTCTCATGATCGCGCTGCTGATCCGGCTCGACTCGCCAGGCCCGGTGCTGTTCCGCCAGCGCCGCTACGGCTTCAACCAGCAGGCTTTCCGCATCTTCAAGTTCCGCACGATGACCACGGTCGATGACGGCAAGGTGATCGTCCAGGCCAAGCGCAACGATCCCCGGATCACGCGTCTCGGCCATCTGCTGCGGCGCTACAATCTCGACGAGTTGCCGCAGCTCCTGAACGTCGTCGCCGGCGACATGTCGCTCGTCGGACCGCGGCCCCATGCGCTGGCGCATGATATCGAATTCGAGCGCAAGATCGCCAATTATGCCCGCCGCCATAACGTGAAGCCCGGCATCACCGGCTGGGCGCAGGTCAACGGCTTCCGCGGCGAAACCGATACCGACGAGAAGATGGCCGGCCGTGTCGCCTACGATCACTGGTATATCGACAACTGGTCGTTCTGGCTGGACATCACGATCCTGATCCGGACCGTCCTGAGCAGGAAGGCGTTCGCCAACGCGCGCTGACGGCGCGGCCGCTGCGCTGGGCTCATCTTACCGTGCCGCGCGAAACTGCCTGCACCGAAGCGGGATACCGCGCCTGCATCAAAATGAAACGGATGAAGTCAGCCCGGCTTCGGATCAGAAGAAGTGGCGCCACGCCGCCCGGCCGAGCCAGAGGCCCCATCCGGCCACGAGAGTCAGGCCGAGCAGCGCCGCGCCGATCATCAGCGAGCGGCCGATCAGGATGCTGACCACGCCGTCCGCGATCTCCGGCTCGTTATCGTTCGCAGCCTGCGGCCGCCGGCCGAAGCTGGGAGCATGAACAGGTGCCGGAAACCGTGGCACGCGCTCGGGTCGCATGGACATCTCTCGTAAAGTTACGCAAACGTTAAACAGATACGCCTAACAATGATCCATTTCGCAACGAAATAAAAGCCAAGATATCCGCTATCCGCCATATTGCGTATCGGAAACCTGCTCCATCCAGTCGACGACCTTGCCGTCCTGAACCTCCTGGATCGCGATATGCGTCATCGCGGTCGCCGGCGAAGCTCCATGCCAGTGCTTCTCGCCCGGCGGAAACCAGACCACGTCGCCGGGCCGGATCTCCAGGATCGGCCCACCCCAACTCTGCACGCGGCCGAGCCCGGCCGTGACGATCAGCGTCTGCCCGAGCGGATGGGTATGCCAGGCCGTGCGGGCGCCCGGCTCGAAGGTGACGCTCGCGCCCTGGACGCGCTCGGCCGCATGGGCGTTGCAGAGCGGGTCGATCCTGACCGTTCCGGTGAACCAGTCCGAGGGCCCTTTCCCGGAAGGCCGGGAGCCTGCGCGCGTGATATCCAAGGGACCTCTCCTCGCCTCGATCGACAATCGCGGGAACCATGCCGCCACCCGGGCCCGGAATCCAGCCCTGCATGACCACTGTCCGCAGTTGGAGCGACGACAGTGGAAACGCTGATCGCTCACAGATGTTTCGCCGAAACCTGCGCCGTGCATCGCTTGACAGCGTTCCGGGCGGATGATTGCCTATTATGGTCTATATAACATAATTACGGAATAAAAAGACGATGAGGAAACTGCTTGCATTCGTGGGGGTCGCCGCGTCGATCTCGCTTTCGACCATCTCGCCAAGCCCTGCACAGCAGGCCGACGGCATCGTCAATGTCGCGGTGATCGGCGAGCCCGCCTCGCTCGATCCGGGCATCAGCGCGACCGACCTCGTCGGCATGATCTCGCAGCATGTCTTCGAGACGCTCTTCACCTTCGACAGCAAGTGGAACGTTACCCCGCTCCTGGCCGAGGCCATGCCGACGATCAGCGCCGACGGCACGGCCTACAAGATCGCGCTCCGCCCCGGCATCAAGTTCCATAACGGCCGCGAGATGACCGCCGAGGACGTCGTCGCCTCGCTGAAGCGCTGGATGGAGGTCGCCTCGCGCGGCAAGCAGACGGCGCTCTACGTCAAGTCGGTCGCGGCGACCGGGCCGAGCGAGGTCACCATCACGCTGAGCCAGCCCTATGCGCCGCTGCTCTCGCTGCTCGCCTTCAACAACTCCGCCGCCGCGATCATGCCGGCCGAGGCCCTGGCGACGCCGCTCAAGGAGGTGATCGGCACCGGTCCCTACCGGCTGAAGGAGCACAAGCCGGACCAGTATGTTCAGCTCGCCCGCTTCGACGGCTACAAGCCGCGCAGCGAGAAGGCCGACGGCTTCGGCGGCGCCCGCATCGCCAAGCTCGACGAGATCCGCTTCGTCCCGGTGCCCGACGCCAATACCCGCGTCGAGGCGGCCATCGCCGGCCAGTACGACTATGTCGACTCCCTGCCCGTCGAAGCTTTCGCGCGGCTGGAGAAGGGCAAGGCCAAGCCGGCCCTGCTGAACAATTTCGGCTGGCCGATCTTCGTGATGAACAACAAGGAAGGCCCGCTCAAGAACGAGAAGGTTCGTCGCGCCGTCCAGGCGGCGCTGAGCGAGGCGGACATGCTGGCCGCCGGCTTCGGCGATCCGAAATTCTATGCCGTCGACGGCGCGATGTATCCGGAAGGCTATGCCTGGCGCAGCGATGTCGGCGTCAAGGGCAATTACAACATCGCCGACGACAAGAAGGCGGCCGCCCTGCTCAAGGAGGCCGGCTACAAGGGCGAGCCGATCCGTATCCTGACCAGCCGCCAGTACGAGTTCCACTACAAGATGGCGCAGGTCGCGCAGATCTATCTGGAGCAGGCCGGCTTCAAGGTCGATCTCCAGGTCAGCGACTGGGCGACCATGATCCAGCGCAACAAGAAGCCGGAGCTCTGGGAAGTCTTCATCACTCACAGCCCCTTCCTGCCGGAGCCGGCGCTCAACTTCATCCTGTCGAAGACGGCCGGCGGCTGGTGGGATACGCCGGAGAAGGAAAAGGCGCTCGATGCCTTCAACAGCGCGACCAGCCAGGACGCCCGCGTCAAGCACTGGGTCGAATTGCAGAAGCTGATCTTCGAGCAGGCCCCGATCGTGAAGATCGGCAATTTCAGCGCACTCTCGGCCGTCGCGCCGGGTCTCACGGGCTTCACCCCGTCGCCCTGGCCGGCCTTCTGGAACGTCGAGATCAAGCGCTAAACCATAAGCGCCGCGTTTCCCCTGGAAACGCGGCGCTTCAACGTCATCAGCCTCCAGCCTAAAAGCCTGCCATGCCCCTCGCCTCTCTCGCCCTCGACCCCGCCACGATCGCCGCCCGCATCGCCCCGCATGTCGCGGCCTGGAATAGCGAGACCTCGCCGGGCATGGTGATCGCCGTCCTCTCCGGCGGCGCGGTCGTGCATGAGGCTGCCTATGGCATGGCCGACCTCGCCAATGGCATTCCGCTCTCCAGCCGCTCGGTTGTGCGTATCGCCTCGCAGAGCAAGCAGTTCACGACATGGCTGCTGCTGGCGCTGGAGCGCGAGGGCCGCCTCTCCCTGCAGGACGATGTCCGCACCCATCTGCCCTGGCTGCCCGATTACGGTCGGACGATCACCCTGCATCACCTCGCCTCGAACACCTCGGGCCTGCGCGACATCCTCGAGATGATGACGATCGGCGGTGTGCCGATCCTCGCGCCCTCCTCGCGCCGATACGCCTGCGACGTCGTCGGCCGGCAGAGCGAGCTCAATTTCGAGCCGGGCTACGACCTGCTCTACAGCAACAGCAATTTCCTGCTGCTCTCCGAAATCCTGGAGAAGGTGTCGGGCCAGAGCTTCAACGACCTCCTGAAGGAGCGCATCACCGGCCCGCTCGGCATGCACGACACCGCCTTGATGCCGCGCGACGACGTGATCCTGCCGCGGCTCGCCGGGCATCACCGCCGCGGCCCCGATGGCAATTGGCTGAAGGCCGCCTGGGGCATCGCCATCGGCGGCGAAGGCGGCATGGTCTCGACGCTGCACGATATGATCATCTGGCAGCAGAACCTGCGGCAGCCGAAGATCGGCGACGCCCAGATGATCGCGCGCATGGAAGATGCCGGCGTGACGATCAACGGCGTCCCCTCGCCCTATGGCTACGGGCTGGTGCGCGACTACGGCACGCTCGGCGAGGCGGTCGGCCATGGCGGCTGGATCGCCGGCGCGCGTTCGGAATCGGTGCGCTTCAAGGAGGCCGATCTCGGCATCGTCCTGCTCGCCAACCATGACGATTGCGCGCCCTATGTCCTCGCCCGCTCGATCGCCCGCGACCTGCTGGGTGAAGCCGATGAAGGACGAAAGCAGGATTTCGACCTCCCCGTCGGCACCTATCGCGACGAAGCCGGCGACGATGCCTTCCAGATCGAGCTCCGCCAGGGCCAGCCCTATCTGGTGATGAACATGGGCGGCGCGCCACTGCTGCCCGTCGGTGATGGAAGCTGGCAGCCGCAGGCCTCGATCCCGGCTTTCGCGCTGAAGCTGGAAGCTGGCGGAGCCCTCTCTGCCACGCGCTTCGGCCGCACGCGCCACTTCGTTCCGATCGTGCCGACCGCGACCCCGCTCGACCGCTTCGCCGGCAGACGCTTCGCGGCGCAGTCTGGCGCCTTCTGCGGCGAGACCCGCAAGGCCGGCTCGGAATTGCATCTCACCCTGTCCTCACCCGAGGGCAGCCAGCGCGTCAGGCTCGTCGCTCATGGCGATGATTTCTTCTTCGCTCACCCCGTCAGCACCGAGGTTCATGACCAGTGGCGCGTCTGCCCCTGGGTGCTGCCCTGGCTGTTCACCGTCCGCATCACGAAGGATCGCCTGGTCATCAACAGCGATCGCACCAAGCGGTTGGTGCTGGGGGAGGTCGGCCTGTAGGCACTCGGACGCCCCGCCCAAAGCTCCCCCCTTGTCATTCCGGGGCTTCGCGTAAGCGAAGAACCCGGAACCCACGGCCGGGCGAGCCCCTAGCAACCGAACACGTCATACCTCACCCGGTCGTGGGTTCCGGGTTCGCGCCTGCGGCGCGCCCCGGAATGACATAACGCGGACCTGAAAGTATGCCGCCCACCCTAGCTCCCACTCATTCATAACTTCCTGGAATGAAGTTCGGATTCCTTTGAATTTGCAATGAGGGTTGGCACGCGGGAGGCTCCCGTCATCGAGGCCGCGCAGAACGGCCCGCACGAGAATCGGGAGCCATCAGATGAAACCATGGGTGTTCGCCTTGTCGATGCTGGCCGCCAGCGCCAGCCCGAGCGCGGCCGAAGTCATTCACGCGACCTGGGGCGGTGGCGGCGCAGCCGTGCTGCGCGAGCATTTCCAGGTTCCGTTCACCCAGAAGACGGGCATCGCCGCCCGCATGGCCGAGGTGCCGAACACGGCCGGCGCCGTCCGCTCGCCCTCCGCCTCGCAATATAACGTGGTCGAGGTCACCTATTTCGAGGCGATCGGTCTCGCCAAGTCGAACCTGCTCGAAGCCTTCGAGGACAAGGAAATCCCCGCGATCGCCAACCTGCCGAAGGAACTCGTCGTCCGGAACAAGGACGGCAAGATCGTCGGCCTCGCCACGCATTTCGGCTATTACGGCATCGCCTTCAACAACACGCTGGCCAAGGCCTCGGATTTCCAGTCCTGGAACGACCTCACCGACGCCCGCTGGAAGGGCAAGCTGGCGGTCACGCGCCCGGTCTACGCGACCTCCTACGACCTCACCATCCTCGCCCATGCCAATGGCGGCGGCGCGGCCAAGATCGAGCCCGGCATCGAGCCGCTGAAGGCGATCTTCGCCAATTCGCTGACGACCTATACCTCGCTCGCCCATATGAACACGCTGCTGACACGGGGCGAGGTCACGGCCGCGCCGTTCTACTCGACGCGCGTCTGGAGCCTGCGCCGCGACGGCCAGAAGACCATCGAGCTGGCGATCCCCAAGGAGGGCGCGCTGATGCTGCCCTATGTCGTCGTGGTGCCGAAGGGCTCCGCCGAACGGGCGCAGACCATCACCTATCTCAACGAACTTCTGGATGCCGCCGCGCAGACCCGCATCTCCGGCCAGAACGGCTCGATACCCACCAATAACAAGGCCGTCTTGCCGCCCGAATATGAGCAGGATCTCGGCATGACCCGCGAGGCGCTGATGAAGAAGATGTATATTCCCGATTGGAATGTCATCGTCAGCGACTATGAGGATCGGCTCAACCGGGTCGAGCAGATCGCCGCCGGCAAGCGCTAGATTTCAGCGCTGAAGTCGCGATCCGCCGCACACCTCCTCATTCCACTCGCTTACCCGGCGGATTCGATCGATGTCCCCTGCCCAGCCTGAAGCCCTCGCGCAGGCCGCGCCCTCCCGTGCGGCCCGCGGTTCCATCCATGTCGCCGGCGTCGCCAAGGCCTATGGCGCGACGACGGTGCTCTCCGGCCTCGATCTCGCGGTCGAAGCCGGAACCTTCGTCACGCTGCTCGGCCCCTCCGGCTGCGGCAAGACCACCTTGCTGCGCCTGATCGCCGGCTTCATCCAACCCACCGCCGGCAGGATCGCGATCGACGGGCGCGACATGGCGGGGCTGCCACCGCAGCGCCGACCGATCGGCATGGTCTTCCAGAACCTCGCGCTGTTCCCGCATTTCTCGGTCGAGGAGAACGTCGCCTACGGCCTGCGCCTGCGCAACGTGCCGGAGAAGGAGCTGCGCCGGAAGGTCGGCACCTTCCTCGATCTCGTCGGCCTCGGTCATCTCGGCAGCCGTCGCATCTCGCAGCTCTCCGGCGGGCAGAAGCAACGCGTGGCGCTGGCCCGTTCACTGGTGCTCGAACCCTCGATCCTGCTGCTCGACGAGCCGCTCTCGGCGCTCGACCTGCAGCTCCGCAAGCAGCTGCAGGTCGCCCTCAAGGAAATCCAGCGCGAGCTCGGCACCACCTTCGTCTTCGTCACCCACGACCAGGAAGAAGCGACCCTGATGTCGGATCGCATCGTGGTGATGAGCGCAGGCCTGATCCAGCAATACGACACGCCGCCCGCGATCTATTCGCAGCCCGCCAATCTCTTCGTCGCCAAGTTCGTCGGCGAGCTCAACGAGGTCCCCGGCCGCATCGCAGGAGTGACAGGCAACACCATCGAGATCGATGGCCCCGACGGCCGTCATGCCCTGCCGGCGAGCGGCCTGCGCGGCTTCTCGCCTGTCCCCGCCGCGCCTTGCGTGATCGGCCTGCGCCCCGAGCGCATCACGATCCTGCCGCCGGATGCCGATGCCAGCGGGCGCATCACGCTGCCCGGCACCGTCATCGAGCGCATCGCGCTCGGCCCGGTCCTGCGCTTCATCCTGCGCTGCGGCGAGCAGCGGCTCGTCGCGGTGCGATTGGCCAGTGACGGCGCCGCCCTGCCGGAAGCCGGCGCCGCCTGCCGCATCGCCTTCGATCCTGCCGATGCGCAGATCTTCGAACCCCTCGCGGCGCCGGCGGCCGCGAGCTTCGGAGAGAAGCCATGACGGAGACGCAGCCTGCCTCGCCGGCCAAGGCGCTGCTGCTCCTGCCGGTCCTCGTCCTGCTCGGCCTGTTCTTCGCCTCGGTCTTCCAGCTCTTCTCGAACGGCTTCGCCGATGCCGATGGCTGGTCGCTGCGCTATTTCCGCCAGATACTCAACCGCAGCGACTATCAGGTCATCTTCGCGCGGACGATCCTGTCATCGCTGACGGTGGCCCTGCTCTCGGTCGCCTTGTCCTATCCGATCGCGCTGCTGCTCTGGCGGCTCGAACGCTGGCGCAACACGCTCCTGATCGTGGTTCTCGTGCCCTGGCTCGTCAGCCTGGTCGTGCGCACCTATGGCTGGCTCGTGCTGCTCGGCCCCAAGGGCGTCATCAACGGCATGCTCGCCTGGACCGGCATCATCGAGCAGCCGCTGGCGCTGATGTTCAACGACCTCGGCATCATCATCGGCCTGACCCACGTTCTGATCCCCTTCGCGGTGATCTCGATCCTGTCCTCGCTATTGGCGATCGAGAGCAATCTGGAGGAGGCCTCCGGCGTGCTGGGCGCGAGCCGCTTCCAGACCTTCCGGCGCATCGTGCTGCCGCTGTCGCTGCCGGGCGCCTTCACGGCGCTGATCGTGATCTTCCTGGCGAGCATCGGCGCGATCGTCACGCCGATCGTGCTCGGCGGCATGTCACACCAGTTCGTCGGATCGCAGATTTACCAGGAGGTCATGTACACCTTCAATCTGAACAAGGCCGCCGCCTGGTCGATCTGCCTGCTCGCCATCAGCTTCCTGTCGCTGCTCCTGCTGAAGGCCATCGAGCGCCGGCTGATCGGAACCCTGGAGTGAGCGTGATGACGGCAAATCCCAAACTCTCGACCTGGGCCGGCATCCTGCTGCTCATCTCGCTGCCGGCGCCGATCCTGATCATCATCGGCGCCTCCTTCAGCGACACCAGCTATATCCAGTTCCCACCGGAAGGCCTGAGCCTGCGCTGGTATCGCGATGCGCTGTTCGATCCGCGCTGGCCGCGTGCCTTCGCGATCAGCGTCGGCATCGCGGCGGTGACGGCGGTGATCGTCACTATCGTCAACTTCATGGCCGCCTATTACACGCAGCGCCACGCACCGAAGCTCGCGACCTGGCTGGAACTGGCGATCTTCTCGCCGCTGTTCTTCCCGCATGCCGCGATGGGCGTCGCCATGGTCGCGCTCGTCGCCCAGTTCGGGCTGATCGGCACGGCGCCGGGCATCGTGCTCGCCCATCTCATCGTGACGCTGCCCTTCTCCTACCGGCCGATCCATATCGCCCTGCGCAGCCTCGACCCCGATCTGGTGCGCGCCGCCAATGTGATGGGCGCGAGCGAATGGCGCGCGCTCAAGGACATCGTCATCCCGATGTGCCGGTCAGGCATCCTGACCTCGCTGCTCTTCGCCGGGATCATCTCCTTTGACGAGGTCACCGTGACGATGTTCCTGATCGGGCCGAACATCTCGACCCTGCCGGTCCAGATTTTCTCCTTCGTCCAGGATTCGGCGACGCCGGTGCTGGCCGCGATCTCAACGATCAGCGTGCTGATCACCTTCCTCGCGGTCATCATCCTCGATCGCGTCGCCGGGCTCACCTTCTTCGTCCGCCACGACGGCGCCTGACCCGGCGCCGTCGCGCGTGCGCCGCTGCGGCAGGCGCACGGTCAGGCTGTCAGCGGCGCGCGGATCGTCGCCATTGGCGAGCGCGACGATCCGCCCTCGAAGTTCGGCGAGGAAGGCCTTGGTCAGGGGCGAAACCGGCCGGTTGCGCGAGACGATGGCGTTGAAAGTGAAGGCGATGGTCGGCTCGAAACGGCGCGCCACCAGATCCGGCCAGAAGCCCTGATGCACCGTCATCGGCTCGACGATGGCAATGCCGAAGCCGCGTGAGACGAGTGCGTTCGCCTCGACCGAGGAGAACACCTCCGCCCGCATCTTGCGCGAGATGCGCTGCTGCTCGAACACCGCATCGGTCAGGTGCCGCATCCGGCTGTTGCGGGTGAAGGAGATGAACTCCGCGCCTTCGAGATCGCGCGGCACGATTACGTCCCGCGACGCCAGCGGATGGTCCCGCCGCATCACGCAGACCGCATCGGCATGGAAGAGCGGCTCGGTCAGCAGGTCCGGGTGATGGAAATGGCTGACCGAGAAGCCGATATCGACATTCTGGCCGAGCACGTCGCTGCCGACGACGCTGGAGACGTCGAGCGTCACCGAGATCGCCGGATTGGTTTCGGCGAAGGCAACGAGCGCATCCGCCACCAGCGTATGGCCGATCGAGGCCGCCGAGACGATCCTGAGTTCGCCTGAGCGCAGGTCGCGCAGGTCACGCGCGAAGCGCTCGACATCGCTCAGCGAGGCGAAGAGCCGGCGCACCTCCTTGTAGAGCAACTGGGCCTGATGCGTCGGGATCAGGCGCTTGCGCTTGCGCTCGAACAGGGTGAGCGCGAGGTCGATTTCGAGTCCCGCCAGGATCTTGCTCATCGCCGGCTGCGACAGCCGCATCCGCTCGGCCGCGGCCGTGACGCTGCCGGTCTCCATGAACTGGATATAGGCTTCGAGCTGTCGATGGGTGATCCGCATGCAGGACTCCGCCGCTGGCTTCGGATCGAATATAACCAGCAGGCATGTTTTCTAGTCAAAAAGAAATTTGCGGCGCCCTGCCAGCAGCGGAATAGTGCGAGCCGGGCCCGACGGAAAACTGGAAAACACGCCAGAGACCGGAAATGCCTCGCAATCCCGCCACGCTCTCAATCGCAATCGACCACCGACGGAAAACATAACTTCCAGACCTGTTCGACGCGAACATGCCTTTCGAGATGCCAATGCCGCCCCTGCCCGCCGAGACCGAAACGCCCGTCTGGGCAGATGCCTATGTGGCGCACCTGGCCGCGCTCGATGTCGAGGCGCGGCATCGCGAGATGGAGCGCTTCAGCTTCCCCCGCAATATCGGCACCTTGCTGCGCGAGGCGGCCACCGAGACGCCGGAGGCGCTCGCCTGGAATTTCTTCGAAACCGGCGAGACGATCACCTATGCGGCGCTCGACAAGGCTGTCGACCGGATGGCGGTGGCGCTCGCCTCCTTCGGCGTGACGCGCGGCATGAAGGTTGGCGTGATGCTGCCGAACTGCCCGCAGATGCCGATCGTCTGGCTTGGGCTGGCGCGGATCGGCGCGGTGATGGTGCCGGTCAACCTGCGCTATACCGGCCGCGAGCTCGCTTATGTGCTCGGCGATGCCGGCGCCGAAGCGTTGGTCATCCATGACGAATGCGGCCCGCAATATCGCGAGGCGGTCGAGGTGGCCGAAGCCGGGAAGTTCCCGCAGCTCCACCGCATCCTGCGCATGGCCGCCGAGGAGGCACAGGAGAGCCTGTTGCCGCCGGGCGCCATGACTCTTGAGGCTCTCGTCGCTTCGGTGCCGGAAGGCGCGCGGCATGACGGGCCTGAGCCCGCCCATGACGACCTCATGAACATCCAGTACACCTCGGGCACGACCGGCTTCCCTAAGGGCTGCATGCTGACGCACCGCTATTGGCTCGGCGCCGGCTTCGTGAACGGCTTCCGCGATGCCCGCCGCTTCCGGCGCGTGCTCGCCTCGACGCCGTTCTTCTACATGGACCCGCAATGGCTATTGCTGCTGTGCTTCTACCAGCGCGGCACGCTTTTCGTCGCGAAGCGCCAGAGCGCCAGCCGCTTCGCCGCCTGGCTGCGCGAGCACCGCATCCATTTCTGCCTGTTCCCGGAGATCGTCTTCAAACAGCCGGAGACGCCGGATGACGGCAAGACGGAATTGATGCGGGCCAACATCTACGGCCACCGCAAGGAGATCAACGCGGCTTTGCGCCAGCGCTTCAACGCCCCGGCGATGGAGGCCTTCGGCATGACCGAGGTCGGCCCCGGCCTCTACATGCCGCTCGATGCGCTCCACATGGTCGGCTCCGGCTCCTGCGGCATCCCCGCCCCGTTCCGGCAGGGACGCGTCGTCGACGAGGAGGGCAAGGACGTCCCGCGCGGCGAGATCGGCGAGCTGGTGCTCAAGGGCACCGGCCTGATGCTCGGCTACTACAATCGCCCCGAGGCCAATCGCGACAGCTTCTTCGGCGAATGGTTCCGCACCGGCGATCTCTTCCGGCAGGACGCGGAGGGCTATTTCTACATCGTCGGCCGGCTCAAGGACATGGTGCGGCGCGCCGGCGAGAACATCGCGGCCCGCGAGGTCGAGACCGTGCTGCGCAACATGGACGAGATCGAGGAGGTCGCGGTCGTTCCGGTGCCGGACGACCTGCGCGGCGAGGAGGTCAAGGCCTATGTCCTGCCCGCCGCCGGCCTCAGCGGCAGCGACGACCTGATCGGCCGGATCAGCAGGCATTGCGAGGCCAATCTCGCCGCCTTCAAGATCCCCCGCTACATCGCCTTCGTCGACGACATCCCGCGCACCGCGTCGCAGAAAGTCGCGAAGACGGCCTTGACGGCCGGCGTCGCCGACCTGCGTCTCGGCGCCTTCGACAGGGTGGAAGGAATCTGGCGATGAGCATGCCCCTCTGGAGCCGCAGCGCGGCCGAACTCCTGCCCGAGCTGCGCTCCGGCGCGCTCAAGGCCGAGACGCTGATGCAGTCCGTGCTCGGCCAGATCGAGGCCCGCAACGGGCCGGTCAACGCCTTCTCCCATGTCGCGACCGAAAGCGCGCTCGCCGACGCCCGCGAGGCCGACCGCAAGCTCGCTGAAGGCGCCGCGCCCGGCCCGCTCCACGGCCTGCCCTTCAGCGTCAAGGACCTCGTCGCCGTCGCCGGCATGCCGCTCGAATACGCCTCGCATGCCTTCGCCGGACAGGTTGCCGATACGGATGCCGAGGCTGTCGCGCGCCTGCGCCGGGCCGGCGCGATCCCCTTCGCGAAATCGACCACTCCGGAATTCGGCCACAAGGTGCTGACCGATTCCCCGCGCCAGGGCATCAGCCGCAATCCCTGGAACACCGATTACAGCTGCGGCGGCTCCAGCGGCGGCGCGGCCATCGCGGCCGCGATGGGCTTCGGCCCGCTTCATCTCACCTCGGACGGTGCCGGCTCCGGCCGCATCCCGGCCTCCTGCTGCGGCATTGTCGGCCTGAAGCCGAGCTGGGGCGCGGTGCCGCACGAGACCACGACGGACCTGTTCGGCTCGCTCACCTGCCTAGGCCAGATGGGCCGCACGGTCGCCGATGTCGCGCTGATGTTCAACGCGATGAAGGGCCCCGACCGACGCGACCCGCTCTCGTTCGGCGGTTCGGCCGAGCCTGCCCGGCTCCCCGATGATCCCGTCGCAGCCCTCAAGGGCCTGCGCTTCCGCTACGCGCCGCGGACGCTCAACCGCTGGGTCGCCCCGGCGGTCGAGACGGCCGTCGGCGAGACGGTCGAACGCCTGCTGACAGCCGGCGCCGAGCAAGTGGTGATGCTGGACGATATCGTCTTCGACACGCCGTCCGCCCTGGTGCTGATGCGCGCCTACCAGCATGCCCGCTTCGGCGCATTGCTGGACGAGCACGGCGCGCGCATGGACCGCACCGCCCGCCTCGGCCTGACGATGCAGCCGGAAACCCAGACCTATACGCGCCTCGCCCATGCCCAGCGGGCCCGTTCCGAGATCTACCGGCAGGTGGAACGCCTCTTCGACGGCGCCGATATCTTCATCACGCCCACCGTCGCGACGCCGGCCCTGCCCATCGGCCAGCAATCCGACGGCCCACTCGTCGTCGACGGCATCGACCACGGCCCGCTGCGCGACGCCTGGTACCCCTACACCATCCCCTACAACGCGAGCGGGCACCCCGCCCTCTCCGTTCCCTGCGGCATGAGCCCGGACGGCCTGCCGGTCGGCCTCCAGATCGTCGGCCGCTGGCATTCGGAAGCCCGGCTGCTGGCGGTCGCCGCAGCGATCGAAGCCCTGAAGCCATGGGCTGCGGCATGGCCCGCCCTCTCCGGCAAGGAGCAGCATTCGTGATCATCGACTATGGCAGCCGCCCGCCGCTCCCCGCCTTCGGCCCGAAGGGCGCCGAGCATCTCAAGCGCTACCGGCAGGTCTATGCCGCCAGCGAAACCGCGGCCGAGCCGCAGCAGGACCTCGCCGGCTATCTCGCCGAATACGACAAGGCCGGCGTCACGCATGTCTGCGTCAAGGCGCGTGATCTCGAGACGACCTATGGCTGGCGCATCAGCAACGAGGATGTCGCCGATTTCTGCCGCGAGCAGGGACCCCGTTTCATCGGCTTCGCCGGCGTCGACCCCAACAAGGGCATGACCGCCGTGCGCGAGCTCGACCATGCCGTGCGCGTGCTCGGCCTGCGCGGGCTCAACCTGCAATGCTTCGAGCATCATCTCGCGATCAACGACCGGCGGATGTACCCGCTCTATGCCAAATGCATCGAGCTCGACATCCCCGTGAATATCCATTGCTCGATCAATTTCGCGACCTCGACCCTGATGCGCTACGGCCATCCATCCCTGCTCGACGAGGTGATGGTCGATTTTCCGGAGTTGCGGGTCTGCGCCTCGCCGCCGGGCTTCCCCTGGGTGCATGAGCTGATCGGCGTAGCCTGGCGCCACCCGAATGTCAGCATCGGCCTCGTCGCCGTCCGGCCGAAATACCTGCAGGTCGCGGGCTCCGGCTACGAGCCACTGCTGCAATATGGCCGCACCGTGCTCAAGGACCGCATCATCTTCGGCAGCGCCTATCCGCTCGGCCCGATCGCGCGCACGATTGCCGAGATCAGGGCGCTCCCGATCGGCGAGGAGGTGGAGAAGCTCTGGCTCCACGACAACGCCAAGCGCTTCCTGCGCCTTTAGCCACCGCACGCCAGCCGCTGCCATCGGCGCCGGGAGATTGACGCGGGCCGGCTGATCGTGCGGGAACTCTCGCCAGTCCGGTCCGGACGCGATTCAGGGCGAGGCGATGACCGCAGCAACCGAGCGCTCGCCGCTGGCATCCCCGCCCACGCCGCGCCAGAATCTTCTGGCCGGAGGGCTGATCGCGCTGCTGATCGGCGTGCTCGCCGTGACCATCCCCTATGCGCGTCAGCCGACGATCGGCACCGAACCTTTCGTCGCGGCCTATGCCGCGGCGATCTTCATCGTCGAGTTGACCGCGTCCGCCCTGCTCTTCGCGCAGTTCGCCATCCAGCGCTCGCGGGCGATCCTGCTTCTCGCAGCCGGCTTCCTGTTCTCGGCCCTGCTCGCGATTCCCTGGGCCCTGACCTTCCCCGGCGTCTTCACGGCGCTCGCACCGGAGCCGAACCTGCAGGCAACTGCAACGATCGCCGCCCTGCGCCGCCTGTGCTTCCCGCTCTTCGTCCTCGCCTATGCGCTGCTCAGCCGGCGGCCCTGGCCCGGTCCCACGGGGCGCGTCCTCACCGGCACCATCCTCGCGACCATGGTCGCAGCCCTGGCCTGCAGCCTGCTCATCGTCACCAATGCCGCGACACTGCCGTCCTTCATGGTGGATGCCCGCAGCGTCGCCCGGCTCTGGGGCTATGTGCCCGCCGCCGCCGTTGCGCTCTACATCGCCGGTCTCGCGGCACTGGCCGCACGCAAGCGCTCCACCCTCGATCTCTGGCTGATGGTCCTGCTCGTCACGCTGCTGACCGAGATCGTGCTGATCTCCTATTTCAGCGCGGCGGTCAGGCTCAGCGTCGGCTGGTGGGCGGGGCGCATCTACGGCCTGATCTCGGCCGGCATCGTGCTGCTGGTGCTGCTCTCGGAGGCGACGACGGTCCATGCCCGGCTCGCCCGCGCCGAGATCGCCGAGCGCCGGGCCCGCCAGAACCGCTTGACCGCGACCGAGGCGCTCTCGGCCTCCATCGCCCATGAGGTCAACCAGCCGCTGGCCAGCATGGTGACCAATGCCTCGGCCGGATTGCGCTGGCTCGACCGCGAGCAGCCGCAGATCGACGAGATCCGGGCAGCCCTGGAACGCATCGTCGCGGATGGCCACCGCGCCAACCGCATCGTCGCCGGCATCCGCGCGATGTTCGTCAAGCCGACGCAGGAACGGGCCCCGCTCGATCTCAACCGGATGATTACCGTGACCCTCCGGCAGCTCGCCGGCGATGTCCGGCTCGCGCGCGTCGAGGTGAGGACGGCGTTCGACGACGACCTGCCGCCCGTGATCGGCAACGCCCTGCAGCTCGAACAGGTCCTCTGCAACCTGATCGACAACGCGGTCGATGCGATGTGCGCGACGCCCGGCCAGCGCCTGCTGCTGCTGAGTTCGCGGCGCCAGCCCCATGGCGAGGTGCTCGTCGCCATCGCCGACAATGGCAGCGGTTTGGCAGAGGCCGGACGCGACCGTATATTCGAGCCGTTCTTCACGACGAAACCGAACGGCATGGGGATGGGCCTGATGTTCTGCCGCACCGTGATCGAGGCCCATGGCGGACGGCTCTGGGCGTCGGATAACCAGCCGCGCGGCGCGGTCTTCCAGTTCACCTTGCCGGCGACGGCCGGGCTTCCTGCCGGCGAGAGTGCCGCGCCATGACGGCAGACAGTTCCATCGTCTATGTGGTCGATGACGATCCGGCGATGCGCGCCTCGCTGGAAAGCCTGCTGCGCTCGGTCGGCCATGACGTACTCTGTTTCGAGACCGCGCCGGCCTTCGCGGCGGCAATCCGCCCTGACCGGCCGGGCTGCCTCGTGCTCGATGTCCGGCTGCCGGGCCTCAGCGGGCTGGAATTCCAGCGCGAGCTTGGCCGCTCGGCCAACCCGCTGCCGATCGTATTCATCACCGGCCATGGCGATGTGCCGATGTCGGTGGCGGCGATGAAAGCCGGCGCCGTCGAGTTCCTGACCAAGCCCTTCCGCGACCAGGACCTGCTGGACGGCGTCCATCGCGCCCTCGCGCTGAACCGGCAGGAGCGCGCCAGGGCGGCCGCCCTCGCCGAATTGCAGGGCCGCGTCGCGACCATGACGCCGCGCGAGCGGGAAATCCTGCCGCTGGTCGCCGCCGGCCAGATGAACAAGCAGATCGCGCAGGCGCTGGGACTGAGCGAAGTCACGATCAAGGTCCATCGGGCGCAGGTCATGCACAAGCTGCGCGCGACCTCGCTCGCCGATCTCGTGCGGATCGCCGACCGGCTCGCCCTCGATGGCTCCGGGAACAGGCAGGGCGATACCCGGGTATAATTGTCCTCGCCGCGCATCAAAAGCAGGATGGCCGGACCAGATGCCCCAAGGGATCGGTTCGGATGGCCGGGCTTCCGCTGATTGCCATTGTCGATGACGATGCCTCTGCCCGCGCCGCGATGGTGGCCCTGGTCGAGGCTCTCGGCTTCCAGGCCCGCGGCTTCGCCGCCGCCGACGCATTCTTGACCTCCGGCGCGCTCGGCGCGGCCTTCGCCGTCATCGCCGATCATCGCATGCCCGGCATGAGCGGGCTCGAACTCTGTCTCGAAGCGAAGGCGCGCTCGCCTTCCGTACTGGCCATCCTGATCACGGCCTATCCCGACCAGACCACGGAACGGCATGCCCGTCGCAGCGGCATCGACGGCTATCTGCCCAAGCCCTGCAACCCCGAGGCCCTGCTGGCCTCCCTTCGTCCGAAACCCACCGAGCCTCTGCCGGACGGCGCGTCCCGGCGCCCGGCTTATCCCTAGGCAGGGGCTCACCGACACCTCCGGATAATTGCTCCGACGGGTACGCGTTGCGTACCACTGCACATCATCGGGCTTCGGATCGAAACGCCATACTTCACCGGTCCGGCGACCGGGACCCGCCAAGCCCTCTCCGACCTGTTCGCACAAAAGGGGGATACGATATGCCGACCGCCAAAGCCGCTCCGGGCAAGCTCCTGCTGACGCCGCAGGACCACACGCTGATTATGATCGACTTCCAGTCGCAGATGGCCTTCGCGACCAAGTCGATCGACGCCGTCCAGCTGCGCAACAACGCGGCCCTCGTCGCGCATGCCGCGGCCGGCTTCGGCGCCTCGACCATCCTGACCACGGTCGCCGAGAAGAGCTTCTCCGGCCCGATGTTCGAGGAGATCGGCCGCGCCTTCCCCGGCCAGAAGATGCTCGACCGCACCTCGATGAACACCTGGGAGGATGCCGGCGTCATCGCCCGCGTCAACGAGATCGGCAAGGGCCGCATCGTGCTCGCCGGCCTCTGGACCAGCGTCTGCATCGTCGGCCCGGCGCTGTCGGCGATCGACCAGGGCTTCGAGGTCTATGTCATCGCCGATGCCTGCGGCGACGTCTCCGACGAGGCGCATGAGCGCGCCATGGAGCGCATGGTCCAGGCCGGTGCGCGGCCGATGACTTCGTTGCAGTATCTGCTCGAGCTCCAGCGCGACTGGGCTCGCTCCGCAACCTACGACCTGACCACGGGAATCGCGAAGAACTTCGGCGGCGCCTACGGGCTCGGCATCATCTACGCGAAGACCATGTTCGGCGCTCAGGAAGGACACTGACCATGCCATTCGTCACGACGAAGGACGGCGTCGAGATCTTCTACAAGGACTGGGGGCCGAAGGACGCCCAGCCGATCATGTTCCACCATGGCTGGCCACTGAGCAGCGACGACTGGGACGCCCAGATGCTGTTCTTCCTGCACAAGGGCTATCGCGTCGTCGCCAGCGACCGGCGCGGCCATGGCCGCTCGGCCCAGGTCTGGGACGGCCATGACATGGACCACTACGCGGCCGACGCCTCGGCCGTCGTCGAGCATCTCGATCTCCGCAACTCCGTCCATATCGGCCACTCGACCGGCGGCGGCCAGGTCGCGCGCTATGTCGCCAGGCATGGCGAGCCGCAGGGCCGCGTTGCCAAGGCGGTGCTGGTCTCGGCCGTGCCGCCGCTCATGGTCAAGACGGCCGGCAATCCCGGCGGCCTGCCGATCGAGGTCTTCGACGGCTTCCGCAAGGCGCTCGCCGACAACCGGGCGCAGTTCTTCCTCGATGTCCCGACCGGGCCGTTCTACGGCTACAATCGGCCGGGCGCGAAGGTCGACGAAGGCGTGATCCGGAACTGGTGGCGCCAGGGCATGATGGGCAGCGCCAAGGCCCATTACGACGGCATCAAGGCCTTCTCCGAGACCGACCAGACCGGCGACCTCAAGGCGATCGGCGTGCCGACGCTGGTGTTCCACGGCGACGACGACCAGATCGTGCCGATCGGCGCCTCCGCGCATGAGTCGATCAAGCATCTGAAGAACGGCACGCTCAAGGTCTATCCGGGCTATCCGCACGGCATGCTGACCACCCATGCCGAGGTGCTCAACGCCGACCTGCTCGCCTTCGTGAAGGCTTAAGCCCGGCCGATTACCCGCTCCGGGGCGGCCCCGCCGCCCCGGTCGCAGCCGTGGGGGATGCGATGAAGCTCTACCTGTTCTCGCTCGGCGCCGGCCTGCTGGTCGGCGTCCTCTACAGCCTCATGAACGTCCGCTCGCCGGCCCCGCCGGTGATCGCGCTGGTCGGGCTGCTCGGCATTCTCGCCGGCGAACAGATCGTGCCGATCGCCAAGAGGCTGTTCTCGGGTCAGGGCCTCAGCCTCGGCTGGCTGCAGCGCGAATGCGGCGAGCATGTCTTCGGCGCGCTCCCGGCACGCCAGCCCACCGACGACAAGGACAAGGACCAGGCCTGATGAGCCCGACGCGTCGCCAGACCACCTTCGGCGCCGCAGCCGGCGCCCTGACCGGCCTGCTCGGCAGCGCCAACGCCCAAACGCCTGGCCCGCAATCCACCGGCCCTGGAGCCCGCCCGATGACCGCCGATCTCATTCTCCGCAATGGCCGATTCACGACGCTCGATCGCGCCAATCCGACCGCGAGCGCCGTCGCGGTCAAGGACGGAGTCTTCCTCGCCGTCGGCAGCGAGGCCGAGGTTATGGCCCATGCCGGGCCGGACACCAGAACCATCGACCTCAAGGGCCGCAGCGCCTTGCCGGGCCTGATCGACAACCATCTCCACATCATCCGCGGCGGCCTGAACTTCAACATGGAGCTGCGCTGGGATGGCGTGCGCTCGCTCGCTGATGCCATGAACATGCTCAAGCGCCAGGTCGCGGTGACACCGCCGCCGCAATGGGTGCGCGTCGTCGGCGGCTTCACCGAGCACCAGTTCGCCGAGAAGCGCCTGCCGACCATCGATGAGCTCAACGCGGTCGCGCCCAACACGCCGGTCTTCATCCTGCATCTCTATGACCGTGCCCTGCTCAACGGCGCGGCGCTCCGGGCGGTCGGCTACAGCAAGGATACGCCGCAGCCGCCGGGCGGCGAGATCACCCGCGACGCCAACGGCAATCCGACCGGCCTGCTACTGGCGCGGCCGAACGCCGCGATCCTCTATGCGACGCTGGCCAAGGGACCGAAGCTTCCCTTCGAGTATCAGGTCAACTCGACGCGCCATTTCATGCGCGAGCTCAACCGGCTCGGCGTCACCGGCGCGATCGACGCCGGCGGCGGCTTCCAGAACTACCCGGACGACTACGCCGTCATCCAGAAGCTCTCGGACGACAACCAGCTCACCATCCGCCTTGCCTACAACCTGTTCACGCAGAAGCCGAAGCAGGAGAAGGACGACTTCCTCAACTGGACGAAAACCTCGAAATACAAGCAGGGCAGCGATTATTTCCGGCATAACGGCGCCGGCGAGATGCTCGTCTTCTCCGCCGCCGATTTCGAGGATTTCCGCGAGCCGCGGCCAGACATGCCCCCCGAGATGGAGGGTGATCTCGAAGGCGTGGTGCGCATCCTGGCCGAGAACCGCTGGCCCTGGCGCCTGCACGCCACCTATGACGAGACGATCTCGCGCGCGCTCGACGTCTTCGAGAAGGTCGACAAGGATATCCCGCTCAAGGGGCTGAACTGGTTCTTCGATCATGCCGAGACGATCTCGGAACGCTCGATCGATCGCATAGCCGCGCTCGGCGGCGGCGTCGCCGTGCAGCATCGCATGGCCTATCAGGGCGAGTATTTCGTCGAGCGCTACGGCGCGGCCGCGGCCGAGGCGACCCCGCCGGTGGCGCGGATGCTGGAGAAGGGTGTCAGGACCTCCGCCGGCACCGACGCGACCCGCGTCGCCTCCTACAATCCTTGGGTCGCGCTCGCCTGGATGGTCACCGGCAAGACCGTCGGCGGCATGCGCATGACGCCGCAGCGCAACTGCCTCGATCGCGAGACGGCGCTGCGGATGATGACCGAGAAGGTCACCTGGTTCTCCAACGAGGAAGGCAAGAAGGGCCGGATCGCCATCGGCCAGTTCGCCGACCTCATCGTACCCGATCGCGATTTCTTCGCCTGCCCGGAAGAGGAGATCTCCTTCATCAGCGCCGATCTCACCGTCGTCGGCGGCAAGGTGGTTTATGGCGCCCGCGATTTCGCCAGCGCCGACCAGAGCGCCCCGCCGCCGGCCATGCCGGACTGGTCGCCGGTGCGCACCTTCAAGGGCTACGGCGCCTGGGGCGAGCCGGAGGGCGCCGGCAAGAACTCCCTGCGCCGCGCGGCTCTGAACACTTGCGGCTGCGCCAGTTCCTGCGGCGTCCATGGCCATGACCATGCCGGCGCCTGGTCGAGCAAATTGCCGGTCGCCGATCTCCGCAGCTTCTGGGGCGCCCTCGGCTGCGCCTGCTGGGCGGTATGAGCATGGCTGCGACCGATGCCGCCCCACGGACCGGCGCGCTGCGCTGGTTCGCGCTGCTCCTGCTCTGCGCCGCCTATATCCAGGGGCCGCTGACCAAGATCCTCGATTTTCCGGGCGCGCTCGCCGAGATGACCCATTTCGGCCTGACCCCGGCGCCGCTCTTCGCGGTCGGCGTGATCGTCTTCGAACTTACCGCCACCGCGATGATCCTGACCGGGCGCTGGCGCTGGCTCGCCGCGCTGGCGCTCGCCGGCTTCACACTCGCCGCGACCTTCATCGCCATCCGCTTCTGGGAGATGCCGGCGGGCCAGGGGCGGATGATGGCGACGAACAGCTTCTTCGAGCATCTCGGCCTGATCGGCGGCTTCATCATCGTCGCGCTCGACGATCTCGGGCGGCGGAAGGGTGCGGCGACATGAGCACCGAAGCAGCCTCCGGCTTCGCGCCGCTGCGCCAGAAGGTCTTCGCCGTGCTCTGGGCGGCGACGATCATCGGCAATATCGGCTCCTTCATGCGCGACGTCGCCAGCGCCTGGCTGGTGACGGACCTCTCCGGGGCGCCTGCCGCGGTCGCGCTGGTCCAGGCGGCGGCGACATTGCCGATCTTCCTGCTGGCGATCCCGGCCGGCGTGCTCTCCGACATCCTCGACCGCCGCAAATTCCTGATCGCGATCCAGGTCCTGCTCGGCTGCGTCAGCCTCGCGCTGATGGCGCTGGCGAGCCTGGGCCAGCTCAGCGTACCCGCGCTCGTGGGTCTCACCTTCCTCGGCGGCGTCGGCGCGGCATTGATGGCACCGACCTGGCAGGCGATCGTGCCCGAGCTCGTCGGCAAGGCCGATCTCAAGAGCGCGGTTGCCCTGAACTCGCTCGGCATCAACATCTCGCGCGCCATCGGCCCGGCTTTGGGTGGATTGATCCTCGCCGCCTTCGGCGCCGGCATGACCTATGGCGCCGACGTCGCGAGCTACGTCATCGTCATCGCCGCGCTGTTCTGGTGGCGCCGCCCGCCCGGCGCTGACGATGCGCTGAGCGAGCGCTTCGCCGGGGCCTTCCGCGCCGGCCTCCGCTATGCCCGGGCGAGCCGCGAACTCCATGTCGTGCTTTTGCGCGCCGCGATCTTCTTCGCCTGCGCCAGCGCCGTCTGGGCGCTGCTGCCGCTGGTGGCGCGCAACCTGCTCGGCGGGGGCGCCGGCTTCTATGGCGTCCTGCTCGGCGCGGTCGGTGCCGGCGCGATCGGCGGCGCCATCATGCTGCCGCGCCTGCGCGCCCGGCTCGATGCCGACGGGCTCCTGCTGCTCTCGGCCGCCCTGACCGCCGCCGTCATGGCGCTGCTGACGCTCGGACCGCCGCAATGGCTTGCCGTCGCGATCCTGCTCCTGCTCGGCGCGGCCTGGATCGTGGCCCTGACGACGCTCAACGGCGTGGCGCAGGCGATCCTGCCGAACTGGGTGCGCGGCCGGGCGCTCGCGGTCTATCTCACCGTATTCAACGGCGCGATGACCGCCGGCAGTCTCGGCTGGGGGGCGGTGGCGGAGGCTGCCGGCATCCGCGTAACGCTGCTGGCCGCTGCCGCCGCGCTCGTGATCGCAGGCCTCGTCATGCACAGGGTCAAGCTGCCGGCAGGCGAAGCCGACCTCGCCCCCTCCAACCATTGGCCAGAGCCGCTGGTCGCGGCGGAGGTTCCCAACGACCGCGGCCCCGTCCTGATCCTGATCGAATACCGCGTGCCGGCCGCCGACCGCGAGGCGTTCCTGCGGGCGATCCATGCGCTCTCGGTCGAGCGTCGCCGTGACGGCGCCTATGGCTGGGGCGTCACCGAGGACACCGCCGATCCGGAGAAGCTGGTCGAATGGTTCATGGTCTCGTCCTGGGCCGAGCATCTGCGCCAGCATCGCCGCGTCTCCAAGGCCGATGCCGACCTGCAAGGCGAGGTCAGGCGCTTCCATGTCGGGGAGGAAGGCCCGGTCGTGCGGCATTTCCTCCATCTGGAGGCTCCGCCCGCAGCCGTTCGGCAACCGTAACGGCAGGCCGCCAGCGCTTGACAGACGGTCGAAATCACGGAGGCTGAGCGCCAAGAGGCTGCTGGCACCGGATGGATCGCATCGACGCGATGAAGGTTTTCATCGCCGCGCTGAATGAGGGGAGCCTCGCCGGGGCGGGCCGGCGGCTCGGTCGCTCGCCGGCCGCGGTGAGCCGTGCCGTCGCTTTCCTTGAACAGCAGGTCGGCGCGACGCTGCTCCATCGCACCACTCGGGCAATCAGGTTGAGCGAGACCGGAGAGCGCTACGCCGCCGCCTGCCGTCGCGTCCTCGCCGAACTGCAGGAGGCGGAGGCCGTAGGCGCCGGCGAGCGCATCGCGCCGCGCGGCACCTTGACCATCACGGCGCCGCCGGTCAGCGGCGAGGAAATCCTGCGACCGATCATCGAAGACTTCATCGCTGCTTTTCCGGCCGTTTCGGTCGATCTCGTTCTGCTCGTACGCGGCGCCAACCTCGTCGAGGAAGGCATCGACATCGCCCTGCGCATCCTGGAACTGCCGGATTCGTCGATGACCGCGATCCGCATCGGCGGCGACGTACGGCCGGTGATCGTGGCCGCGCCGCGCTATCTCAGCCAGCATCCGCGGATCGGCGAGCCCGGCGACCTCGCCAAGCACAGCATCATCGCCTGCACGGATTTCGGGCGCGACGCCTGGACCTTTCCGCCGCCGAGAGGCGGCTCCGTGCCGCGTTCCGTCCCGTTCAGGCCACGCCTTGTCGTCAACAGCGTGCGGGCCGCCCTGGGCGCCGCTGTCTCCGGGCTCGGCGTCACCCGCCTGCTCACCTACCATGTCGCCGAGCGCGTGCAGGACGGCTCGCTCCAGCTCCTGCTCCGGGATGCCGAGCCTCCAGCCAGGCCTGTCAATCTCGTGATGCCACAGGGGCGCACTAACGTGCCCAAGGTCAGGGCCTTCCTCGACTTCGCCGTGCCGCGCCTGCGTGCGGGTTTCGCGCGGCTTTCAGCCGACTCGGCCGCTATGCGTCCTGAGCCCACACTCTTCCGCACGAAGGAAGAATGACTGCCGGACATCGGGCATTCAGCCGAAAACTGAAATCCCCAAAAATGATCCTCATCAGGCCGGAAGGGCCGGGCAGCGGCCATTCGACCGGCTGCCGCAGAGAAGAGGGTCATCATGAGCAACGAACGAAAGGTCGCCATCGTCACCGGCGCCTCGCAAGGCATCGGCGCCGCGCTGGTGAAGGGTTTCCGCGACCGTGACTACCGCGTCGTGGCGACATCGCGCTCGATCAGCCAGGGCAGCGACCCCGACATCCTGGCCGTTCCCGGCGACATCGCCGACCCGTCGACAGCCGAGGCAGTGGTCGGTGAGGCGTTGGCCCGGTACGGGCGCGTCGACACGCTGGTCAACAATGCCGGCATCTTTATCGCCAAGCCCTTCGCCGACTACACCACGGCCGATTTCGAGGCGAAGATCGCGACCAACCTCGCCGGCTTCTTTCACATGACGCAGCAGGCGACGGTGGCGATGCTGAAGCAGGGCTCCGGCCATATCGTCAGCATCACCACCAGCCTGAGCGATCACGCCATCGCCGGCGTGCCGACCGTGCTCGCCAACTTGACCAAGGGCGGCATCAACTCGGCGACCAAGGCGCTGGCGATCGAATATGCTCAGTCGGGCCTGCGTGTGAACGCGGTCTCGCCGGGCGTGATCAAGACGCCGATGCATGCGCCGCAGACCCATGAGTTCCTCGCCGGCCTGCATCCGGTGAAGCGGATGGGCGAAATCAGGGACATCGTCGATGCGGTGCTGTTCCTGGAGAGTGCGGGCTTCGTCACCGGCGAAATCCTGCATGTCGATGGCGGCCAGAGCGCCGGCCACTAAGGGAGGAAGAATCATGCCGATCGTCACCATCCAGATCACGCGCGAGGGCTCCGGCCCCGGCCGGAGCGCAGCCACCGCCGAGGAGAAGGCGAAGCTCATCGCCGGCACCAGCCAGCTCCTGCTGGACGTGCTCGGCAAGCCGCTCGACGCAACCTTCGTCGTGATCGAAGAGGTCGAGCTCGACAACTGGGGCTGGGGCGGCCTGCCCGTGCCCGAATATCGCAAGCGATGCGCGGCGCGTTAACGACAGGCCGCGATCCCGGGGCTTGCCGAATCCTGCACGGCGGATGCGCTGAGCTTCGCCTTTGAAATCGACGGCCCGGACCGGAGACTGGCACCGGGCCATCCAACCTGCGTGGGGAACCATCATGACCGGCACGACGCAATCGCGGCTGCTCGACCTGTTCGGCATCGAGCTGCCGATCATCCAGGGCCCCATGGCGGTGGCAACGACGCCGCAGATGGTGATCGCGGTCAGCGAAGCCGGCGGCCTCGGCTCGCTCGCCAGCGCACAATATGACGAAGCCGGCCTGCGCGCTGTGCTGGACACGGTGCGCGCCGGCACACGCCGGCCGATCAATCTCAATTTCTTCTGCCACACCACCCCTGCCCCCGCCCCTGATCGGCAGGCGGCCTGGCTCGATCGCCTCGCCGGCTACTATGCCGAGGCCGGGCTCGACCGCGACATGCCGAAGCCCGCGACAGGACGCACGCCCTTCGACGCGACCTCGGCCGGCGTCGTTGAGGATTATCGCCCGGAGGTGGTCTCCTTCCATTTCGGCCTGCCTGCGCCCGATCTGCTCGAACGGGTGAAGCGGACCGGGGCCAAGGTCATCTCGGCCGCGACCACCGTCGCCGAGGCGCGCTGGCTCGCCGAACGCGGGGTCGATGCGGTGATTGCCATGGGGGCCGAGGCCGGCGGCCATCGCGCCGCCTTCCTGACCGACCGGATGTCCGAACAGATCGGCACCTTCGCGCTGGTGCCGCAGATCGCCGATGCGGTCTCCGTGCCGGTGATCGCTTCGGGAGGAATCGTCGAGCGGCGCGGCGTCACTGCCGCCTTTGCGCTGGGCGCCGCCGCGGTGCAGGTCGGCACGGCCTATCTCTTCACGCCGGAGGCCGGCATCTCCGCCGTCTATCGCAAGGCGCTGGGCATGCGCGAGCGGCCGACGGCGATCACCAATCTGTTCACCGGCCGGCCGGCGCGCGGCATCGTCAATCGATTGATGTCGGAGGTCGGCCCGCTCTCGGACATCGCCCCTCCTTTCCCCACCGCCGGCACCATGCTCGCACCGCTGCGGAGCGCGGCGGAAGCGGCAGGCCGCGACGATTTCAGCCTGCTCTGGGCCGGGCAGGCCTTCCCGCTCGCCAGGCCGATGTCCGCGGCCGAACTGACCCTGGCGCTCGCCGGCCGCACGGGATGAAGCCGGTGCAGCCTCGCACGTCGCAGGCGAGATAGCCGGTCAGCCGAGCCCGTGCCGTTCACCGCTCCCGGAAGACGCGCTCCGCGTGGTCCAGCAGCGGCTTGACGAGATAGGACAGCGCGGTGCGGTCCTCGGTCGAGATGAAGACCTCGACAGGCATGCCGGGCAGCAGGCGACGGTCACCGAGCGCGATCGCCGCCTCCTCGATCTGGACCTCGCCGACATAGAAGTTCTGGCCGTTCACCGGGTCCTTCGTGGTTGCCGGCGAGATATGGGTCAGCTTGCCGGAGACCTCCGGCGTGGTGTTGCGGTTGAAGGCAGAGAAGCGCATCCGTGCCGTCTGCCCGACATGAACCTGATCGATGTCGCTGGGCGCGATGCGGACTTCGACGACCAGCTTGGCGCTCTGCGGCACGATCGTGGCCAGCCGCGCCGCCGGGGTGATGACGCCGCCGACGGTGAAGATCAGCAGCTCGTTGACCGTCCCGGCGATCGGGGAACGGATTTCCATGCGCGCCAGCCGGTCCTCGTTGGCGACGCGCCTGTCGCTCAGCTCGGAGACCTTGGCCTCGACCTGGCGCAATTCGCGCTGGGCCTCGGTGCGGGCCGTCTCGTCGATCGCGATGATCTGGAGACGGGCGTCGCTGATGCGCAGCTTGGCGCGGGCGAGCGTGGCATCGATCTCGCCGCGTTCGCCGAGCAGCCTCGCCCATTCGCGGTTGATGTTGAAGACCTTGACGCCGTCGATGAAGCCCTTCTGGAACAGGCTGAGGTACTTGGCGCGCTCGAGATCGACGAGCCTGAGCTCCTCGACCTTCGCGACCTGCCGCGATTCCAGCCCGCGGATTTCCTCACCCGACTGGACGATCGAGATTTCCAGCTGCTCCTTGCGGCTGTCGCGGTTGGCCTTGTTGCCGGTGAAGAGACGGGTCTCGCCCTCGCGGATATGCTCGACCTCGTCGGACAGTGCCGAAATCTCGGTCGGAAAAGCCACGCTCGCCAGATTGTCGCGCTCGGCGATCAGCCGGGCCTTGCGGCCGAGATTCTCGGCCAGCTGCGACCGGATGATCGAGAGCTCGGCCCGGGTCTGGACATCGTCGAGCCGGAAAAGAACCTGGCCTTCGTCGACGCGATCTCCCTGGCGCACGGCGATCGACTGGATGATGCCGCCGTCGCGATGCTGCACCTCCTTCAGGTTCTGGTCGATCTTGACCGCACCTTGCGTGACGACGGCGCCGTTCAGCGCTGCATTCGCCGCCCAGCCCCCGCAGCCGAGAACCAGGAGCAGCGCGACGGCCGCACCGGTGACGACATGGCCGCGCAGGCTGAAATTCAGGCGGCGCGCTTGCGCCTTCTTGTCCGCCTTGCCCGACACGGCGGCGAAATCGTGGTTATGAGCGTTCATCGGCATTGTCCCCTCGCCGGCCGTTCATGCGGCCGGTCTCTGCCTCAGACGTAATAGAGCTTGTGATTGCCGTAGATCTCGACCGAGAAGTCCGTGGCGTCGCTCTCCTCGACATAGACATCGACATAGGTGCGCTCGTTCTCGCCGATCTTCTCGATACGGAAGCGGAACGGGCGATCATCGCCGCTGTCGCCATAGGCCTGCTCGAAGCCATCGGAATCCCCGCCCTGGTCGTCGTCGCCGTCGTCGTCATCGTCGCGCGAACGGAGCTGGTATTGCTTGATGACGATGCGATCGCCGGCCTCCAGATCGAGGATCTGATGGACGAGGTCGTCGGTGCGCGCAGCATCGTCATCCACGGCGAAGACGAAGCGGTCATTGCCGTCACCACCGGTGAGCGTCGCGGCCTTTTCCCCGACGATGAGACAATCATCGCCGCTGCCGCCGAGGATGGCCTCGAAATCGATCACTGTGTCCTTGCCGATCTCGATCCCGACCGCCTTGCCGCGCTTCAGATCGACGGTGACGCCCTGCTCGGTCGCCGAGAGGTCGAGCGTGTCCCACCCTTCCCCGCCGTCATAGCAATCGTCGGCGGCATCGCTGGTCGCCACGACCCAGTCGTTGCCCTTTCCGCCGGACACCTGATCGCTGTCGGCGCCGCCGTCGAGAAAATCATCGCCGTCGTCACCCTTGATCTCGTCGCAGCCTTCCTGGCCGAAGAGCCGATCGGGACCAGCGCCGCCGCGCGCGCTGTCATTGCCGGGGCCGGCGAGAACGAGATCGGGCCCATCGCCGGCATCGATCTCGTCATGGCCGGGGCCGGCGTCGATGATGTCGCTGCCGGGGCCGCCAGTGATGGTGTCGTTGCCGTCCCGGCCATAGATCATGTCGTCGCCGTCGCCGCCATGCAGGCTGTCATTGCCGGCGCCGCCGTCGATGACGTCGTTGCCGGCGCCGCCGAAGACGATGTCGTTGCCCTCCCCGGCATTGATATGATCGTTGCCGGCACCGCCGACGATATGGTCGTCGCCAGCACCGGTCACGACGATGTCGTTGCCGCCGCGCGCATCGATCACGTCGTCGCCGCCAAGGCCTGCGATCTGGTCGGCGCATTCGCTGCCGAGCAGGATGTCGTCGCCCGAAGTACCGGTCACATCGAGGAACTCGAGCACGCGCAACGTCGCCGTCTGCTGCACGAGAGCCTCGCCGTCGCTGATCCAGTAGGTCAGCGTCACCGCGCCGTACCAGCCGCTCTGCGGCTTGAAGACCCAGCCGCCCTCGGTTGCGGTCAGCTGGCCACGGGACGCCTGGATTCCGACGATGGAGAGCGGGTCGGCATCGGCATCCGTCGCGCCGGCCAGCAGCGCGAGGCTGGCGATCATCAGCGTCTGGCAGCCGCCGATATCGACGAGCTGGACGGGGCCGGACACGCGAGGCGCGCGATTGCGCGGCTGTTCCGGCGTATCGTCATCGCCATCACCATCGCCCGGCCCCGGGCCGGAGCTGCCTCCACCTCCGCCACCCGAGCCACCGCCCTCCGATCCGCCGCCTGAAACGGCGGTGAAGACAAAGCCGCGCCCGCCATTGTCGTTATTGGCCGAGAAGCTAAGCCCGGCCTCGAAGATCGGCGAGGGATAGCGCGGCAGAGGCAGCTGGTCGTAGTCGATCAAGCGCGAGTCGATATTGAGGAAGTCCGGCAGCCCCGGCACCGCGACGCCCGGGCCGCCCGTGCCGATCGCCTTGACCCCGGGCGGCTCCTTGCCGAGCGCGCCGGTTTCGTCGACGTCCTTCTCCCCATCCGGCCGCTGCTCCTCGCCTTCGGCGACGCTGGGTTTGCGGGCGGCTTCCCCGGCCTGGGCTTTGTCCTCTGCGGCGGGGGGCGCCGACGCATCGGTCTTCGCCTGGCCGGGGAACAGGCTTTTGAGGTAGAGCACGACCGCCGTGAACGCGAGTGCGAACACGCCTGGCCAGCGCGGCTTCGCGGCGGGCTCCTCCTGCGCCTTCCGATAGATCTGGGCGGCGTCGGGAAGCTGCGGCTCGGTGGGTTTGGCTGCTTTGATCGAGATCATGCCGGCACCCGTCCGTGTAGGGCGGCCGGATGCTCACCGAGACCGACGGCCCGTGGCATGGAAACGCTGCGCTCGGCGCTGGCCGCAGGCGCGGAGGAAGCAGGAGCCGGCGCGCCGGGCGCGGCCGGAGCTCCGGCGCGCTGCTGCATCGGCGCGAGGATCTTGTCGCGCGGGCCGAAGGCAACGAGCTTGCCGCCCTGGATCAGGCCGACATCGTCGACCGCCTGCAGCGCGCTGGGGCGATGCGCCACGATGATGACGATGCCGCCGCGCGCCTTGACCTGCTCGATCGCGGCCGTGAGCGCGGCCTCCCCCTCGCCGTCGAGATTGGAATTGGGCTCGTCCATGATGACGAGGAAGGGGTTGTCGTAGAGCGCCCTGGCGAGCCCGATCCTCTGGCGCTGGCCGGCGGAGAGAGCCGTGCCCTGCGGCCCGAGCTGGGTCTTGTAGCCCAGCGGCAGGCGCAGGATCATCTCGTGGATGCCGGCGGCGGTCGCAGCCTCGACAACCTTGGCGGGCTCGGCCGACTCGGCGAGGCGCGAGATGTTCTCCTCGACCGTGGCATCGAGCAGCGCGACCTCCTGCGGCAGATAGCCGAGATGGCGGCCGATCGTCTCCTCCGGCCACTGTTCCAGCTCGGCGCCATCGAGTCGGACGGCTCCGCGCAGGATCGGCCAGATGCCGGTGATCGCCCGGACGAGCGTGGTCTTGCCGCCGCCGCTCGGCCCGATGATGCCGACCGCCTTGCCGGCCTGAACGTCGAAGCTCGTGTCGCTCAGCAGCACCTGGCCGCTGCCCGGCGCGGCGACGGTGATCTTGTCGATCTTCAGCGACTGGCGCGGCGCCGGCAGCTCCATCGGCTCGACCGCCTTGCTGAGCGCCGTCATCGTCTCGCGCAGGCGCTGGAAGGCCATGCGCGCCGCCACGAACGGCTTCCAGTTGGCGATCGCCTGATCGACGGGCGCGAGCGCGCGGGAGGAGGCGACGGAAGCCGCGATGATCGCGCCGGCCGAAAGCTCGCCCTTGATCGTGAGATAGGCGCCGAGCCCCAGCGTCGCCGATTGCAGCACCATGCGCAGCACGCGCGAGATCGCGCCGAAGGTGCCGCCGAGATCGCTGGAGCGGGTCTGAAGCAGGAGATGCTCGCGATTGATCTCGTCGAAGCGCGCGACGGCGCGGGGCGCGAAGCCCATCGCCTTCAGCACCTCGGCGTTGCGGGCATTGCTGTCGGCGATCGCGCCGCGCGCGACGGCCGCCTGCCGCGTCTCGTTGTTGATGCGGCGCGTCAGCACCTCGCTGAGCAAGGTCAGGAAGGTCAGCACGATGGCACCGGCGAGCGTCAGCCCGCCGAGCCAGGGGTGCAGGAAATAGACGAAGGCGAGATAGAGCGGGATCCACGGAAGGTCGAACAGGGCACCGGGCCCCTGCCCGCCGAGAAAGCTGCGAACGGTGTCGACGTCGCGCCCCCGTTCCATCGCCTCCGCCGTCGAGAAGCCCAGACGCGGCATGTCGATGGTGACGCGGTGGGCGATCGGCGCGATCTCGTTGTCGAACCGCGCGCCGACACGGACCAGCACCTGCGAGCGGATGACGTCGAAACAGCCCTGGAAGAGATAGAGGCCGATGGCGAGCGCCGAGAGCGCCGCCAGCGTCTGGATGCTGCCGCTCGTCAGGGCCCGGTCATAGACCTGCATCATGTAGAAGGACCCGGTCAGGGCCAGAAGGTTGATGAGGCCCGAGACCACGAACAGGAAGATGGCGATGCCGCGCAGGCCGCGCGTCAGCCGGGCGGCGTCGCGCTTGCGGGCGGATGAAAGCGTCTTGGACGGTGCCATTCTGGCCCCCGTAAAATGCTGGTGATGGAGGTGGACGGGTGGGCGGCCCCCTCGGTCCGCCCACCCGCTGCCGGTTCGATCAGACGATGAAGCTGTTGGCCGTCAGGTTGTGACTGCCCTTCAGGTTGATCTGGAACTCGGCATCCGTCGCCGCATCGACGTTGCCCTTGACGATCGTGTACTCGCCATCGGCCCGGGTCTCGTAGGTGACCGTGAGCTGGGCCGCGGTGGTGAAGCTCCCGCCATTGGCCAGAGTGAAGCTCTGGTTGCCGGCCTGGCTGGCATCCGCGTCGATGGCGCTGAGGTCGAGGCGATCGCCCGGCTGGAAGTCGAGGATCGTGTCGCCATCCGCACCCACGGTGCTCAGGAAGCGGAAGGTATCGTTGCCAGTACCGCCCTCCATCACGTTCACCGCGTCGCTGGCCGTGATCACGTCGCTGCCCGAGCCGGTCGCGACATTCTCGACGCTCCACAACGTATCGCTGCCGCTCTGGCTGCTCGCCGCGCTGCCGCGTCCACCAAGGCCGTTGCCGAGATCGACGGTGAGGTTCGCCGTGATCGCCGAGAAGTCGAGCGTGTCGCTGCCGTTGCCGCCGTCGATCTCATCACCGAAATAGGTGTCGTCACCGTCGCCGACCGCTGCGACGATGAGATCGTCGCCGCCGCCCGCAACCACCGTGTCGTTGCCGGCACCGGCATCGATCAGGTCGTTGCCCGCTCCGCCGAAGATCCGGTCGTTGCCGGCCTCGCCATAGAGCATGTCGACACCGCCGCCACCGAAGACCTGATCGTCGCCAGCTCCGGCGAAGACCACGTCACGCCCGTCGCCGGCATCGATGAAGTCGGCTCCGTCGCCTGCCGAGATCGCATCGGCACCGGCATCGCCGATCAGGGTGTCGTCGCCAGCGAGACCGATGAGGTTGTCGGCATTCGCCGTGCCGATCAGGACGTCCGCCGCGGCCGTGCCGGTGCGCAGGGCGCCGCCGGTCGACGGGTTCGGATTGGGCGCCGGCGTGCCGGGGCCGTCATCGTCCTCGTCATCGTCGCCGCAACCGCAGGACGGATCATCATCGTCCTCGTCGTCCTCACCGTCGTCATCCTCATCGTCGTCTTCGTCGTCGTCGTCTTCGTCGTCCTCATCATCCTCGTCGTCATCGTCGCCGGAGCCGACGGGATCATCATCCTCGTCATCTTCGTCGTCATCATCCTCGTCTTCGTCGTCATCGCCGGGATTGGTCGGCGTGCCGTCGTCGTCCTCATCGTCCTCGTCGTCGTCCTCGCCGCCATTGCCGGCGTCGTCCTCGTCATCCACTTCGAAGATGTGCTCGGCCAGATCGGTCAGGCCGGTATTGCGGGCGACGATGTCGGAGAACTCCTGGCCGTCGATGAACTCTTCATAGAAGTCGAAGGCTTCGAGGCGGTCCTTGTAGTAGAACCGATCGGCTTCCTGCAGGCGGTCGAACTGCTCGTGCAGGACGACCCAGAAGGTCTGGCCGACGATGCCGCCATTGACGTGCTGCTCGGCGAGGCCACCCAGCCAGAAATCGACCCGGTCGATGCCCTTCACGGTGTTGCCGTTGACGAGCTGGATGTCGGGATTCGCGGCGACGAAGGCTGCCAGCTTCGCCGGCGTGTCGAGCACGAGGTCGGGATAGGCTTGCTTGAACTGCGCGATCACCGCGTCGCTCAGGCCGTTGCGCTGCTGGAAATCCTCCCAGGACTGGTAGGCCGACATGTTGCCGGCGAACCCGACCGCTTCCCGGACATAGGAGTTCGTCGAGGTCGCGAGGTCGTTGCGGATCTGGTTCAGCGTTCCCAGGCCGACATCGCGGCCGCGGGCCAGGTTGAAGGAGAACAGATCGGCCTGGATGCGGACGAGGTCGTTGCGGACCGCGTCGACGATGTTGAAGTCGACATCCTCGGCCGGCTGCGCCGCGACACCCTGCAGGATCGCGCCGACGCCGTACTGCGCATAGCCGGGCTGCGGGACGTAGCCGGGAGGCAGCGGGTTCGGGAAGGCGGAGGCGTCGTTGGTCGGGTTCAGGAAGGCATCGACGAGGCTGACCTGCTTGGGCTGCCCGTTGGCATCCATCACCGTCAGAGTCTGGCCGATCAGCGAGTGACCGAAGCGGAAGGCCGCCGCGGCGAACTCGTGGCTGACACCGGCATCGGCCTCGGCATTGTAGCCGTCATGGCCATGGTCGCCGCCGGTGCTGCCGTCGCGAGACCGCAATCCGCCGAGCAGGGTGTCGGCGTATTCGTTGAACACGACGCGCTGGTACTCAGCCTCGTTGATGATCTTGGCCGCGTCGAAGAGCTCCTGCTCCGTCCCCTCGAAACCGGCGGCCTCGAGCTGTTCGGCATGGAAGTTGTGGTTCCGCGCCCAGATGGTGTGCATCGAGGTGAGCGCGAAGTTCTCGTTGGTGCGGCCGTCGCCGGCGACATAATGGTCGAGCAGGCTGATGAAGGGATTGCTGTCGAGCAGCAGGGCCTGGCCGGACCCCATGAAATTGGCGGCCAGCTTCGAATAGACCTGCGGATCGAACCCACCGAACTGATCGACCAGATCGCCCGTGACGCCCTCCGAGATCGGATAGTTGGAGTAATAGTCGCGGAAGGCGATCTGGCCACCAGGCAGCGACGGGTCGTGGAAGACCGTGTTGTTGACCCAATGATGCTGGATCGCCTCGCGCAGCGTCGGCAGCAGGCTGAAGGTCGGGTTCGACGGGTCGGGCGCTCCCTTCAGCAGATGCGAGGTCAGGCCGCCATTGCCGTCGCCTTCGCGCAGGAACTGCGTGACGAGGTTGTGCGAGCCATAGGCCTGATTCTGGTCGACATAGGCCGAGGTCTTGTTGAGGTGCTGCGGCACGCCGCCCTCGGTGGCGTAGACCTCGCCGCGGGTCAGGTCGGCCGGGTTGCCCTGGCCGGGATGGCCGGTGCCGGGCGCGCCGATCTGGATCGTGCCGTTGGCGGCATTCTTCGGCAGGAAGTCGAGGCCGTGATCGACATACTGGCCGAACGCCATGAAGAAGATGTTGGCGTCGTTGCCGGCATGCGGCAGGCCTGCCTCCTGCGCCCCCAGAATGTTCGAGATCGCCCGGGGATCGAGCCCGTCATAGATCGGGTTGAGGTCGCGATTGCCGATCGAGGCATCGGCCGCGCCGTAGCGCGCATCCGTCAGCCGGATGAAGGGCGTGTCGGCCTGGCCGGAATGCGGGTTCTCCTCGTTGTTGCCGTGTCCGGAAACCTCGCGCGGTCCAAGCGCGCCTTCGGCATCGTCGTCATCGTCGAACGGCAGCTGGCCGTTGACCAGCTTCTTGAGGCCCTCCAGATCGCGCGCCGTCATCTCGAAGGCGCCGCGCGGCAGCTCCTGCTCCTCGCGGATTACCGGAATCCCGGCTGAGGCGAAGGTGATTGAGTGCGTGCCGTTCGAGAGCGTCGTCGTGCCGTTCGCGTTGGCTGTGCTGGTATAGTCGGCGAGCGAGGTTCCCTGAGCCAGCTCGATCACGTCCTGCGGCCGCAATGTGCCGACGACGGTGTCGTTGCCGCCGTTCGAGCGGAAGACGATGCGGTGGGCAGATTGCAGGCTGGAGATGTCGACCGTATCGTTGCCGGACTCGCCGTTGATGGTGATAGTGCTGAAAGACAGGCTGGTAGGCGAGAAGTCGCCGACCGCCTGGACCGTGTCGGTGCCCTGCCCCGTGTTGATCGTGATCTCTTCGATGTTGTCGAGTTCCGCGATCACGTTGCCGTTGCGGGTGATGACGATCTCCGTTTCCGGACGCAACGTCGCGAGGAGCGCGGCCGGCACGGAGGCACGGGCGTAAACCACGAAGTTCTCTGCGGTCGCGTTGCCGTTCACGACGAAGCGATCGAGGGCGCCGGCGCCACCATCGACGAAGTCGCGGCCGTCGGTGCCGGTCTCGATCACGATTGGCCCCAGCACGAAGGCCGTCGCCGTCCAGTTGATCGTATCGTTACCTGCCCCGGCGAAGATGATGTCGTTGCCGCCGCCGCCGTTGAAGGTGCTGTTGGCGCCGTCGCCGATCAGAATGTTGGCGCCACCGTTGCCGTCGATCGCTCCCGCCACGTCGCGGGTGACGGTCGCCTGGCCGCTGGCCGTCGCCGCTCCGTCGCTCGCGGTGTAGTTGAAGGTGCCGTTGGCGGCGGCGTTGTCCGTCACGGTGACGGAGCCTGGGTTCGCCGCGAGGCTGACGGAGGTCAGCGTATTGCCGGCCACGGCCACCGCGGTCACATCGAGAGCCGTTCCCTCCGGATCGGCGTCGTTCACCAGCAGCGCCCACTCCGGCACCACGAAGGGGGCCGTCCCAGCGTTGGTGAAGATCGAGTCGTTGGTCACACTCGGCGCGTCGTTGACCGGCGTGACGTGGATCGTCGTCGTGGCGACGTTGCTGTCGAGCAGCGTGTCGGCGACGGTGACCTGCACGATCCGGTCGACCGGGCTCGGGTTCTGCGAGTTGTTGCTGAAGGTGACTGCCTGGATGGCCGCCTGGTAGTTGGCGATGCTCTCCACGCCCGTCATCACGATGGTCACAACGCCCGGGACCGAGGTGTCGATCGTGCGGGTGATCGTGCCCGGAAGATCGGTGGGTGCCGCCAGCGAGTCGCCCGGCTGTGCGTTGGTGAGCACGATCCTAGCGGAGCTGATGAGCCCGGAATTCTCGACGATGCCGGGCAGCGACGCGATCGCGACCGCGTTGCCGTCCTCGACGAAGGTCACCTCGTGGTTGATGCTCGCCGCGGCGGCAGGCACTTGGACCGCGATCGACAGGTTGTCGATCGTGACCGAATCCTGGCCCGAATTGTTGTTTGTCCCGCTGACCGTGAAGCGGATGATGCCGTTGGCCGTGAACGGTCCTTCGAGCTGGATGGTCGCCGTGCCGGTGCCCGAATCGCCGTCGATCACCTCGACGGGCGCGAAGTTGACGCCGTCGGCCGCGAAGAAGACCGTGACGATCTCGCCCGCGTCGAAGCTGTTCTCCGCGTAGCTGAAGGAGAGGGTGGCCGCACCGACCCCGCTGAGATCGACGCTGCGCTGGATCGTCGCGTTGCCGAGCCCGGTGTCGTTGTCGTTGTCGCCGAAGCGCAGGGCGCCGCCGGTCATCCGGATCTGACCCGTCACCGCGGTGGCGCTGCCGTCGTCACCGCTTTCGCTCCAGTTCGTCGCCCAGCCGCGCGTGCCGTTCGAGCCCGCGAAGCCGCCGCTGGCGAAGTTGTCGGCGCTGTTGCCGCCGGGGTCGAAGGCGTTGAGCCGGAGCCGGGGCGGGGTCAGCTCGATGGTCTGGTCGGCGAACTGCAGCAGCTCGACGTTACGGACCTTGTCGGTGCCGTCGGAGGCCAGGCCGGCGGTGACGGTGATGTGGCTGACGAGGAGCGAGCCGTCGGCGTCCCGCGTGATGGTGTAGTTCGCGAAGTCGTCGCCGAAGACCGCGGTGTCGATGCCGCCGTCATTCTCCGGGGTGAGGATCTCGCGGACGATGTTGAGCTGGGCAGGGTTGATCGCGCCGGACAGCATCAGGCTGGTCAGCGGCTTACCGACCCAGGAGTCGAAGACGGCGAGCTGCTGGGGAGTGAACTCCGCCCTCTGCTCGGGGGTGAGCACGAGCCGGACCGGATCGCCGAGCTTGTCCACCGTCGCGATTTCGGTCTCGCCGTCGCTGATCGCGATGCGCACGTTGAGCCAGGCGTCGCCGTCGATCACGTCGTCGCCGCCGCGGCCCTCGATCGTGTCGCTGCCGGCGCCGCCGAGCAGGATGTTGCCGTCGTCGAAGGCGACGACCGCCTCGAGATCAACATTGGGGCCGGTGGGAGCGGGCGCGGCCCAACTGCCGAGGATCTCCCTCAGGCCGGTGATGCGATTGACGCCTGCCTGGCTAAGCTGGTGGCCGACCATCGTGTTCTCGGCACCGGCAAGGCCGCCGGCCCCCTCGGCACCGCCCTCCCCGTCTCCCTGGTCGGGAGCGGCGCGGTTGTCGCCCTTCAGCGAGTCGTTCTTGTCCCAGCCCGAGAGCGCTTCCACCGCGTCGAAGCGATCGCGCAGGATGTCCTGCTGGTCGGTGGTGAAGATCGGGACGAGGAGGTCCGAATCCGCCGCCTGCGAATTGCCCTTGTGGATCGCCCAGTCGAAGCCGAGCATGCCCTCGTTGCGCATCACGCTCTCGCCCTGGACCATGATGTCGTCGCCGGATTCGGCGTCGAAATCATGTTCGTCGGTGCCGGCGAACATCACGTCGTGACCGAGGATGGTCGAGTTGAAGAACAGTTCGGAATTGTCGCCGGCCGTCGTGTCGAAGCCGCCCCCGCCCTCGATCCAGTCGTCGCCCTCGTTGCCGAGCAGGAAGTCGCCGCCCTCGCCGCCGAGGATGAAGTCGTCGCCGAGGCCGCCGAAGGCCTCCTTGCCGTCCGGCCCGGTGATCAGGACGTCCTTGCCCTCGTTGCCGAAGATCAGGGCCAGGCCGCTGCCGCCATGGATGACGTCGTTCCCGGCCTCGCCATGCAGCATGTCGACTTCGCCGATATCGGTGCCGCTATTGGTGATGATGTCGTCGCCGTCGCCGCCATGGATCTTGTCGACGCCGTAGCCGGCCTCGATCCGGTCGTTGCCGCCACGGCCCCAGACGGTGTCGTCGCCGCCGCCGGCCACGATGATGTCGTTTTCCGTCGTGCCCTGGATCAGGACGTGATCAGCCGTGTTGACGCGCACCGAGCGCGCAATCTGCACACCCACGGTGTTGTTGGCGAGGAGGACGTCGCCGTTGTTGTCTGTGACGAAGGTGCCGTTGGAGTTCCGCTTATATTCGATCAGGTTGCCGTTGGCGTCGCGGCGCTCGACGAAGGCTGAGAGCGCCTGGAGGAACGGGTCCTCCTGGACGGCCTCCGGGATCCCGAACTTCGCCTGGTCGCGGGCATCCATGTAGATGACGTGATCAGGAACCGAGAAGATGTCGCCCGGGAGAGCGTAACCCGTCTCGCCGAGATCGGTGTTGTTCAGCACCATCTTGGCGAAGGAGTTGTTCTCGAGCTCGTTGAGGAAGTTCAGGCCCTGGACGCGCGACAGATAGTAGAAGCGGTCGCCGTTCTGCAGGTTTTCGAGCTGGAGTTCGAACACGAAGGAGAAGGTCGAGCCGAGCATGCCGCCGAAGGGCATCTTCTTCTCGGCCAGGCCGCCGACCCAGAGGTCGACGAGATTGAGGCCGCCGAGCGTGCCCTCCGGATCGGGATCTTCACCCGGCGTCGTGCTGGTATAGCCGGCGGCCCATTTGCCGGTGGCATTGAGGAAATCGAGGCGGTCGGCCGGCGCACCCTCACCGCCGAAGACGAGCTTCATCGCCGCGTCGCGCTTGGCGTCGACGGTCGTCGCGCCCGTGATCGTCTCGTGCGTGCCATAGGCCGCGATGAAGTTCACGATCGAGGCCGGGTTCTTCAGGTTGAGGGCGAAATCGGTCCAGCTCGTATAGGGATCGAGCTGGCTGTCGCCATTGGCGATCGTCCTGAACTGCGCGCGCGCCTCGTTCAGCGAGGGCATACCGGTGTCGCGGCCGCGAGCGATATTGATCGCCGCGAGGTCGAGCGGGATGCCGACGAGCTGGTTGCGCAGGACATGCGTCACGAACTCGTCGATCTCGTTGCCGACCTGGCTGGTCATGCCGCGCACGATCGCGCCGGCGGCCTTGTCGTGGTCGATCGTCGCGGAGCCGAAGGCAAGCGGGTTCAGGAAGGCGTTGAACAGCTTGAGGCTGCCAGAATCTGAACCGTTGGCATCGACGATATCGACGGTCTCGCGCAGCATCGAATGGCCGAAGCGATAGATGACATGCGCGAACTCGGCGAAGATGGCCGGATTGATATCGGTCGACGGGTTGAAGACGAAGGCGTCCACATCCGGCTGGACCTTGCGGGCGAACTCCTCGAAGACGAGGTGCTGATACTGCATCTCGGTCGTGAAACGGGCCGCCTGGAACAAGCGTTCGCCGTCCCATTGCAAGGTTGCGAGATTGGCAGGCAGCGCGGTGATCGGCGCCTGAAGCCATTCGCTGATGAAGGCGAGATCGCCCGAGGCGAGCACCTTGGTCTTGATCTGATCGACGGTATTGTTGTGCTCCGAGTGGAACACATGGTGCACCGCCGAGAGGCCGATATTCTCGTTGCCGCGCCCGTCGCCGGTGACATAGTGGGCGTCGAGCAACTCGTCGTCATACGATGTTTGCCGGCCACGGTTGTCGAACCCGCCAGAATATCCGACAGCGGAATCACTGTCCTCCTGCAATATCCCACCGATCGAGACCGGAACGGCGGCGTGAGCGATGTCGTCGATGAAGGCATGGCCGGTACGCAGCGCTCCCGTCGTGGGCACGAGTGCGAGAGGATTGCCCTCGACGAGGATATCGTCCCCGCCTCCGAAGGCGCCGTCTCCGCCCAGACCCATCACGATCTGCGGGAAGCCGTGGTCCCCGCGAACAAACTCACCGTATTCGTCCACGGCAAAGAGCGGGATGTTGCCGATATCGGCGTCGGTCAGATCGAAGCCGAGCAGCTTCGCCTGATCCTTGACGTCTTTCCAGGTCGCGAGACCGCTCTCGCCGGAGAGCAGCTTGCCGGTCGCAAGCGGCACGCCCGTCGAGAAATCATACTCGCGCATGAACAGCTGCTTCGACGCCGTCGAGCTGTAGGTCTGGTTCTGGTCGACGAAGGGGGTCGTCAGGTTGTCCGCACCGGGCGTGGTGCGCGTCAACACCATGAAATTGGTGTGTGGCGAGTCCGGCCTGTAGAGCGGATCGTCCGGGCTTAGCGGGATATAGATCGCGTCCCCCTTCTTGGCGACGAGATCGAGGCCGTGATCGAAGAACTGGCCGAACAGCGTGAACCAGGAATTGAAAGGAGCCGACAGGCCTTCGTCCGGCGCGACATTCGGCAGGATGATGGTGTGGGTCGTCTGCTCGAATTCGATGCCATAGTCCTCGGCGAGGTCTATGGTCGCGGCAAGCGCGGTCGCGGCCTGAGCTTCGAGAAGCAGCGCTTCAGCGTTCAGCGGGGCCCAGCTCGGCAGCGGCTGGCCCTGAGGATCGAAATTCGCCGGAGCGTTGGCGATCGCCCGCGCCGCGGCCGCTGCCTTGACGGGGGCGTACTCGTCGTTGATGTCGATCAGCGCCGACCGGAGCGCTTCGCCGCTCAGGCCTGCATGCACCAGAGCCGCGTAGATCGCCGCCGGGTTCGCGAGGGTTTGGTCGACGATCAGGTTTGAGATCAACCGCGGATCGGCATCGACAACGGGGCCGGATGATTCATAAATGTCGCGATAGGATAGCTCGGCCAGATGGATGAAGGAGTTGTCGGCGGCGCCCCATTGGTCGCGGCCCGCGACCATGTTGTTGTAGCTGCCATCGACGGTCCGCAGGCCGTAGGGGGCGAGCGGGTGGCTGATGGCCAGAACCGCTCCATCGTCAGTCGACTGAACGACATCGCCGGCCGCGTTGACATAAATCTCGTCGAGCGGTGTTGGGTCGGAGGAATGCGCTCCGGAATGCGCTTCGGCGATCTTGATCTGGCGGAGGATGAACTCGAGATCGTGCCTGACGATATTGACCATAGCCGTAACCCCCAAAAGCGACGCGCGAAAACCCGGCCGCGGAGAGCACTCCCCGCAGCGATGACGTAGAGAAAACTGATAGAAAGGTACTGTATCGGTACCTTTGAGACGGCATATCGCCTTGCGTAACTAGGCCATCAAGACGATAGATATTCCCCGATTTAATCATTCGTTAAGCATCAGAGTGCCTGACGCATGCCACGAACGTTAGATGGAAAGGTCGAGGAAGAATCAGCGGCCAAAGACCGGGCCGCCTCACCGACCTTGGACGCATCCGAATACGGACCAAGGTCTGTAGTCTTTCTCGACGGCCTGCGACGGCGCTGGGCCGCGCAGAGCCTTGAACGGCGCTTCACCATCGCCGCATCGCTCGTCGTCGGCCTGTCGATGCTCACGCTGGGATACTGGGTCGAGCGCCGCATCCGCACGGGCTGGGAGCAGGGCATGGCCGAGATCGGCGCCCATTATCTCCAGGCCTTCCTCGCCCCCCATGTCCTCGAACTGGAGCACTCCGATGCGCTGTCGGAGGACAGCAAAGACGCGATCAGGGCTCAGGTCACCGACAGCCGCCTCGGGCAGCGCGTCACGATGATCAAGATCTGGAACCGAACGGGAAAGCTGATCTACAGCACCGGCAAGGCCCGGGAAGACGTGCAGCTTCAGCCGTTACGGCTCGAGCGGCTGCTGAGAGGACAGGTCGTCGTATCCCCGCATGGCGACAGCCATGGCGACGGAGACTCCGGTCCACGTTCTCTGGAAACCTATGCACCGATCTACAAGCCGGGCACGAACACGATCCTCGGCTTCGGCGAGTTTTACGAAATCAGCCATTCGCTCGATCGCGAAATCCAGCAGCTGCGCTACGCGACATGGTTCCTGATCCTGAACGTCGCGATCATCATCGGCTTCCTGCTCTACCTGACAATCCGCCGCGCCGGCCGCATCATCAACTCGCAGCAATCGGAGCTGGAGGCCAACCTTGCACGCGCGTCTGCCCTGGCCAGACGCAACAACATGCTCCGGCGCGCAGCGGATCGGGCGCGGCTCGACGCAGCCGTCTCGAACGAGATCTATCTCGCCCGCATCGGCGCGGACCTGCATGACGGCCCGATCCAGATGCTGAGCCTGCTGATGCTGCGCCTGCCCGACGAGCCGCCAGAGCTTCGGGCGCAGCTCGAACGATTGACCCAGCAGACATTGGCCGAACTGCGCAATCTTTCCGCCGGCCTGGTCCTGCCGGAGATCCGCGACCTTTCCCCCTCGGACACGATCGAGGCGGCGATCAAGCGGCACGAGCAGCAGACCGGCACCGATGTCGCGCGCGATCTGGCCAGCCTGCCGGACCAGATGCCCGAGGCGATCCGCTTCTGCGCCTTTCGCGTCATCCAGGAGGCGCTGATGAACGCCTACAAGCATGCGCAGGGCCGCGGCCAGCACGTCGCAACCCGCTTCGCTGCGGAAACGCTGGAGATCACCGTCTCGGATGACGGGCCGGAGGGGAGTGAGGCCGCGCGACCGGACGCGCCCCAGCAACGCCCGCGATTGGGACTACGGGGGTTGGAGACCCGCGTGAAAGCCTTGCGCGGCAGCCTGACGATCGCGCAGCAATCCCAGGGCGGATTGCGGCTCAAGATGACCCTGCCGGTGCGCCGCCGCTCCCTGAGAACGAAGGTATGATAAAGCCGTAGTCGCTGCCGGGCTGCCTCAGCGGCCGGCCGAGGAGAAATCCGTCGGCTTGAGCTTCTGCGCGGCGATGACGACTTCGAGCCGGTTGCGAGCCCGGAGCTTCGACATCAGGTTGGTCATGTAGCTCTTGACCGTCTTCTCGCTCAGATCGAGGCTGCGGGCGATCTCGCGGTTCTGCTTGCCGCAGAGCAGCAGGCGAACGATCTGCTCCTCGCGGACACTCAGCTTCGTGCTGACGACCGCTTTCTTCTCCATCGCCTTGCTGTTCAGGGCGCCGATGACCTTCGCGGCGAAGGAAGGCGTGATATAGACCTCGCCGCGCAAGGCGGCCTCGACCGCATCGACCAGTTCGCCGGCGCTGCTTCCCTTCAGCACATAGCCGGCCGCTCCGGCGCTCAGCGCCCTGACGGCATGTTCCGTCTCCGTCGAGGCAGTGAAGACCACCACCCGGCAGGCAGGCGCAATGTCGTGCAATTCGACGATGGCCGCGAAGACGTCGCCGGGCATGTTCAGATCGACGATCAGGATATCGCAGGCACGCCGGGCGGGAATGGCCATGACGTCCGAGGCGCTGACGCCCATCTCGACCACTTGATAATTGTCGTGGCGTGACAGAACGGAAGCTATGCCTTCCGCGAGAAGCGGATGGTCATCGACGATCGCGATTGCAATTCGGGAAGCCGGTTGCCCCTGCATCCCGTCATATTCTTACAGATTAGAAAAGCAGTAAAGAGATCAATCCGAGCAGAGTTAATCGGTGGCGCCCGAATTTCAGCCACGATGTCTCACGGTTCCGTGATGCCAGCTGCATTCGCCAGATGCCGGCTGACCGACCTCTATCCGACCAGGCCCGGCAAACGTTTCGCCAGCGGACCTCCGGGCAAATCTACCCTAACGTAAGATAGAGAAGATGGCTGCGACAAACGAGAAGCCCTCCGGCCCGGCGGCTTCCCAAGGCAACATCAGCGCCGTCGCCTTGCCGCAGCGTCAGACGGCTCGATCGGAAGCAAAAAACCTTGGGGCGAGGATCAAGTCGTATCGCGACAAGAGGACGGAACGGAGCGTCCGCCCCTACGCGTTTTCCCACGCGCAGCCACGAGGGGAGTAGCTGAGTTTCTTCGATGTCTTGAAGGATGGTGGTGGGGGAAGCAGGACTCGAACCTGCGAAGGCATAGCCAGCGGATTTACAGTCCGCCCCCTTTGCCGCTCGGGACATTCCCCCGCCTGCGCCCTTGATCGGCTCTGTGAGCCCAGGGCCACCGATATGTCACTTTCGCGACGACCGGTAGGCGCGGCCGGACTTATGGTGACCGGGCCGCGCCCTGTCAACGGCAAAAAGACCGATCATGTGAATTCGTTGTGAAGGCCCGGCGAGACGCCCGAAAAATCGGTCATTCCGGGGCGAGCAGATGGTCGAGCACGAAGCTCACGCGCGCCGCGACACTCACGCGGGGCAATGCGACAAGCGTGTAGCCATAGCGGGGATAGGCTGCGGCGATCGCCGCACAGGTCCGCTCCGCCTCGGCGAAATCCTGCTTTCGTTCGGCATCCTGCGTGAAGATCTCGCGCCAGGGCGGGGCGATGAAGACCGTCCGGCGGTAGAGCAGTTGCTGCGCAGCCCGCTCGACATGATCGGGAATCGGCAGGCCGCAGAGCGCCAGATACCCCGCGATGTCGGGAATGCCGCGATCGAAGAACACCTTGCCCTGGCCTGCACGCGCCTCGGCATGACCACGCAGGTCGGATGACAACATCAGCTCGGCGAACAGCGCCGGGTCGACCCAGGGCAAACCCCTGCCGCCGATCGCCTGCTGGTCGCGGATGATCGCCCGCCCGGCCTCGGGCCATACGGCATGGCCAAGGCCGGCCAAGGCCTCGATCAGGCTCGTCTTGCCCGCGCCCGGGCCACCGGTGATGACGATCAGCCGATCCGTGTCCTGTGGCATCTTAGCTCCTTTTCTCATGGGATATGTCGGCAAAGGATGGTTCGCGCTGGCCAAGCGCGCGATGTCGTGGCACGGCAATCCGGCAATCACTGGAGAGAGCGATGGCTCCGCCGTTCCGCCCGAAACATGCCAGGCCCGCCGGGGGCAGACAGGGCGCCCGCCGCAACGACGGGCCGCCGCCGCACCGGCCGGGCGATATCGACGAGGCCGTGCTCTACGGCGTGCATCCGGTCGTCGAGGCGCTGAAGAATCCGCAGCGGCGCCATCGGCGCCTGCTCGCGACGGAGAATGGCCTGCGCCGCCTGCAGGAGCAAATCGACCCGCTGCCGCTTGAGGCCGAGATCGTGCGCCCCTCCGAGATCGACCGCCTGCTCACCCCCGATTCGGTGCATCAGGGCCTTTATCTCGTCTGCGATCCCCTGCCCTCGCCCGATCTCGACAGCCTGCCGGACGACGCCGTCGTGCTGGCGCTCGATCAGGTCACCGATCCGCATAATGTCGGCGCCATCCTGCGCTCGGCCGCCGCCTTCGCCGCCGCGGCCGTGATCGTCACGATCCGGCACTCCCCGGCCGCAACCGGCGTGCTCGCCAAATCCGCCTCCGGCGCGCTGGAACATGTGCCGCTGATCTCCGTGCGCAATCTCGGCGATGCCCTGGAGACGCTGGGCAAGCGCGGCTTCCTGCGTGTCGGTTTCGATTCGGATGGCGACGTCTCGCTGGACGATGTCGCGTTGCGCCGCCCGCTCGTGATGGTGATGGGCGCCGAGGGCAAGGGCCTGCGCCAGCGCTCGCGCGAGCTCTGCGACCATGTTGCGCGGCTCGAAGTGCCCGGCACGATCACCAGCCTCAACGTCTCCAACGCGACCGCGATCGCGCTCTACGCGGCCAGCCGGCGCCGCTGAACGCCCGGTTCAAGGCGCCGGAAAAAGCAGCGTTTTCTGCGCTTTCCGGCCCGCGGAACCACACCCGCCGTTAGTCTCATAGACGAACGGTGCAAGACCAAGTGCCTGATTGCCCCTGCGACAATCCGCGCGCAATCCTCTGAAGCGAGCTGGAGTGACGGGACTCACCCGCCTTCCGGCCGCGCGGCCACCGTCACTGAGAACGTGAACCGCGCGAAACGAGTTGCCGGGCTCAAGCCCGGCTTCAGGGCTTCATCAGGGGAGACAAACGCCATGAGCATGGCATCGCAAGCATCGGGGACGAGGGCCGCGCCCCGCCCGATGACCAAGGAGGAAAAGAAGGTCATTCTGGCCTCGTCGCTCGGCACAGTGTTCGAGTGGTACGATTTTTATCTCTACGGCTCGCTCGCCGTCATGATCGGCGCGCATTTCTTCTCGGCCTTCGATGCCAACACCCGCGCGATCTTCGCGCTGCTGGCCTTCGCCGCAGGCTTCCTCGTCCGCCCCTTCGGCGCGCTGTTCTTCGGCCGCCTCGGTGACCTCATCGGCCGCAAGTACACCTTCCTCGTCACCATCGTGATCATGGGCGCCTCGACCTTCCTGGTCGGCCTGCTGCCCAGCTACAGCTCCATCGGCTGGATCGCCCCGGTCATCCTGATCGTGCTGCGCATGCTCCAGGGCCTCGCGCTCGGCGGCGAGTATGGCGGTGCGGCGGTCTATGTCGCCGAGCACGCGCCTGTCGGCCGTCGCGGCTTCTACACCTCGTGGATCCAGACCACGGCGACGCTCGGCCTGCTGCTGTCGCTGATCGTCATCCTGGTCATCCGCGTCAACATGGGCGAGGCCGAGTTCGCCGCCTGGGGCTGGCGCATTCCCTTCCTGCTCTCGATCTTCCTGCTCGGCATCTCGGTCTGGATTCGCCTCCAGATGCAGGAATCGCCGGCCTTCAAGAAGATGAAGGAAGAGGGCACCGGCTCGAAGGCGCCGCTCTCCGAGGCCTTCGGCCAGTGGAAGAACGCCAAGATCGCGCTGATCGCCCTGTTCGGCCTCACCATGGGCCAGGCGGTCGTCTGGTACACCGGACAGTTCTACGCACTGTTCTTCATCCAGAGCATCCTCAAGGTGGACCTCTACTCGGCGAACGTGCTGATCGCCTGGGCACTGATCATCGGCACCGGCGGCTTCATCTTCTTCGGCTCGCTTTCGGACAAGATCGGCCGCAAGCCGATCATCCTCGCCGGCTGCCTGATCGCCGCCCTGACCTACTTCCCGCTGTTCGGCGCGCTGACCAAGGCGGCCAACCCCGGCCTCGCCGCGGCCCATGAGAACGTCAAGGTCCAGGTCGTCGCCGATCCCGCCACCTGCGGCTCGGTCTTCGATCCGGTCGGCGTGCGCACCTTCACCCAGCCTTGCGACATCGCCCGCCGCACGCTTGCGACGCAGGCCATCGTCTATACCCAGACCCCGGCCCCGGCGGGTACTGCCGCCAAGGTCGTGGTCAACGGCAAGGACGTCGCCATCGACGCCTCGTTCGCTGCGAACATCGCCAAGGAAGCCATCGCCGCCGGCTACCCGGCCGCCGGCGACGCCCGCATCGTCAAGACCGGCTTCTTCGCCGCGCTCTTCGGTGGCCAGTCGCTGACGGTCATCGCGATCCTGACGGTACTGATAATCTACGTCACGATGGTCTACGGACCGATCGCGGCGGCGCTGGTCGAACTCTTCCCGACCCGCATCCGCTACACCGGCATGTCGCTGCCCTATCATATCGGCAACGGCTGGTTCGGTGGCCTGCTGCCCGCCACGTCCTTCGCCATGGTGGCCGGCACGGGCGACATCTTCTACGGTCTCTGGTACCCGATCGTCTTTGCCCTCGCGACCTTCGTGATCGGCTTGCTGCTGGTTCCCGAGACCAAGGATCGTGACATCATGACCTATGAGAACTGAGCTGCAGCAGCCAGTCTGACGAACGAGCCCCGGCCTCACGGCCGGGGCTTTTCGTTGAGCGGAACAGTTTGCCGCCGCGACGCCGAGATGCTTGCCCTCGCAGCCATCGGCTGGTAACCGCTACGCCCATCGTCGGAAGAATTTCCGCCCGGCGAAACCCGGCCCCAGGGCCGGATGCGATGGCGCCGGCGTAGCACAGCGGTAGTGCAGCGGTTTTGTAAACCGAAGGTCGGGAGTTCGATCCTCTCCGCCGGCACCACACTCCCTTCGCGGATTCAGCGATCCCCTACCCGCCGCGGGGGACTTCTCCTGCAAGCTATGGTGCAGGCTTCGGCGACGGCATCGAGATCACCTTGCCGTCCGGCATGATGATGTCGCCGGGCTTCTGCCCGGGCGCGCATTCGCCGAGGCGCGTCGCCTCGACGACGAGCTTGCGCTCCACCGGGCCGGACTGGCCGGGCATGCCGCTGATCTTCGTCGTGCCTTCGGTCCGGACGGATGTCTGGAAATCGCCGGTGATGACGCTGCTGCCGGAAGCCTTGATCTGGCCGACGGCGCATTCCGTCTCGACGGCATAGCCGGTGGCCGTCTTGGTCACCAGCATCTTGGAACAGGCGCCCGAGGCCAGCCCCCCGACGATCGACTGGTCGGTCCCGGCCCCCACGCATTGCTTGGCGATGGTCTCGCCCTCGCTGCCCTTCGATTTCGTTTCCCACAGGCCGGGCTTGCGCTGGGGCAGTTGCTGCGCCAAGGCGGGCATGGCGACGAGAGCGCCGAGTGCGGCGATCAACACGAATTTCATGGCGATGTCTTCCCATGTGAATCGGTGGGCCGAGACAAGACGGGCGCCAAGGCCAGAATGAGGCAGGAACGGCGCAGGCCGGACCAGCCGCCCGCCCCTTGACAGATCGGCCGCTCCGGGAACGTTTGGCGGGCCGGGCGGTTATCCGCCGGGTCAAGCTTCGGGAGGCTTCGATGAAAGCCCTTGTCCTTACGCTCGCCATTCTGTTCGGCGCCGGAACGGCGGATGCCCAGACGCGCCCCTCGACCGTCTCGCGCCCCTGCGCGGCGAGCCAGCGCGATGTACAGGCCAACGGTGCCATCGTGCTGGGAACCGGCGGCTATACCTTCGATCGCTTCGTGCGCGACCGCAGCTTCTGCCAGATCGACGAGGGGCTCGATCCAGCCTTCGTTGTCAGCCGGGACAGCCAGTCCTGCTTCATCGGCTATCGCTGCAAGACCCAGTCACGCTGGTTCGACGATTGAGCCTGCCGGCAGGCGGAACCCGCGACCACGCCACACGTTTTCTTCGGTGGGGCGAAACCCGGATTCTGCCACGGAGGTTCGCATGCGTCGCCTTCTCCTCATAGCGGCTTCGGCCGCGCCGCTGCTGCTCGCCGGCGTCTTGCCGGCAGCGGCCCAGCCGCATTTCGGTGGCCCCGGCTTTCGACATGGCGGCTTCCACCCGCACGGCATCGGCATGAGGCCGGTCGGAATACGGCCGGCCTTCCCCGGCTATCGGCCGGGCTTCCGGCCCGGCTGGCACGGCGGCTATTATCCGCACCGGCACTATTCCTATTGGGGGGCGGCCTCCGGCATCGCCGCCGCGGCGACGCTCGGAGCACTCGCGACCTATCCGGCCTATCCCGCCTATGAGACCTCCCCCGCTTATGAGGCCTATCCGGCCTATGAGGTCGTGCCCGCGGCCGAAGGCGGGATGTGCAGCACGCCAGTCAAGACCTGCAATCTCTACGAGCCCGCCCCGCTCGGGATCGGCTGTTCCTGCCGCGTGCCGGGCGGCCATGCCCGGGGCTTCGTCGTCGGGCCTTGAGGCCTCCCACCGGCCGGCAGCTGCATTCCATGGCTGGCCGGCAGGCGCGATCATGGGTTAGATGGGGCATCGCGGTGCCAGCTTGCGGCGCACCGCCCTGATGATCTTTGCACGGACCGGAATGGACGACCGGACACAACTTCTCGCGCTCGCAGCCCGGTGCGAGGCTTCCAGCAAGCCGAACCGCGAGCTCGATGCCGATATCTACGAGGCGCTCGGCTACGTCGTCAGGCGCAAGCCGGCGCAACTGGTCAACCGGCGCACGCCGGCCGGCGGCATCTACCAGCACGGCTCGTTCTGGAAGACGCTGGGCACCGTCAGCGCCGATATCGACATCGCCGTCTCGCTGCTGCGGCAGAAGGCCCCCGGTTGGAGCTGGAGCCTGCAATGCCTCGCGAGCGAGGAGACGCTCGCCTTCCAGGCGCTTGTCGCCGATTGCTCCGGCCAGGGCGTCATGGGCTCGCTCGCGCTCTGCGCCGCGATGCTGCGTGCATTGGCAAGGCGCGAGCCCGCCGCCGCCCCGGATTCGGGCCTCACGGAAACTTGACCTTCGGGCAAGTCCTTGCGGTTGAAAGCAGGGCCGCCGTCGCTAGTCTGCCTGCGACCCGAGGGGAGACCAGACCATGCAGGACACAGATTTCTCGCGCCGCGCTGCCCTAGTCGGCGCCGGCGCGCTCGTTGCCGCTGCGACACTCGATCTGCCCGGCATCGGCCCGGCCCAGGCACAAGGAGTTCCCGTGAATCAGGCTCCCGGTTTCTATCGCTACAAGATCGGCGACATCACGCTGACCGCGATCAATGACGGCTTCGGCAAGCGCCCGCTCGAAGGCTTCGTCCGCAATGCCGAGCTCGCCGACGTCAAGAAGGCGATGGCAGGGGCCTTCCTGCCGCAGGATGCGCTCAACATCACCTTCACCACGCTGGCGATCCAGCATGGCGGCAAGCTCACCCTGATCGATACCGGCAACGGCGATTCCGGCGCGCCGACCTCCGGCACCTGGATGGCGAATTTCAAGGCGGCGGGCTTCGATCCGAAAGACGTCTCCAGCGTCGTGTTCAGCCATTTCCACGGCGACCACATCAATGGCTTCCGCCTGAAGGACGGCACGGCCGTGTTCCCCAATGCCGAGGTCATGGTCCCGGCGGCCGAATGGGCCTTCTGGATGGACGACGCGAAGATGAACGCCGCGCCCGATGCCATGAAGGGCGCCTTCGCCGGCGTGCGCCGCGTCTTCGGTCCGGTCGCCAAGGATGTGAAGCAGTTCGAGCCCGGCAAGGAGCTTCTGCCCGGCCTGACCCCGGTCGCCGCCCCCGGCCATACGCCGGGCCATACGGTGTTCGCGCTGAGCTCCGGCAACGGCAAGCTGATGATCATGTCCGACACGACCAATCACCCCGCCCTCTTCGTGCGCAATCCCGACTGGTCGGCCGTGTTCGACATGGACGGCCCGCAGGCCGCCGCGACGCGGCGCAAGCTCCTCGACATGGTCTCGGCCGAGCGCATGCAGGTCGCCTTCTATCACGCGCCCTTCCCGGCGACCGGCTTCATCGCCAAGGACGGCAACGGCTTCGAGATGGTGCCCGTGCAGTGGAGCACCGCGATCTGAGCTCCGTCCCCATATCACTTCGCATCGAGGCCGGGCGAAAGCCCGGCCTTTTTCTTGGACGATCGGCCTCGCGGCCGGCGGCCCGGTCATGGTAAGCCTGCCCCGATACCGCAGGGCCTGCCGTTTCAGGACACGCTATGACCGAACGATTCGGCGCGATCTCCTTCGTCGCCAGCGATACCCCTGAGGCGCAGGCGGCGCTCGACAAGCTCGTCGAGCGCTATGGCAATGCCGATCCTGCGGAGGCCGATGTCGTGGTCGCGCTCGGCGGCGACGGCCTGATGCTGCAGACGCTCCATCGCTTCCTCGGCACCGGCAAGCCAATCTACGGCATGAATCGCGGCTCGGTCGGCTTCCTGATGAACGAGTTCAAGGAGCGCGGCTTGACCAAAAGGCTGGACGCCGCCCAACGCAGCATCGTGCATCCGCTCTCGATGCAGGCCACCGATCGCAACGGCGCTACCGTGCAGGCCAAGGCGATCAACGAGGTCTCGCTGCTGCGCCGCTCCTATCAGGCGGCGAAGCTGCGCATCTCGGTCGATGGCCAGGTGCGTCTGTCCGAGCTGATCGCCGACGGCCTCCTGCTGGCGACACCCGCCGGCTCCACCGCCTATAACCTCTCGGCCAACGGCCCGATCCTGCCGCTCGACGCGCCGCTGCTGGCCCTGACGCCGATCTCCGCCTTCCGGCCGCGGCGCTGGCGCGGTGCCCTGCTGCCGGACCATGCCAAGGTCTTCATCGAGGTACTGGAAGCCGAGAAGCGCCCCGTCAGTGCCGTCGCCGATCACACTCAGATCGACGAGGTCACCTCGGTTTCGATCGAGATCGACCGCAGCGTCGACCTCGTCATGATGCACGATCCCGGCCACAGCCTGGACGAGCGCATCCTGCGGGAGCAGTTCGGGTACTGAGCCTGTTCAGGCTGCGTCGCGGAGATCGCTCTCGGCGAGTTCGATCAGGAAGGACGGATCGGCCTCGACGAGCAGCGCGAGCGCCGCATCGTCCGCCAGCGAATCCGCGAGACCGCGCGCCTCTTCGCGGGCGGCCTCCGCATCGAGGCGGCGCAGCAGAGCCATCAGCGCATCGGCTTCCGGCCCCTCTGCCCCCTCGCAAGCGATCAGCACCGTGCGCAGCAGGCCGCGATCCATGCCGTGCCGAACCGGCGGCCGATCGAAACCACGCGCATTGAGCGCCATGATCGCCGCCGAGAAAGCCGGCTCCAGCGATGCCGGCAAGCCCGCCTTGCGGCAGAGCGCCTTGAGCCCGGCGCCGCGCCTGTCACGCAGCAGGGCAGCGACACGCTCCTCCGGCAGGCCGGACAGCACGACGAAGGCCGCTTCCGCCAGCGCCGGCTCGCCGCTGAGCAGCGAACGCAGCATCAGCCCGGGCGTCAGCCGCCCGGTGATCCTGAGCACCTCGACGATCGCCGGCGCATCGCTGGCCTCGCCGCCCGCCGCGAGCGCGACGGCGACCCGCTCGGTCGATTCACGCGCCAGGCGAGCGCTGCGCTCGGCCGTCAGCCAGCCGCAGCCAGTGACGAAGCTGGCCAGCGTGTCGGAAACCCGGGCCGCGATCGTCTGCCGCAGGCCACCCGGCAGGTCGACACGCTCGAGCAGCGCCTCGCGCAGCGCGCCGCTATCGCCATGGCGCTCGATCATGCGCTCCAGCGAGAAATCGGGGATCTCGGCGGTGCGGTTGCCCGCGAGCGTGACGAGTGCCTCTTCGCAGCCGACCTCGGCCAGCGCCGCGCAGACGCCGATGGGCAAGCAGCGGCGCATGGCGATGGCCTTCTGGGCGAGCGTATCGCCGACTGCAGCGGCATCGACGAGGTCGGCCTCGGTCAGCACCGGCGAATGCGCCAGGACGAGCGCCGCGACATCGCTCTGCTCGGCGATCAGGCCAAGGGCGAGATTGCGCGGCGTGCGCATCGAGGGCGCCATTTCCTCAGCAATGGCGCGCCGCACCAGAGGCGACGGATCGTCGATCAATGCGATCAGCGCCGTCTCGGCCTCATGACGGTCCTCGTCGGACATGCCGGAACGCAGATAGGCGCCCGCCAGTGCGGCGGCGCCGCTGGCGCGCGCCTCGGCCGGCGCCGTCCGGGCCCAGAGCAGGAAGCGCCGAACGATCATGTTCCGCTCCGGTGGATCATGAAGGAAGACAGGTCGAGCGGCCCGCTGCGACGCTTGCCGGCCGGCTGCGCGGCCGCGACATCGGGCTGGGACAGATCGCTCGGACGCGACGGCGGCAGTGGCGCGCTGACCGCCTTGGCCGGAGCAGCGACGGCCGATCCGCTCGCCACGGGGCTCGCATCGGTAAGCGTGCCTTCGCTCTGGCCGGGCCGCGGGAAATAGCGCTCGCCACCTTCGAGCGAGGCCATGCGCGTGCCGTTGCGAGGCGGCGTTGTCCAGAGATTGGCGACGGCCTTCGAAACCGGATCGCGCGAGCCGCCGGTCGAGAACAGGCCGACGAGCCCCTTGGCGCGCTCGGGCCGCAACGCCGCCGCGATCTCGGCGACCGGAATGTCATCGCCCTGCCCCGCTTGCGCATTCGGCGCCACCTTGGCAGCGACCTGCGTGCTGGCATGGCTGGCTGCCAGCACGCCATAGACCTCCTGCACGCTGCGCGCACGGCCGGCCTTGTCGTAGAAGATCGAGCGGTTTGCGGCGGCAGCCTCGGGGAAGTCCCGCGCCGCGACGCGGCTCGGGTCACCGGCCGCCGCACGGATCAGGTCGGAGGCGCCGCGCGCGCCCAGCACATGCGCCATGTAGAGCTCGCCGGCCTGTGGCTGGCGGCCGAGGCTGGAAGCGAGCTGGTCGCGATTCTTCTGGGTCAGCGCGCCGGCCATCACGGCCGCGACCTGCGGATCGTTGCGCAGCTGAAGAATCTTCTCGCGCGCCGCCGGATCGGAGACGCTGAGCCGCCCGCCGCTCTCGGTGATCGCATCGGCATATTGCGAAAGGCCCTGCTTCGGCCCCTCCTGCTTCACCATGGCGAGCCAGGTCTGCTCGATGAACTGGAAAAGTCCCGTAGCGCTCGATGTGCTCGCCTTGGCCGTCGGTTCCAGCGACGACTCCCGCTGCGCCGTCTTGAGCAGATAGTCGAACCCCGCCCCCGTCCGCTCCGCGCCCTGACGGATGGCGCTGACGACCGGGTTCGCAGGCTGCGTTTCGCGGCTCTGGCTCTGCGGCGTGGTGAAGAGGAACATCGAGACCTTCGGCGGCGGCCCGCGCGCATTGCGAGGGCACCTTCGAAAATTGCTCCATTATGGTAAGCGAACCGTTAAGATCGACCTCGCGCCGAGAGCCGCCAGCGCTTTCCGCTTCCCTCCCGGCGGAGGTCCCTCTACGACTTCTGGTTCCGGCTCAGCAGCCGGCTTGATGAAGACGGAGGCGTCTATGGCGGATGTGGTGCGTCACAAGCGTGGCGGGATCTATTTCGAGGATTTCCAGGTCGGCGCGGTCATCGAGCACGGCCTGACCCGCACCGTCACGCAGATGGACAACATGCTGTTCTCCAACATGACGCTGAACCCGCAACCCCTTCATATCGATGCGCATTTCTGCGCGACCGAGACCGAATGGGGCAAACCGCTGATGAACTCGCTGTTCACGCTCGGCCTGATGATCGGCATCTCCGTGAACGACACCACGGTCGGCACCACCATCGGCAATCTCGGCATGACCGATGTGCTCTTTCCCGCCCCGCTCTTCGAGGGCGACACGATCAACTGCACCACCGAGATCGCGGCCAAGCGCGAGTCGCGCTCGCGGCCCGATGCCGGCATCGTCGAGTTCGTGCACAAGGCCTACAAGCAGGACGGCACCTTGGTCGCCCAGTGCCGTCGTCAGGCCTTCATGCGCAGGCGCCCGGCCCCCGCCACGGTCGCGGTCTAACCGGCATGCGCTCGCTCCTGTTCGTGCCGGGCGACAGCCCGAAGAAGCAGCAGAAGGGTCTGGATTGCGGCACCGACGCGCTGATCCTCGACCTTGAGGATTCCGTCGCGTTCGACGGCAAGCCGCAGGCGCGCGAGATCACCCGCGCCTTCCTCGAAGCGACCCGCCCCCTGCCGAAGCGCCCGCTGCTGATCGTCCGCATCAATGCACTGGCGACCGGCATGAGCGATGCCGATCTCGACGCGATCATGCCGGGCGCGCCGGACGCGATCATGCTGCCGAAATCGGAGGGCGGCACCGATGTCGGCCATCTAGCCGCCAAGATCGCCGTGCGCGAGGCCGAATCCGACCTGCCGGACGGCACGACGCGCATCCTCCCGATCGGCACCGAGACCGGCAAGGCGATCTTCGGGCTCGGCAGCTACAGCCGCTCGTCGCATCGCCTGATGGCACTGACCTGGGGCGCGGAAGACCTCTCCGCCGATCTCGGCGCCGAGACCAACCGGCTGGAGGACGGCTCCTATGCCGATCCCTACCGCCTCGCCCGGTCGCTGACGCTGTTCGCGGCGACGGCAGCGCAGGTCGATGCGATCGACACCGTCTTCACCAATTTCCGCGACGATGCCGGCTTCCGCGCCGAATGCCTCGCCTCACGCCGCGACGGTTTCACCGGCAAGATGGCGATCCACCCGGCACAGGTCCCGGTCATCAACGAGATCTTCGCGCCCTCGCCAGCCGCACTCGCCAAGGCGGAGCAGATCATCGCCCTATTCGAGGCCAATCCCGGCGCCGGTGTCATCGGGCTCGATGGCGAAATGCTGGATCGTCCCCATCTGATCAAGGCACAGCGGCTCGTCGCGCGAGCTCGCAAACTGGCTGAATGAACCGCCGGAGGCGATTCGAATGACTCAGGTTTTCGAGGTTTCAGGCATGCATTGCGGCGGCTGCGCCTCGCGCGTCCAGCGCGCCGCGACGGCGCTCGCTCCGGGCGCCACGGTAACGCTCGATCCGCCGCGCCTCACCTTGCCGGAAGGCATCAAGCTCGATGCCGAGGCGCTCAACGAGGCGCTGGCGGAATTCGGCGACTATCGCGCCACCGGGCCCCTGCCTCAGGGTTGAGAGCCCCTACCCGCCGGCCGGGCGGGTGATCGAGAACAGGCTCGTCACCTCGGCATAATCGGCATAGCCGCAGCGCGCGATCGGGTTGGCGCCCGCCGTGTCGAAGCGCCCGTCCTTGACGAAGGCATCGTCGATGAAGATGCCGACGACCTGCCCCAGTACCATCCAGCGCGGCACGGCATTACCGTCGATATCCTGCAATTGCTGGACCGAGAGCAGCTTGCATTCGAGCGCGGCCGGCGTGCCGGCAACGCGCGGCGGCTTGACGAAGCGCGACGGCGCCATCTCAAGCCCGGCATGAGCATATTCGCTCTCGCCGCGCGGCAATGGCGCCGAGGTCAGGTTCATCGGATGCGCCAGCGCCTTGGTGACCAGCGAGCAGGTGAACTCGCCGGTCTCCTCGGCGAAGGCGACGGCGTCCTTCTTGTTCTCCGAGGAGAACATCACGATGTTCGGCCGCGACGAGATCGCGTTGAAGAAGCTGTAGGGCGAGAGATTGACCTCGCCCTTGGCGCTCAGCGCCGTGATCCAGCCGATCGGCCGCGGCGCGACGATCGCCTTGAACGGATCATGCGCGAAGCCGAGATCATCCTTCGTGGCCGAGTAGATCATCGGATCAAGTCCCGTAATAGCTGACGATATCGGCCATCACCGGCCTGTCGCGATCGGTGATCGGCGCCGTCGGGGTGCCCAGATGCACGAAGCCGGCCATCCGCTCGTCATCGGCCAGCCCGAATTCGCTCAGCACCTGCCGGTCGAAGGAGAACCAGTTGGTCAGCCAGGAGCCGGCATAGCCCATGGCATAGGCGGCGACGAGCATGTTCATGCAGACCGCGCCGGCCGAAAGCTCCTGCTCCCAGAGCGGGATCTTGGCATGTTCACGTGCCCGCGAGACCACGGCAACGATGACCGGCGCGTGCAGCAGACGCTTGCGCTCGAACGCGACCTGATCCTCGCTCGCCTGCGGGTTCTTCTCGCGGTAGATGCGCGCGACGATCTCCGCCGCTTCCTCGCGGGCCGCGCCCTTGAAGACGATGAAGCGCCAAGGCGCGAGCTTGCCATGATCGGGCACCCGCGCGGAGATGGCGAGCAATTCGTCGAGCTGGGCGCCGTCAGGGCCGGGCGCCGTAAGGAACTGCGGCGGCACGGAGCGGCGCAGCTTGAGCAGAGAGAGCGTATCGGTCATGAAACATCCTGACTATGGCTTGGGAATTGACCTATTCCTTCGCCATGATGAGGACAAGCGGAGCTGCTCATACAACGCCGCAGAGCCGCCGAGGACGAAAAGCATGTTTCAATTGGAGGGCTTTAAAGCTCGCCGCCTTGTCGGGGCCGTCTTCGCCACGGCCGTCCTGCTTGCGCCGAACTTCGCCGGTGCCCAGTCCGCCGATCCCGGCCCTGGCGCGGACACCCCGCCTCCCGCGCCCATGCAGGGCCAGCCTGTCGCGCCGAACGGATTGGCGCGCCTGTCCGTCTCCGCCCAGTTCGCCGCCGACCGCAAGCCGATCCGCTCCGGGCTGAACTGGCGCGTTCTCAGCGAGGGCAGCGACGGCACCTCGTCGCGGATCGTCGCGCGCTCCTCCGAGCCGGAGCCGGCCTTCTCGCTGCCGCCCGGCAACTACGTCATCCATGCCGGCTATGGCTTCGCCAGCGGCACGAGGCGCGTCAGCCTCGGCCAGCAAGGCCTGCGCGATCAGGTCCAGATCAGCGCCGGCGCGCTCTCGCTCGCCGGCTCGATCGGCGATGCCCCGATCCCCGCCCCCCTGCTCTCCTTCTCGGTCTTCGTACCCTTGCAGGGCAATTCCGAAGGCCGCCTGATCACCAGCGGCGCCAAGGCGGGCGAGGTCATCCGCTTGCCCGAGGGCACCTATCACGTCGTCTCGACCTACGGCGATTCCAACGCGATCCAGCGTGCCGACGTGAAGGTCGAGACCGGCAAGGTCACCGACGCGACGCTGCATCATCGCGCCGCCAAGGTGACGCTGAAGCTCGTAGCCAATACCGGCGGAGAGGCTTTCGCCGGCACCGCCTTCAGCGTGCTGACGCCGGGCGGCGACGTGATCCGCGAGGCGATCGGCGCCTTCCCACAGGTCATCCTGGCGGAAGGCGACTATGTCCTGATCGCCCGGCAGGAGGGACAGGTCTATTCGCGCGACTTCAAGGTCGAGTCGGGCAGCGACCGCGATATCGAGGTTCTGGCGAAATAGGCCACCTGTCGCTTCGCACGACCGTTGTCATTCCGGGGCGCGCCGCAGGCGCGAACCCGGAACCTACGACTGGGTAGGACAGTCGGCGTGCGGGTGTTGGCGGCTCATCCAGTCGTGGGTTCCGGGTTCTTCGCTACGCGAAGCCCCGGAATGACAAGGGTCGTCAGTTCGTCGGCTTCCCAGCCCCAGCCGCCTCGATCCGAACCGGCCCGATCCCCGCAACGATCCCGTCGGCCAGCCGCAATGCCAGGCAGCGATAGCCGGCATCGACCAGATGCAGGCCGTCCATGCCGACGAGTTCCTCAGGCGTGAACTGGCGCGAATTCGACCAGCCTTTCATCATCGCATAGCGCGGGAACAGCGAGATGCCCTGGTCCTGCGCCGTCTTCGTCAGCACGGCGCGGTAATCGTCGTAATGCGGATAACGGCCCTCGCGCGGCAGCCAGGGCAGGTCCATCAGGATCATCTCGATCCCGGCGCTGCGGGCCTTGCCGACCCCCTTGCGCAGGATCTTGCCGAGCTTGTCCTCGCCGATATCGCGGATCGCGTCGTTGATGACGGTCTGCCAGATCACGATCGCCGGCTTCTCGTCGATGACGTCGGCCTGCATGCGCAGCAGCATGTCATAGGCCGACTGGCCGCCGACGCCCTTGTTGACGACCCGAACCTCCGCACCCGGCAGGCGCCGGCGCAATTCGGCCTGCAGCACGGAAGGATAGCTCTTGTCGTCGGCGCTGGCGCCGGAGCCGGCTGTCGCCGAGGAACCCAGTGCCACGATGGTCAGGCGGCCGGTTTCCTGCAGCGCCTTGCGCGCTGCCGGCAAGCTTGGCTGGAAGGCGGCTTTCGCGGCCTCCGCACGGCAGCGCACATCGAGCGGCGGCGGCAGCGGCGCCGCGCCAGCTCCCGAATTCAGCGCGAGGAGAAGGAAGGCCGCGGCAGCTGTGCGCCACGGGCCGGGGCAGACTCGGCACTTGCGCCGCGTTTCGTGATCGAACGGTACCACGACAGGAAAATCCCTAACCCTGTCAGAATTGTAGCGCCACCAGCACATATCAGCAACTGAACGCCCAAATCGAAGGATGTTTCCGCCAGCACGATCTGCCCGATGATCGAGAGCACGACGCCCGCGCAGAAGACATGCAGCGAATTTTGCCCGGCACTCGCAAGCATGCGGCCGGGCACTGCCTTCGCCATCGCCATGCCGGCCGGCAACCAGCGGATCGCCAGCCAGGCCAGCGCGCCGATATGCAGGATGCGCGTCCAGGCGAGATTGGTCTTGTCCGAGCCGAGCTGAACGGAATCGAACCAGTCGTTCAGCGCCGCGATGCCGGTCGGGTTGCCGCTGGAGGTCTTCACCACCCAGGCGAAAACGATGAAGGCGACTGCCGCGACGTCGAGCCAGACCAGGCGCGGCGCGCGGATGCCGAGCTGCGCCGCCCGCCCGATGACGACGCCGAGCGTGAAGACGACCTGCCAGGCGAAGGGGTTGAAGAACCAGACGCCGGCACTGCCATTGGGCAGGTTGAGCTCGAAGGCGAGCGCCGCCTGCCAGATCGCCAGCGAGCAGGCGAGCGTCAGCAGCGGACTCAGGCGCGCCGCGTAGTAGATCACCGGGAACAGCGCCAGCAGCACGATGTAGAGCGGCAGGATATCGAGATAGGACGGCTGGTAGGTCAGCGTCAGCGCGCCGATCAGTGCCTCGACCGTGTCACGGAAGAAGGGCTGGATGTTGATCGCCTCGATATAGAGCGGGTTCTGCGTCCGCGTCACCGCCGTGGCGACGACGCCGCAGACGATGATGAACACCGCGAGATGGGCGATGTAGAGCGTCCAGAGCCGCGCGCCGAGCTTCAGCCCGGCGACCGCGAAGCCGCGCTGCTCGATCAGCCCGCCATAGGCCAGCGTCGCCGAGACGCCGGCCAGCAGCACGAAGATGTCGGCCGCGTCCGAGAAGCCGAAATTATGCGGCATATAGGCCGAGACCACGTTCCCCGGCATGTGGTTGATGAAGATGATCAGCAGGGCGAGCCCGCGGATCACGTCGATCCGCGCATCCCGCCCCGGCGCAGCCAGCACAGCGTCCACGGCCGGTCGGCCGAGAAGCAGGAAGCGCCTGAAGGAAGAATGGGAGGACACGGGACTGTAGTCCTTCAGCAGGCCGGAAAATCCAGGATCGAAACGCCGGCGGCCGATGCATGTTCCCGGCTCGCCACTCTCAAGATGAACGTTCGCTGTCGAAGCTGTTCATCTGCCGTTCATATAACTCCTGAGGATTCGCGTCACGCGGCGTGTTGTCACAAGCGCGTGTGGCGGATCATCAGCGGCTTTGCGGCAGGGTTGAGACGAAGCGGCGCCGACACGGCAATGTGATGCCGCGCCGGCCGGACCAGTGCTTGAAAGCGCAAGCCCTCATCCTGAGGAGCCATTCCAAGGGAATGGCGTCTCGAAGGATGTTTCAGGAGGTTCCGGAAATCACTGGAACATCCTTCGAGACGCCGCTCAGCGGCTCCTCAGGATGAGGGCTGGAAGACGTCAAATCGCCGTTCGAAGGCCCGGCCTCAGTATGGCGGTTCGGCGTAGACCGGCTTGCCGTCGATCAGCAGGCGCTTGATCGCGGCCTCGCCCGAGGACGAGACGGCGGCCACCACCTCGATCCGCGCCTTGTCGGTGGTCTCGATCGCCTTGCCCTCGCCTTGCGGCACGAAATAGCTCTCGAGCCCATAGGCGATGCTCAGGCGGTTGCGCCGGCCGCTGCAATCGAAGGAGCCGTCCGCCATGGTGGCACAGGCCGAGTTCGCCGTAACGCGCCCGGCGATCACGACGACACCGTCTCCGGTCTTGGGCCACTCCCGCGACACGCCGGTCGCCCGGGCAAAGCCCTGCTCGTCCCGGCCGAGGCTGACATAGACCTGCTCGCCGCGCTGGAAGCCCGCTTGATTGGCCGCACCGGTCTCGACCGTGCTGATCGGATAGGCGAGGATGACGTAATCCCCGCGGAAGAGGTCGCGCGGATCGACCGGCACGCTCCGCAGCCGGATCTCGGTGCCGCCGCGCAGGATGCGCGCCCTCTGCTCGACCAGCGCCAGCAGGACGAGCCCCAGCAGCAGCGCGGTTGCCAGCGCGCGCCAGACCAGCGGCACCTTGGCGACGAGGCTATCGGCCGAAAGCGCGCGCATCAGGCGGCTTCCTTCTCAGGCGGGTTGAGCCGGGCGAAGAGCCGCCGCGCGCCGGAGGCGATCGCCAGCAGCGCCGCGCCCGCGACGAGGAAGAACAGCGACTGGTCGAGCAGCGTACCGATGGTCTGCCAGAGCAGGATCAGGATCGCGACGCCGAACAGGACCGAGCCCGCCAGCACCAAACGCCGGATGCCGCCGACCGACCCGGCCACCACCAGCGCCGTAGCAGTCAGCAGAACGAGGCTCGCGACGATGATCTTGCCGGCCATGGCGGTGACGATGCCGGTCCAGAACACGACCGGCACCAGCAAGGCGAAGGCAAGCCCTGCCGCCAGGGGCCACGCGAAACGCCGCTCGCGGGCGAGCCCTGCCAGGGCTGCGACGACGGGAATTGCGATGGCATAGGCCATGAAGACGAAGCGGAAGGCATGGCCTGCCCGCGCCTCGTCCCGGTCGAGGATGCGGATCAGCTCCGTGTTCAGCACCAGCACCAGCCCGAGCAGCCCCCAGGGCAGGCAGGCGGTCAGCACCGAAGGCAAGCCCCGGTCGAGCGCCAGTGCGCCCAGCGCCACATAGAACACGGCAAGCGCCAGCCCATAAGCCAGAAGCCCGTAATCGAACCGGTCGAACAGTCCATAGCCCGGCGCCATGCCGAGCCAGGCAGCGGCTGCGAGCACAACGAGGTGATGCACCAGCCGGTTATCGCGCGACAGCGAAAGCCACAGGGCCGGCAGATAGAGGATGAAGAAGCCGAGATGCGCGCCGCTGCGCGCCTCTTCCCAGCGCCCGCCGCTCCAGGCGCAGATCGCGATCAGCGCGATCGCCAGCGCGCCGTTCGAGCGCATCAGGACAGCGGCAATCAAGCCGCCGAGCGCCACCAGCAAGGCACCGGCCGGCCAGTCGGCAGGCAGATGATACATCTGGCCGACCAGTGCCAAGCCTGCGCCGAAGATCAGCACGCCGCAGGTCACGGCGGCATCGGCGCCGCGCGGCGAGCCCTGACGCTCCAGCCGGAAAGCATAAGCGATACAGATCGCAATGGCCGCGAGGATCATGCCCAGCTTGACGAGGCGCGGGATGTCCTCCCAGCCGGCCGCGACGAAGGCGGCAACGCTCGCTGCGATCAGCAGGCCGCCGAGCAGGCCGAGCACGGCCGGCAGGCGGATGCCGCCCTGCTCGCGCGCGACCGAGCGCCGGATCGCGCCGGCATTCTCGGCACTGAGCCAGCCCTCGGCGACCCAACGGGGAAGATCGGCTTCGAGCCGCTTGCGGTAGGAGCCTGTCAGCATCGCCGGCAATCTGCCATGGCGAGGGCTGGATTCGCTAGGGGTGCGCAAACACCGTTGTCATTCCGGGGCTTCGCGCAGCGAAGAACCCGGAACCCACGACTGGGTGCGACATCTAACGCCCGTTTGCAGACGGTTCACCCAGTCGTGGGTTCCGGGTTCGCGCCCGCGGCGCGCCCCGGAATGACAAGCGTGTGGTGCCGCTGGTTACTCCGCCTTCACGGCTTTCCGACGCGCCAGATCAGGCGCCAGCGCCTCCTGGCCGAGCGCCGCAAGCGCCTCGTCGAGCGTCATCACCGTCTGCGCCTGGCTGCCGAGGCGGCGGACCGTCACGGTCTTCTCCTCGGCCTCGCGCTTGCCGACGGCGAGGATGACCGGGACCTTGGCCAGCGAGTGCTCGCGCACCTTGTACGAGATCTTCTCGTTGCGCAGATCGGCGCGTGCCCGGAGGCCGGCGCCCATCAGGGCCATCGTCACATCCTCGGCATAGGCGTCCGCTTCCGAGGTGATCGGGCAGACCACGATCTGCTCGGGCGCCAGCCAGAGCGGGAAATGCCCGGCATGGTGCTCGATCAGGATGCCGGTGAAGCGCTCCAGCGAGCCGCAGATGGCGCGGTGGACCATGACTGGCTGCTTCTTCTCGCCATCGGCGCCGATATAAAAAGCGCCGAACCGCTCCGGCAGGTTGAAGTCGACCTGCGTCGTGCCGCATTGCCAGTCGCGGCCGATGGCATCGCGCAGGACATACTCGAATTTCGGCCCGTAGAACGCGCCCTCGCCCGGATTGATCTCGGTCTTGATCCGGTTGCCGGACTGCTTCGCGATCCGTTCCAGCACGCCGGTCATCACCTGCTCGGCATGGTCCCAGACCGCGTCAGAACCGACACGCTTCTCGGGCCGTGTCGAGAGCTTGATCACCAGCTCCTCGGTGAAGCCGAAATCCTCGTAGACCGACAGGATCAGGTCGTTGATCTTCAGGCACTCGGCCGCGAGCTGCTCTTCCGTGCAGAAGATATGTGCATCGTCCTGCGTGAAGCCGCGCACGCGCATCAGCCCATGCAGCGCGCCCGAGGGCTCGTAGCGGTGCACATTGCCGAATTCGGCGAGCCGGATCGGCAGGTCGCGATAGCTCTTCAGACCGTGCTTGAAGATCTGGACATGGCCCGGGCAGTTCATCGGCTTCAGCGCGAAGACGCGATGGTCGCGCTCGGCATCGGCCGGGTTCTCGAAAGCCGAGGCCGATTTCACCGCGAACATGTTGTCCTGATACCAGCCCCAGTGGCCCGAGGTCTCCCAGAGCGACTTGTCGAGGATCTGCGGCGCGTTCACCTCCTCGTAGTCGGCGGCGAGGCGCCGGCGCATATAGGCGATGATCTCCTGGAACAGGCGCCAGCCCTTGGAGTGCCAGAACACGACGCCCGGCCCCTCCTCCTGGAAATGGAACAGGTCCATCTCCCGGCCGAGCTTGCGGTGGTCGCGCTTCTCCGCCTCCTCGAGCTGCTTGAGATAGGCGTCGAGTTCTTCCTGCTTGGCGAAGGCCGTGCCGTAGATGCGAGTCAGCATCGCGTTGTTCGAGTCGCCGCGCCAATAGGCGCCCGCCGTCTTCATCAGCTTGAAGGCGTTGCCGACCTTGCCGACCGAAGTCATGTGCGGGCCGCGGCAGAGGTCGATCCAGTCGCCCTGCGCGTACATCTTCAGCGTCTGGTCGGCGGGGATCGCATCGACCAGCTCGACCTTGTAGGCCTCGCCCTTGGCGGCAAAGAAATCCTTGGCCTTGTCGCGGCTCCAGACCTCCTTAGTGAAGGGTTTGTCGCGCGCGATGATCTCGCGCATCTTCTTCTCGATCGCCGGGAAGTCTTCGGGCGTGAAGGGCTCGTTGCGGGCGAAATCGTAGAAGAACCCGTTCTCGATCACCGGGCCGATCGTCACCTGCGTGCCGGGAAAGAGTTCCTGCACGGCCTCGGCGAGGACGTGAGCGGTGTCGTGCCGGATCAGTTCGAGCGAACGCGGGTCTTCCCGGTTCAAAAGCTCGATCTTCGCGTCAGTGGTGATCGGATCGGCAAGATCGACGACGGTGCCGTCGAGCGCCATCGCGACGGTGCGCTTCAGCAGGGAAGGAGAGATGCCCTTGGCGATCTCGACTCCGGTGATGCCGGAGGGGAATTCGCGCTTGGCGCCATCGGGAAATGTCAGGGAGATCGTCATGGATCGCTATCCTGCTCACTCGGGGATACAAGCCCCGTAAGACTAGGCCGGCTACGGATGTGAGGATTGCGTTCCGCCGCCCGTGGCCGGTTCGGCGTCGGAATCGAAAGCCGCCGGCACATTTGTCCCGCGCCAGCGGCCATAGGCCCACGGCCTATACCACCTCGCATCGGGCGGCAATGCCTCGCAGACGATGTCGACGCCGCTCGTGCCCCATGGATTGCAGCGGCAGATCCGGGCAAAACCGGCCCAACCGCCGCGCCACAGGCCGAAGCGCAGGATCGCCTCGTCGGTATAGGCCGAGCAGCTCGGCCAATGCCGGCAATGCCGCCCGACCAGCATGGAAAGGCTCAGTTGGTAGCCGCGAATGGCAAAATGTGCGGCCTTTCGCGGGAAAAGCGCGACGCTTCGCAGCAGCGAAAATCTTTGCTTAACAAAGAGACGCTGGAATAGATCGTCTGCTTCGTTTCGTTCAGCCACAATCAGAACCGCTTCCCTTGCTCGATACCGGAAACATGATGCGCGCCGCTCGCTTTCGCCAAGCCCTCGTTCGCAAGGCCTTTCTCGGAGCCGGCCTCGCGCTCGGCCTCGGTCTCGCCATGCCGGCCTCCGCCCAGCAGCGGCCTTACCTGCTCTGGCTCGACGGCGCCAAGCTCGACATCGCTCATATCATCGGCCTACCGCCGGCGCAGAACAGCCCCGAGGGCAAGGCCGAGTTCGAACAGGTCCAGCAGATCACCCTGAACCGCACGCCCGAGCGCGAGAAAGCCGCCATCGCCGACCAGCGCCTCGCGCTGGTCAATTTCCTGAACGGCATGGACACCGGCTATGTCGACAACACCCATCGCGAGGTCCGGCTGCTGTTCCGCGAGGCGCAGGTCGAACTCGGCATCCTCCTGAAAAGCGTCCACCGCCTGACCAGCCGCCAGCGCCCGTTCCAGCTCTGGTCGAAGGTCCGCGTCAAGCCCTGCCCCGGCGCCCGCCCGGAAGGCACCTCCTTCCCGTCAGGCCATGCGGCAACCGCCGCGCTCTATGCCGAACTGCTGAAGACCGCGGCGCCCGAATTGTCCGACAAGCTGGAAGAGCGGGTTAAGAGCTACGGCGAGAGCCGCCTGATCTGCGGCTTCCACTATCCGAGCGATCTGGTCGCCGGCGACAAGGTCGGCCGCGCCGTCGCCAAGGCCCTGCTCGCCGACCGCGCCTTCAAGGCCCGCTTCGACGAGACCGTGCCGGAAATCCGCGTCGCCTTCGGCGTGAAGTGATGTCTCGCTAGGCAGCGGCCTCGCGCCGCTTGGCCTCGATCTGGTCGATCGCATCGACCACCGCATCGAAGGTCAGCATCGTCGAGGCATGGCGCGCCTTGAAGTCGCGTACCGGCACGAGCACCGCGAGATCGGCCCATTTGCCCTCGGGCGGCGCGGCATTCTCCTTCAGGATGGCGCGGGCCTGCTCGCGCACCTCCCGCAACTCGCCAGCCGTCGAGCCGACGACATGGCTCGCCATGATGGAGGACGAGGCCTGGCCGAGCGCGCAGGCCTTCACGTCATGGCCGAAGCCGGTGACGACATCGCCCTCCATGGTGACATCGACTGTCACGGTCGAGCCGCATAGCTTCGAATGCGCGCGCGCCGTCGCATCGGGCGACGGCAGGCGCTGCAGCAGGGGGATGTTGGCGGCAAGCGAGAGGATGCGCTTGTTGTAGACGTCGTCCAGCATGACCAGTTCTCTCGCCGATCTGGAATGACCGGCACGCAGACCCAATATAAGGTTGATCGCCGCAAAACGGGAGGGCATGGGAACCTCTTCCGCCGCGAGGCATCAGACTTGTCGCACCGGCCCCGGGAGCCGCAGCCTGCAAGGGCAGCTCGCGAGGCCTTCATCGTCCCAACGGGAGGCACCACATGATCCCTGTGGTTAAGTCCTTGTCCGTCGAGGGGGCCGTCGGCCCCTCCGCTGACAAGTTTCTGGTCCGCAAGCCCACGCAGGAAGAGGCCGAGGCCGCTGTCCGCACGCTCCTGCTCTGGGCGGGCGACGACCCGTCGCGCGAGGGCCTGACGGACACGCCGCGCCGCGTCGCCAAGGCCTACAAGGAATTCTACAAGGGCTATGCCGAGGACCCGCACCATATCCTCGACCGCGTCTTCGAGGAGGTCGAGGGCTACAGCGACATGGTCCTCGTCCGCGACATCCCGTTCTATTCGCATTGCGAGCACCACATGGTGCCCTTCGTCGGCAAGGCCCATATCGGCTATTACCCCGCGAAGGGCGTGGTCGGCCTCTCGAAGCTCGCCCGCATCGTCGATGTCTATGCCCGCCGCCTGCAGACGCAGGAGACCATGACCGCCCAGATCGCCGACGTGATCGAGGAGGTGCTGGAGCCGCGTGGCGTCGCCATCCTCGTCGAGGCCGAGCATATGTGCATGTCGATGCGCGGCGTGCAGAAGCAGGGCTCGTCCACGATGACCACGCAATATCGCGGCATCTTCAGGGACGACCCGGCCGAGCAGGTCCGCTTCTTCACGATGGTGAAGTCGCCGGGGCTGTAGGTGCGTTCGACATTGGGCAGCTGTGATTTCGCTCCGCTCTTGTCATTCCGGGGCGCGCTGCAGGCGCGAACCCGGAACCCACGACTGGGTGAGACACTTTATGCCGGGTTGTAAGCCGCTCGCCCGGTCGTGGGTTCCGGGTTCTTCGCTAAGCGAAGCCCCGGAATGACAACGGTGGCTCCAACCGCGCGTTTCCAGTAGCTGTCTGCATGACTTGGCGGCTCCGTGGCCGCTCCCGGCATTTCCTTACAAGGCGCGGCGTGACCGCCTTTCCTCGGAGCCTTAATGTCCCTCTTCCCCACCGCGCCCGACAAGCACGCCCTCGAGGAGGGCACGGTGCTCACCCCCCGCTTCGACGCGAACGGCCTCGTGACCGTCGTCGCGACGGAGGCCGATAGCGGCGCGGTGCTGATGGTCGCCCATATGAATGCCGAGGCGCTCAAGCGCTCGATCGAGACCGGCGAGGCCTGGTACTGGTCGCGCTCGCGCCAGGAACTCTGGCACAAAGGCGCGACCTCCGGCCAGATCCAGACCATCGTCGAGATGCGGGTCGACTGCGACCAGGACGCGCTCTGGATCAGGGTGAAGGTCGCCGGCGACGGCGGCTGCTGCCATACCGGGCGCTGCTCCTGCTTCTACCGGGCCCAGCCGTTGCGCGGCGAAGCCGGGAAGCCGCTGATCATCTGCGAGTGACACCACTGAACCCGGCGCGCATCCGCGATGCGGCCGAGCCGCCTTCACGGATCCGTCAAATACAGGCGATAATCGCCGAAGGCCGCCCGTTCATCTTTCGCTCATCGGCTTCTGAGACCCTCTTATTCCACGGAGGGACAAGTCCATGCGGTGGGATGGTGTCGCGCGGCGAGCCTTTGGTCTCGGCGGAGGTGGTGCCGCAATGAACGATATGCGCCCGGTCGAGGGACAGCCGGCCTTGGTCAGGCCGAAGATCGGCCTCGCGCTTGGCGGCGGCGCGGCGCGCGGATGGGCCCATATCGGCGCGCTCGAAGTGCTGATCGAGGCCGGTTTCGCCCCCGATGTCATCGCCGGAACCTCGATCGGCGCCGTGGTCGGCGGATGTCTCGCCGCCGGCAAGCTGCCCGAACTCTCCGAATTCGCCACCAGCATGACCAAGCGCCGCATCGTCGGCCTGATGGATTTCCATATCGGCGGCGCCGGCCTGATCTCCGGCGGACGCCTGAAGCGCCTGCTCGAACAGCACCTCAACGGCATCCGGATCGAGGACCTGAACCACCGCTTCGTCGCCGTCGCGACCGAACTCGGCTTCGGCCATGAGATCTGGCTGACCCATGGCCCGCTGGTCGAGGCGCTGACCGCCTCCTACGCGCTGCCGGGCATTTTCGACCCCGTGAAGCTCGGCGGGCGCTGGCTGATGGACGGCGCGCTGGTCAATCCCGTCCCGGTGACGGCGGCCCGCGCGCTCGGCGCCGATGTCGTGATCTGCGTCAACCTCAACAGCGACCTCACCGGCCGCGGCACGACCATCCAGGACCAGAGTTCGGACCCCGATCCGCTCGTGCCCGAATTGCAGATCCAGCCGGAGCCGCGCTGGTATGACGGGATCAGCGGCGCCGCCAAGCGCGTCCGCAACATTGTCGGCCGCCCGGCGGAGAACCGCCCGGGGCTGGCCGGCGTGATGATCGATGCCTTCAACATCACGCAGGATCGCATCTCGCGCTCGCGGCTGGCTGGCGATCCGCCAGACGTGATGATCGGCCCCAAGCTCGGCCGCATCGGCCTGTTCGACTTCCACCGCGCCGGCGAGACGATCGAACTCGGCCGACAGGCGGCGCGGCGGGCTCTGGACGATATCGCCGCCCTCGTCGCGGCGAACCATATCGCACCGGAGAGCTGACGCTCCCCGGCCTTTCGCGCTCCCTTCAGGCCATCGCGATATAGTCGCGCATCGCCTGGCTCTCGGCCTCGATCGCGGCGACCCGGTGCTTGACCACGTCGCCGATCGAGACGAGGCCGGTGACGCGCCCGTTCTCGACCACCGGCACATGGCGGAAGCGGCCGGTCGTCATGATCTCCATGAGCTCGTCGACGCTGGTCTGCGGCCGGCAGGTCACGACCTTGGAGGTCATCGAGCGCGAGACCGCGCTCTCCAGCGCGCCGGCGCCCAGTTCGCCGAGTGCCCGGATGATGTCGCGCTCGGACAGGATGCCTACCAGCGCTCCGTCCGCCCCCATGACGACGACGGCGCCGATCCGCTTCTCGCTCAGCGTGCGGATCGCCTCGGACAGCGTCCGATGCGGCTGCACCGAGATCACATCGTGCCCCTTGCCGCTCAGCAACTGCTCGACATTCATGGCCAGTCCCTCCTCGCAGGCGCGCCGTTGCCGGCGCGCGGTTTCGCTGGAACTTCGCGAGGGCCGGCAAGTCTCTCGATGCCGGGCCGGCTCGGGAAGTGCTTCGCAATGAGGCGAGTGTGGGCGAAGACCTTGGCACAGGCAAGGTTTCCGAAACGGTTCTAAAGAACCTTGCGAACCGGGACTGCCGGCCGCGTCAGCGCCGCTGCTGCCCCCGGTCGAGCAGCGGGAACAGCAGGAGCCCGACGACGAAGCCGCCGATATGGGCCTCCCAGGCGATGCTGGTCTCCTCGCCGAAGATCGGCACCAGTCCGGCTCCGAACAGGATGTTCGTCACGAACCAGATCGCGATGAACAACAGGGCGCGCGAATTGCGCCAGAGCTGCCCCAGCGGCTCGGCCGGAATCGCGCGGACGACGGCATCGTCGCCGAGTTCCCCGAAGCGCAGGCCCGGCGCGAAGACGAAGCGGATCGCAGCCGCCGTCGCGCCCGAGATGCCGGCGGATGCACCGACCAGCGGCAGCACGTCGAGGTCGCGCGACCACCAGTGCAGCAATGCGCCACCGATCGTCGCCAGCGCCATCAGATTGAGGAAGCGCCCCGACCCGAGCCGCCGCGCGACCGGGCTGCCGAAAGCCGCCAGCCAGACCGCGTTGGAGACAAGGTGCAGCCAGGAGCCGTGCAGCAGACCATAGGTCAGGATCGTCCAGAGCCTGACCCCGCCATCCGCCAGCAGCAACCGGACGAGCTGGAGCCGCTCGGCGACGTCCTGCCCTGCCGTGACCTGCGCCATTGCGCCGACGACATCGTCGATCCGCGCCGGCGAGAGCCAGAGCGTCAGCCGCGCCGGCACGAAGGCGAGCCAGGACATCAGCACGTAGTCGTCATAGTCCGACAGCAGCCCGCGCCCGGCCTGGATCAGGACCAGGACCGCGAGCAGCCAGACCACGGCGGACGGCAGATTGAAGACGGGCTCGCGCCCCGGTGGAGGAGAATATTGGGAAGCCATGCGGCCGTCACACTTGCCGAAGCGATAGCGCGGCGCAAGCCGCTGGCGCCGCGAGGAATACGAAAAAGGGGATCGGCTTGCGCCGTCCCCTTTTTCGCCGGCTGTGAGGCCGCCCGGTCATGCCGGACGGCTGGCTCACGCCCCCCTCCACCTCGTTTGCGCACGCTCTCGGCATCCGCGAATTCCGAGGGCGATTCATGCGCATTTTAACGATCATCCACAATCGTAAGACTTGATTAACCCTAACGTCCCTGCCGCCTCCCCCGACTCAAACGACGGTGGCAAGACGGCACGACGAATGCGTCAGCGCTCTTCCGAGAGATTGATTCGTCCTCCTTTCGAACGGTTCCGCGTCATCATCGGACGCTGACCCGCTCCAGGGAGAGACAGACGGCGAATATGGGCACAGGATGAAGAACGCGAGCACAAAGCTGGTTTTCGACTATTGGGACACGCTGCGCGGCGATCGCGCCGCGCCCGAGCGCGGCGAGATCGAGCCCGGCGCCCTGCGGCATGCCCTGGCCGATACCTTCGTGCTGGAGAACGAGCCGATCGGCCCGGTCTTCCGGCTAGCGGGCACGCGGCTCTGCGCCCTGATCGGCCAGGAGTTGCGCGGGCGCGCCTTCACGGCGCTCTGGGCCGATGTCGAGGCGCAGGGCGACATGCGCCGCCTCGTCCAGACCGTGATGGACGAGAGCGCCGGCGCCGTCGCCGGCCTCTCCGGCAAGTCGGTGACCGGCACGCCGATCTATCTCGAATTGCTGCTGCTGCCGCTGCGCTATCGCGGCCGCACCCATGCCCGCGTGCTGGGCGCCCTCTCGCCTGCCCTGTCGCCGGACTGGCTGGGTCTCGACACCATCGAATCGATGCGGATGATCTCGCTCAGGATGCTCTGGCCCGCAGCAGCCGCGCGCCCCCCTGTCACCCCGCGCCGTGCCGAACCGCCCCGTCTCGTGGTATTACCCGGCGGGCGGGCCTGATCGGAACGATGCGTTAACCGAAACCCGCCTAGGATTATCGGGGAATCTAGGTCGGTTATTGATGTTGAGCGCCCTCAAAACGCCCCGTGCGGCTGCCTTTCCTGCCGAGCGCAGGCGGCATTTCCGTATGAAGGTCGTGCTGCTGGGCCGCTACATGCTGCCGAACCGCATGGAATACCCCTGCCAGACGATCGACATCTCGCCCGGCGGCGTCCATCTCGCGGCGCCCGCCAAGGCCAAGCCCGGCGAACGCGTCATCGTCTATCTCGAGCATCTCGGCCGCATCGAGGGCAGCTGCGTCCGCACCACGGCCGAAGGTTTCGCGATGACCATCACCGCGACCAGCCGCAAGCGCGAGAAATTCACGGCGCAGCTGACCTGGCTCGCCAACCGCGAAGAGCTCGGCCTGCCCGAGGATCGTCGCCACGAGCGCATCGTGCCGCGCAACCCGCGTTCGACGCTGGTGATGGAGGACGGCACCGAGCATATCGTGCGCGTCATCGACATCTCGCTCTCGGGCGCCGCCTTCTCCAGCGATCTCGACCTGCCGCTCAACACGCCGGTTCGGCTCGGCACCACGCCGGCTCGCGTCGTGCGCCGCTTCGACGGCGGCTACGCCGCCGAATTCCGCTTCCCGCTCTCGGCCGACCTGCTCGACGAGAATCTGGAGCTCTGAAGCCCGCCTCGCCGGTTTTCTAGCCTGCTCATTGCACTCGGAACCACGCCGTCATCCCGGGCTCGACCCGGGATCCATCATAGGGCGCCGAGATCTACGATGGATCCCGGATCGGCGCCGCTGACGCGGCTTGTCCGGGATGACGACCCGGATCCGCGAAAGCAAGGCAGCCTTCTAAGCCTCACTCCGCAGCGCGCCGTCTGGCGTCCGCCGCCTCGAAGAGCGCGACCTGATCGGCCTGCGCCTTCCTGAAGGCAGGGCGACCCGTGATGCGGGCGACATAGGCCTCGCTCGCCGGCCGGTCACCGAACGCACGAACCTTCTCGACCCGCAGCACATCCGCCATCAGCAGGTCCGCGACGGTGAAGCGGCCGGCGGCGAGCCATTCCCGCTCGCTCAGGACCTGTTCGAGCTGGCCGAGACGCAGGCGCATCCAGTCCGTGAGCTGATTATCTGCGGCGCCCGTCACGGTCAGGAACCACCAGGGCACGGAGACCATCTCGATCGAGTTGAGCGCAGCCAACGTCCATTGCAACGTTTCAGCCGCTCCCACCGGATCGACCGGCATCAGCGCCTCGCTCTTCCGCGCCAGATACAGCAGCCCTGCCCCGCTCTCGAACAGTTTCACCTCGCCATCGTCCAGAAACGGAATCTGGCCGAAAGGCTGGCGCGCGAGATGGTTGGTCTCGCGCCCGTCGAAGGGAATCGTGCGGACGCCATAGGCGAGGCCCGCCTCCTCGCAGGCCCAGCGGAGCCTGAGATCGCGCACGAAACCACGGGGACCTTCAGGTACCCAGTCATAGCTCCAGATGGTCAGTTCGCTCATCGCAGCAGGCCTTTCCGAGCAGCGCATATCCCCAACAATCCCTGATCGCGGGCTGGCGTTCCACATCACGGCGGCCATCCGAGCGGCAGAACGGCATCGGAAAGGCGGGAAAGCCGCGTCCGGCTCCATGCTTGGCCGGACGCTCGCGCGTTAACGACTGCGTAGGTTAATCGACCCTTGCAGCACTACAAAGAATTAATGGTTACCAATTTGTTTTACGATCGAAGCAAATCGTTACTTCCGGTTTTGAACAAGGTTGATCCTGATTTTTACTTGGCCACCACGAAGCCCGAATACATAAATTTGTACGTTTCCATTTCAGCTCGAATCCATTCGCCGCCGCGCATCGTCTCCCCGGGACAGAAAGGGGACGACATGCTCTCACTCCATCGCAATCTGATTGGTACCGCTCTCGCCGCCATGGTCATGATGACCGGGGCAGGCACGGCTCAGGCTCAGGGCTCGGCCGGCATTCCTGTCGCGAGCCTCCCGGCCGAAGCCTCCGGCGACGCCCGCGCACCCTATGCCTGGGTCGATTTCTGCAAGCGCATGCCATCCGAATGCCGCGTCGACACCCGCGAGGCCGAGCGAATCGAGCTGAACGCCAAGACCTGGAAGACGATCGTCGGCGTCAACAACAACACCAACCGCGAGATCGAGGCGATCACCGACCAGGACCACTGGGGCGTCGTCGATCGCTGGGACATCCCGACGGACGGCAAGGGCGACTGCGAAGACTACGTCCTGCTGAAGCGCAAGCGCCTGGCCGAAGCCGGCCTGCCGCGCCGCGCCATGCTCGTCACCGTCGTGATCGACGAGGAGAATGCCGGCCATGCCGTGCTGATGATCCGCACCGATCGCGGCGACTTCGTTCTCGACAACAAGCGCAACGCGATCCTGCCCTGGAGCCAGACCGGCTACGTCTACGTCAAGCGCGAGTCGCAGTACCGCACGGGCTGGACCTCGCTCGGCGGCGCGCAGACCCCGACGGTTGCTTCGGTGCAGCGTTGATGAAGACCGCCGCAGCCACAGGCCGGCTGCGGGCATAAGGACGGCGAGGCTCGGTCACGTCCCCACCCACCCGTCCCCAAGGATCGGGTTTCGCCAAGGGCCGGCTTTCCCCAACGGGAGGCCGGCCCACTTCTTTTTGAGCTTCAATCCAGCCGCTCGAGCCCGGCCGCGAATTGCCGCCAGCGCTGGACATAGGCCTTCGCCGAAGCCGTGATCCCCGCCGCAGCCTTGTCGTCGAGGGTCCGGATCGCGCGGGCCGGAGAGCCGACGATCAGCGAATTGTCGGGGAATTCCTTGCCTTCCGTCACCAGCGCATTCGCGCCGACGAGGCTGTTGCGGCCGATCTTCGCGCCGTTCAGCACGGTCGCGCCCATGCCGACCAAGCTGTTCTCGCCGATCGTGCAGCCGTGCAGGATGGCGCGATGGCCGATCGTGCAATTGGCGCCGACCGTCAGCGGATAGCCCATGTCGGTATGGAGCACGCAGCCTTCCTGGAGATTGCTGCCCTCGCCGATGGTGATCCACTCGTTGTCGCCGCGCAGCACGGCGCCGAACCAGATCCCCACCCCGGCCGCCAGCCTGACGCGGCCGATGACATGCGCGTCGGGCGCGAGCCACCACTCTCCGGCCTTCGCGGTTTCGGGCCTTGTTCCATCGAGCGCATAGAGGGGCATCGGCTTGTCCTGACGGTTCGAGCCTTCAGGATTGCAGGCCGGCAGCGCCTTCCGTCAAGCGCCGAGGAGGTGCAGCAGGTCGAGCACGACCCGGCCCGAGACCAGGCTCCAGATGCCGGCCGTCAGGCCCGCGAGCATCAGGAACGAGAATGGCCGCCCGTCGCTCTGCCGGCCCTGCATCATGTTGCGCAGGATCAGGAAAGGCGCGCTGAATACGACCACCGGCACGCTGGCGACGGCGGTGAGACCACCGGCCTGAAGCAGCTTGAAATCGGCGCGCCGCTCCGTGAACAGCTCGAACGCGCTGGCCAGAAGCCCGGCAAAGGCGAAGCCGAGGAACAGGGATTGCAGTGCCTCGACGGCGAAGGGCTGGATGGTCACGGACGCAAACTCTCGACCAGAGCGACGCCCGAACCTGCCGCATGGCCCGCGGCCTGTGAAGCGCAGAGTTTACCGATGGTTAACCCTACCGGCGCGGTTATGGTTTACGCGGCATTAAGCCGGCGGTGATTCAGTGGTTGTCACTTGAGTACAAGGCACCGGAATGACCGCATCGCTGCCCTATCACCGGCCCGGCCAGCAGGCCGCCCATCTGACCTCGATGGTGCGCATGCGCCTGCAGCAGAAGGCCGCGCCGCTCCCGCGTGCGGACGGGGCGCTCCTGAAGGCGATGCTGCTGATCCTGACGGCCGGGATTCTCGCGACGGCGCTGGCCGTCTACCTGACCCATCGCCGCGACGAACTGGTGACGGCCCCGCAACCGGCCCGCGTCGGCGATGTCGCGCTGATGATCCCGAAGGACCTCACCGGCATCGAGGATGAGGGCGAAACGAGCCGACTCGTCGGCATGGTGCGGCTGCGCCTGGATTGGCCGAGCCTTGGCCCAGCTCAGCCGGACAGTCGCAGGCGGCTGCTGATCACGCTGAGCCCGCCCGACCGGGTCAACGAGCCCGCCCGCCAGCTCGCGACCTATGCCCGCTTCCTGACGCCGACCGTCTGGTCGAATCCGGGCGGCCTCGTGGTGCGCGGCTTCCGCAAGGGCTCGCCTTTCGAGAATGACGAGTTCTACGTCTCCGTCCCCGACGGCAAGGGCTTCGCCGCGCGCTGCCCGATCGACACCGGTTCCGGCATCGAAGAGCCCTGCCGCATCACCTTCCAGCACCGCGGCATGGATGTGAACATCCGCTTCCCCCGCGCCGTCATCGCCGATTGGGCGGTGATGCTCGGCGGCGTCAGGCGGACGCTCGACGGGCTGATCCGCTAGGAAGCGGGTCTACAGAGCCAGCAAGAAATACCTGCAGCCCTCATCCTGAGGAGCCATTCCCGAGGGAATGGCGTCTCGAAGGATGCTTCAGAAGTCTCTGGAGCTTACTGGATCATCCTTCGAGACGCCGCGTTCCGCGGCTCCTCAGGATGAGGGCTCCAGTCTTCGGCTCTGGCGCCTCAATCCTCGAGATCGACGTCGAGGATCGCCATGGTGAAGTTGAAGGAGCGGTCGCCGTCCTCGTCGTCGACATGGATGATGCCGATGAACTCCTCGCCCAGATAGACCTCGGCCGAGTCGGTCTTCTTCATCCGGGCGCGCACGCTGATCGCGTGGTTGTTGAAGGTGCGGCGCAGATAGGTTTCGAGCTTGGCGAGTTCTGTCTTGTCCACGGTCCTGGGTCCTTTCGAATTGGCCGGGAGCGATGCCACGGCAGGCCACGAAGGGCAAGCGAAAGCAGCCACTCCCGACATGGCGGCCCCCACCCATCCGCTGGTTGCGGATGCCATACGGAATCGTGCCATGTTCGAGAACCTCCGGAACCTTGACGGACCTTGAGACCATGAAGCCGTGGCTTGCTCCCGCCCTCGATTATGTCGCGACCTGGCTCGATTTCCAGCGCAGCCACCATGAGCAGCCGGGCTGCGCGGTCGCGATCGCCGATGGCGACGAGGTCGTGCTGGAAGCCGCCTTCGGCAGCGCCGACCTCGCAACCGGCGAGGCGCTGACGCCGCGCCACGGCTTCCGCATCGCCTCGCATTCCAAGAGCTTCACCTCGGCGGGCATCCTGCGCCTCGTCGACGAGGGCCGCCTGCGTCTCGACGACGAGGTCGGCAGCCTGATCGACGGCCTGCACCCGGAGGTCGCCAAAGTCACCGTCGGCCAGGTTCTCTCCAACAGCGCCGGCCTCACCCGCGACGGTCCCGATGCCGGCCAGTTCCTCGACCGCAAACCCTTCTGCAGCAAGGCGGAACTGCTCGCCGATCTCGCGAATCCGCCGGTTCTCCCCAGCTCGCAGCGCTTCAAATACTCGAACCATGGCTTCGCCCTGCTCGGCCTCGTCATCGAGGCCGTGACCGGCCAGAGCTACAATGAATGGATCACCGACGAGGTCGTCGCCAAGGTCGGCCTCACCGAGACCAAGCCCGATATCGGGCTCTGGGGCCCGCGGCCGATGGCAAAGGGCCATACCGGCCGGCAATTGCTCGGCCGGCGCATGGTCATTCCGGCCGACAATCACTGCCATGCCATGGCTTCCGCCACCGGCTTCGTCGGAACCGCCGCCGATGTCGCGCGCTATTTCGCGCAGCTCTCGCCCCATGCCGAGCACAGCATCCTCTCGGCCAGGAGCCGCCGCGAGATGGTCCGCCGGCTCTGGCCCGACGATGAATCCAGCCTCGGCCGCCATTACGGGCTCGGCACGATTTCCGGCGGCGAGGGCGACTGGCGCTGGGTCGGCCATTCCGGCGGCTTTCAGGGCTTCATCACCCGCACCGCGATCATCCCGAAGCAGGGCCTGACGATCTCCGTCCTGACCAACGCCATCGACGGCCTCGCCCATCCCTGGCTCGATGGCGTCGCCCATATCCTGAAGGTCTTTGCCGAGCGCGGCGGCCCATCGGCCCAGACGCGGGACTGGACCGGACGCTGGTGGACGCTCTGGAGCGCGACCGATCTCGTCCCCGTCGCCGATCGCGTGCTCTGCGCCGCGCCTGCCCTGCTGACTCCCTTCCTCGACGCCGCCGAGATCGCGGTCGAAGCGCCCGACAGCGGCCGCATCGTCCGCGCCTCCGGCTTCCACAGCCCCGGCGAGACCGTCGCGCTGGAGCGCGAAGGCGGGAAGGTGCGCTCGGTCAGGATGGCCGGCTCGCGCCTGCTCGATGCCGGCGCGATGCGCGCCGAGATGGAAGAGCGCTACGGCGGCAAGGCCAACAGCTAAGGCGAACCACTTTTTTCAGGAAACACGGGTCATCCCGGGCGACCGCAGGGAGACCCGGGATGACAGCGTAGATATCCGCCACGCATTCGCCGCCTTCCGGTCGCAGCCTTCGCTGCGAGGGCTGGCCATGCGTGTTCTTGCCTCGATGATCGCCGCTGTCCTGATCGCGGGAGCGACGGTCGCGCGCGCTCATCAGGCCCCGCGAGGCTGGGACTACCCGTTCTACTGCTGCCTCGATTCCGACTGCGCCCAGATCGAACCGGAAGCCGTCCGGGAAGTCACGGGCGGCTTCGTTGTGACGATCGCGCCTGGCAAGCACCCGATGTGGTCGAGCGAGCGCCGTAAGCCGCTGACGCTCGAAATCCCGCAGGACAAGGCCAAACAGTCGCCGGACGGCCACTGGCATCTCTGCATCGACGACTCCGGCGAACTGCTCTGCTTCTTCGCGCCGGGCAACGATTCCTGACGCCAGCCGCGGCGCTCACCGCATGAAATGCAGCTCCCGGAACCGGCCGCGGAAGGCCGTGACGTCCTTCGCGACCGCCTCGGCCGGGCGCGAGCCGTTCAGCCCCTCGGCGATATAGCCGGCCAGTTCCGGCATATCCGCAGCCGTCATGCCGAAGCGGACGATTTCCGGCGTGCCCAGACGCAGGCCGTTCACATCGCCCTCGACAGCCGGCAGCGGCAGGCCGATGCCGCAGGAGAGAATGTTCACCGCACGCAGCTTCTTCGCGGCCGCCTGCCCGCCGCCATAGGTCGCGGCCTCGATCGCGAACTGGTGCGAGGTCGTCATGCCCCGGTCGCGGGCGAAGACCGGCACCTGCCGCTCACTGAGTGCTTCGGCCAGCGCCTTCGCCGTCTTCGCCATCTCCTGCGCATAGGCGCGGCCATGCGCCTTCCAGTCCAGCAGCGAGACGGCGAGCGAGGCCGATTTCGCCGCGTCGAAATTGGCGGTGAGGCCGGGATAGGTGATGGCGTCGAGCTTCCGGGCGATCTCGGCATCGTTGGTCACGATCAGACCCGAAGGCGGCCCGCCGAGGCTCTTATAGGTGCTCATCGTCATCAGATGGGCGCCCTCCTCCAGCGGCTGCTGCCAGCCATGGCCGGCGATCATGCCGGACATATGCGCCGCATCGAACAGCACGATCGCCCCGACCTCGTCGGCGATGGCCCGAATCTCGCGGATCGGGTGTGAGAAGAGATTGAGGCTGCCGCCGATCGAGATCAGCTTCGGCTTCAGGCGCAGCGCATCCGCCCGCAGCTTCTCGACATCGACCGTATAGCGCAGCGGATCGATCGGCGCCGGATGGGTCACGATGCCGTAGAGCCCGGCCGCACCGGCGCCGTGATGGGTGACATGGCCGCCGATCTCGCCGGGCGGCGCGATGATGCAGTCGCCCGCCTTGGCCGCGATCATGAAGGCGTAGAGATTGGCGATGGCGCCGGACGGCACGCGGATCTCGGCATATTTTGCGCCGAACACTTCGGCCGCGAGCTCAGCGGCGATGATCTCGATCTGCTCGATCGCCTCCAGCCCCATCTCGTATTTGTCGCCGGGATAGCCGAGCGAAGGCCGCGCGCCGATCCCCGCCGAGAGCAGCGCCTCGGCCTTCGGGTTCATGACATTGGTCGCGGGGTTGAGATTGACGCAGTCGCGCTCATGGATCGTCCGGTTCTCGGCGGCAAGCGCATCGATCCGCGCCGCGATCGCATCGAGCGGCTGGTTCGCCGTCTCGGCCGCGACCTTAAGCACATAATCCTCGCTCGCTTGGGGAACCCAATCGCGCCTGCCCAGTGCCGTCATCTCGCTCGTCTCCCGAACCGACCCGTCCCTCGTTGCCGTCATAACAGCGGTTTGCCGGCCTGCGTGCAAACGAGTATTCATCGCTTGCAGGCTGAGGAATTCTCAGCCTGCAAGCTGGAGTTTTGCCTTGCCGGTCAAACCGCCGCGCCCGCGCCTGCCTTCGCTCAATGCGCTGCGTGCCTTCGAGGCTGCTGCGCGCCTGGAAAGCTTCGCCAAGGCGGCCGACGAGATCGGCGTCACGGCCGGCGCCATCACCCAACAGATCAGGCAACTCGAAGCGACCTTGGGCTTCGCGGTCTTCCGCCGCCTGCCGCAGGGCGTCGCCCTGACCGAGGCGGCACGCGAGGCCCTGCCACGCCTGACGCGCGGCTTCGACATGCTGGGACAGGCGGTGCAGGCCTTGCGCGAGGCACAGCCGCATCGCCCGCTCGCCATCGCCGCCCTGCCCTGCATCGCCCAGCTCTGGCTCTCGCCGCGCCTGCCGGCACTGCAGGCGGCGTCCCCGGACTTGCAGATCTCGATTGCGGCGATGGAGGAGCCGCCCGATCCGCAGCGCGATCCGTATGACCTGTCGCTGTTCTACCGGGAGGCCGCACCACAAGGCGGTGGGGTTCAACTGGCGGACGATGCGATCCTGCCGGTCTGCGCGCCTGCTCTCGCCGCGAAGCTCGCGACACCCGCCGATCTGGCCGCGCAGACGCTGTTACATGACGCGGTCTGGCGCAGCGACTGGGCGCGTTGGCTCGCCTTCGCCGCGCCCGGCGCCAAGGTCGATCCAGGCCGCGGCCCGGCCTTCTCACTTTACAGCCTGGCACTCGATGCCTGCCTGTCGGGTTCAGGCATCCTGATGGGGCGCATGAGTCTCGTCGGCCCGTATCTCGCGGCGGGCAGGCTCGTCGCGCCCTTCCCGCAGGCCATGCCGACGCCGGACCGCCTGACGCTCGCGACCGCCACGGCAACCGGCGCACACCCGCGCCGAGCCGAGATCATGCACTGGCTCGCCGACGCGGCCAGTTGAGCCCGTCAGATATAGGCGCCGCAATCGCCGGCGAGCGTCTGGTCCATCGAGCGCGAGGGCTCGGCACAGCCCGCTTCCCCGACCACCTTGGCCGGCACGCCCGCCACGGTCTTGTTGCGCGGAACGGGCTGGAGCACGACCGAGCCGGCCGCGATGCGGCTGCACTGGCCGACCTCGATATTGCCGAGAATCTTGGCGCCGGCACCGATCAGCACGCCCTTGCGGATCTTCGGATGGCGATCGCCGCCCTGCTTGCCGGTGCCGCCCAGCGTGACGCTGTGCAGCATCGAGACGTCGTCCTCGATGACGGCCGTTTCGCCGACGACCAAGCCCGTCGCATGGTCGAGGAAGATGCCCTTGCCGATCCGCGCCGCCGGGTTGATGTCGGTCTGGAACACCTCGGACGAGCGCGCCTGCAGGTAGAGCGCGAAATCGCGCCGGTCCTGCTTCCAGAGCCAATGCGCGAGACGGTGGCATTGCAGGGCATGGAAGCCCTTGAAGAACAGCACCGGCTCCAGCACGCGATAGCAGGCGGGGTCGCGGTCGAGCACCGCCATCACGTCGGCGCGCATGCCGGCACCGATCGTTTCGTCATGGGCCATCGCCTCGGCAAAGCCCTGCTCGATCAGGTCGGCGGTCACGGCGGGGTGCCCGAGCCGGGCCGCAACACGATGCGCAACGGCGCCTTCGAAGCTCGGCTGGTTCAAGACGGAAGCGACGATCAGCGTGCCGAGCGCCGGCTCGGCGGCGACGGCAGCCTCGGCCTCGGTCCGCAGGCGGGACCAGACGGGATCGAGCCGGTCGAGCCCGGTTGCGAAGTCGCGTGCTTCCACGACGGAGCGCCCTGACGGCATGGTCATTCTCCCGAAAGACGGGTTCGGCAGAAGGACAGCCTAGCGCAAGGCAGGTGTCCGCATCAAAAGCTCAGGCCGAACCGAAGTTGAATCGAAAAGCGAGGCAGCGGAATCAGATTTTCAGGGAAGATCGACAACACATTGGCGTCGCCCGCTTTTCCGGATTGCCTCTCGTCATCGCGGAGGTTCTCACAAACGCGCGAGGAAGTCGAGGACGGCCTGCTTGTGGCTCTTGTCGCCGACCGCGAGGTTGTGGTCGCGCCCGACGATGTCGAAGGCCACGGCGCCCGGGATGAGCTCGGCCAGTTCCGGCCCGGAGCCCGACACATCGTCCTTGGTGCCGACGCTGATCAGGGTCGGAACTGTGATCTGCCCGACCTGCTCGGCGGTCAAGGTCTGGCGCGAGCCGCGGATGCAGGCGGCCAGCGCCTCGAGGTCGCTCTTGGTCTGCTCGGCGAAGGCGCGGAACATGCGCTGCATCGGATCGGTCAGCACGTCGAGCGACGGCGCCTCCATCGCATCGGCGATGCCGAGCGGCAGCCCGACGCCCTCGACGAGATGAATGCCGAGCCCGCCAAGGAGCAAGGCCTCGAGCCGGCGCGGATGTGCCAGCGCCAGATGGGCCGAGATGCGCGCGCCCATCGAATAGCCCATCACCGCGGCGCGCGGGATATCGAGATGATCCATCAACCGGCGCACGTCCTCGGCCATGACCTGCGAGGAATAGGCGGCGGGATCGTAGAGCTTCTCGCTCTGGCCATGGCCGCGATCGTCGAGCGCGACGACGCGATAGCCGGCATGGGTCAGCGTCTTCGTCCACTGGGTGTTGACCCAGTTGATCATGTGCGAGGAGGCGAAACCGTGGACCAGCACGATGGTGCGGTGCTTCGGCTCGTCATTGATCGGCGCCATGTCGATGAAGGCGATCTTCACGCCGTCGGAAGAAAAGCTCTGCATGCAGGTCTCGGATCGTAAGATCGGAACGGTCACCCTTCCCTGCCATGACCGGGCGGCTTTGGGTACCCGCCATGGCGCGGCTTGCTTATGAGCGCCCGCCATGATGAACGATGGCCCATGACCCAGCCCGCTCCTCGCGAATCGTCACGCCTCGCCATCGTCGACATCGCCCGCGGCGTCGCGCTGCTGGCCATGTTCGTCTACCATTTCGCCTACGACCTCTCGATGTTCCGGCTGATCGAGACCGATATCGTCACCGAGCCGGGCTGGCGCCTGTTCGCGCGCGGCATCGCCGGCACCTTCCTGACCATCGTCGGCTTCAGCCTCGTGCTTGCGACGCGCAAGGGCCTGGATCTCAAGGCCTATCTCAAGCGCCTCACCATGGTCGCGGGCGCGGCAGCCCTGGTCACGCTCGGCACCTGGCGGTTCATGCCGGGCGATTTCATCTTCTTCGGCATCCTGCACCATGTCGCGGCCGCGAGCGTGCTCGCCCTGCCCTTCCTGCGCCTACCGGTCATCGCCGTCGCCTTGGCGGCGGTCCTCGCCTTTGCACTGCCCTCCTTCGTCGCCCATCCGCTATTCGACCAGCCCTGGGCGGCCTGGCTCGGCTTTTCGCGGGCGCCGTTCCACACCGCCGATTTCGTGCCGGTCTTCCCCTGGTTCGGCTGCGTGCTGAGCGGCATCGCGCTGGCCCGCCTCGTCCTGCCGCGCCTCGCCGGTTCGACGCTCGCCGGCTGGCGGCCCGGCAACAAGGCAACCCGAATCGTCGCCTGGGGCGGGCGCCACAGCCTGCTTGTCTATCTCGTCCACCAGCCGCTCTTCATCGGCGCGCTGATGCTGTCGATGCAGGTCGTCGCTCCGACCTCGCCGGAGGAACGCGCCTTCCGGAACGAATGCCAGCGCAGCTGCTCCGGCCCCAATGTGCCGCAGGAGATCTGCCGCATGGTCTGCGCCTGCACGGTCGATGGCCTCAAGCGTGAGCAGCTCTGGCAGAAGGCGCTCGACAACCTGCTCTCGCCGCAGGAAAGCGCCCGGATGACCGAGCTTGCGCGCGGCTGCCTGCGCGACGGGCGCTGATACAAATCGCGCACTGGAGCATTTTCGAGCGAAGTGGATACCCGTTCGCGTCAAGAAAATGCGACAAAACAAAAGGCTAGAGCCTTTTCGCGTTTCGGGGAAATGTGGAAAGGCTCTGGCGTCGGGCCGCCTCACGCGATAGGTTGCGGCCGAATTTCAGACCTTCGAAGAGCGACGACCATGGCCGCCACCGGCATCCCGCATTTCCACAATGACCTCGGCGTTCCCGTCATCAAGGTCGGCGCCCACGAGTTCATGTGCATCGGCGCCAAGCCGCCCTTCGACCATCCGCATGTCTTCCTCGACATGGGCGCGGACCACGAGATCATCTGCCCCTATTGCTCGACGCTGTTCAAATACGAGCCGTCGCTGAAGGGCGCCGCCTGCATCCCGCCGGAATGCGCCTATACCGATCCGGCCAAGGCGGCCTGAGGCTCGCCCATTGCATCCGGCGCGCGGGTTCTGAGGGGCACCCGCGCCTCGTCTTCCAGCACCATCATCGAAGGCGTCCGATCCCGTGTCCGCTCCTCATTTCGTCATCGCCGGCGCCGGCATCGGCGGCCTGACCATGGCCCTGTCGCTGGCGCGGCGCGGCATCGCTGCGACCGTCGTCGAGAAGCGCACCGGCTTCGGCGAGACCGGAGCCGGCCTGCAGGTCACCTCCAATTCCGGCCGCGTGCTCGATGCGCTCGACCTCGCCTTGCCGCTGAAGCGCATCAGCGTGACCTCGCACGGGCTGATGATCCGGCGCTGGGCCGATGGCTCGCAGGTGCTGGAGATGCCCTCCAGCCCCGAGCGCATGCCGACGCCGTTCCGCATGATGAAGCGCAACGACCTGCATACCGTGCTGCTCGACGCCGCCCGCGCCATGCCGAATATCCGCCTGATGGTCGGCCGCAGCGTGGACGAGGTCACCCAGAATTCCGATGGCGTCACGATCGGGCTCACCGCGCGCGACGGCGTCGGCGGGACGCTCTCCGCCCTCGGCCTGATCGGCGCAGACGGCCTGTGGTCGCGCGTGCGCGATCTCACCGGTGACGCCTCCCCACCGGTCTTCACCGGTTACGAGGCCTGGCGCGCCGTGGTGCCGGCCCGCGCCGGCGACAAGCCGCACGTGACGCTGCATATGGGCTCCGGCCGCCATGCGGTGCATTACCCCGTCGCGGGCGGCAAGGAGATCAACATCGTCGTCGTTCGTCAGGCCAAGGAAGCCCGCGAGGGCTGGTCCCGCGATGGCGACCTCAATGTCGTCACCGAGCATCTCGCCGGCGCCTCCCCGGCCTTGCGCGAGCTCACCGGCGCGGCCCAAGGCTGGCAGGTCTGGTCGCTGTTCGATCGCAAGCCCGCCGCCATGGCCAAGGGCCGGGTCGCGCTGCTCGGCGATGCCGCCCACCCGATCCTGCCCTTCCTGGCGCAGGGAGCCTCGCTCGCCATCGAGGATGCCGCGGTGCTCGCCCGCCTGCTGGCCGAGACGCTCGGCCGCGAGGGCGCTGCCGGCGTACCCATGGCGTTCGCTGCTTATGCCGCGGCCCGCGCCCAGCGTGTCGCTCGCGTGCAGGAGGAAAGCCGGGGCAACGGCCGCAACTACCATATGGGCTGGCCGCTCAGCATCGCCCGCGATTTCGCGCTGAAGCGGCTGGGGCCGGAGGGCCTGCGCAATCGCTATGGCTGGCTCTACGACTGGCAGGATGCGGCCTGATCTCGTCAAAGCCGCAATCGGTTCCTATCTTTGTGCCGGAGGAAGGGACCAACACCAGATGATCCGCGTCAATCTCTACGAGCAGCTCAACGGCCGCACCCGCGCCATGCCGCGCTGGCAGGCCTGGCTCGCCATGGCGGCGAGCCTCACCGTCGGCGTCGCGCTTTTCGTGCTGGCCGCGAGCCTCGCGCTCATCCTGATCCCGGTCGTGCTGGTCGTCGGTGCGATCGCGGTCTGGCGCCTCAAGGCGAAGCTGAAGGCGGCGGGCATCGACCCCGCCAATCCCTTCGCCAACCAGCCGCGCCAGCCGGATCGGGTCGAGGTCATCGACGCCGAATACCGCATCATCGAGCCGGACGAGCCGCGCCGCTGAGGCTCAAAACCCGCCTTTGAGCAGGATGCCGGCGACCGCGCAGGCGGCCAGAACCGGCACCATGCCGAGCTTGAAGCGCAGCAGCGCGATGGCGGCACCGGCCGCCAGCAGAGCCGCGCGCCAGTCCAGCGAGGTCAGGACAGGCACCTCCGGCTTCATCCCGAGGACAGGCACGCTGGAAACCTCGCGGAAGAGGACGTGCAGCCCGAACCAGAGCGCCAGGTTGGCGATGACGCCGACCACGGCGGCGGTGATCGCGCCGAGCGCGGCCGCAAGCCCCTTGTTTCCCTTAAGCGCCTCGACATAGGGCGCACCGAGAAAGATCCAGAGGAAGCAGGGTGCGAAGGTTACCCAGACCGTGAGCAGCGCCCCGAGCCCACCCGCCAGGAGCGGTGGCAGGCTGCCCGGCGCCCGGAAGGCAGCGAGGAAACCGACGAACTCAAGCACGAGGATCAGCGGCCCCGGCGTCGTCTCGGCCAGCCCCAGCCCGTCGAGCATCTCGCCGGGCGCAAGCCAGCCGAAGCCGTCGACTGCCGCCTGCGCAACATAGGCCAGCACCGCATAGGCACCACCGAAGGTCACCATCGCCATCAGGCTGAAGAAGCTGCCGATCTGCGTCCAGACGCTGGCCGGGCCGGTAACGAGCCAGAGCAGGGCAACAGGCGCCAGCCAGAGCGGTAGCCAGAGCGCGAGCACCCGTGCGGCCTTGCCGGCCGAGGGGCGGACATGCGCGAGCACTCCTTCCGACAGCAACCGATCGACCAGCCCCACGACCGGGGGCCCGGCCGCGCCATGCCGGCCGCCTCCGCCAAACCAGTCCGGCCGGATGCGACTGCCGAGCCAGCCGATGAGCCCGGCGGCCAGGATGATCGCCGGAAACGGCGCCTTGAACAGGAAGATCGCGGCGAAGGCCGCCACCGCGACGCTGACCATCGCCCCGTTCTTGAGCGCCCGGCGGCTGATCCTGAGCCCTGCCTCGATCACGACGGCGAGCACCGCCGCCTTCACGCCAAAGAAGATGCCGTCGACCAAAGGCACATGGCGCCAGGTGACATAGAGGATGCTGAGCCCCAGCATCACCAGCGCGCCGGGCAGGATGAACAACAGCCCCGCGATCAGGCCGCCGACCGTCCGGTGCATCAGCCAGCCGATATAGACGGCGAGCTGCTGGGCCTCCGGCCCGGGCAGGAGCATGCAGTAGTTGAGCGCGTGCAGGAAGCGCTCCTCGCCGATCCAGCGGCGCTCCTCGACCAGCTCCTTGTGCATCAGCGCGATCTGGCCGGCCGGCCCGCCGAAGGACAGGAAGCCGATCCGCGCCCAGACGCGCGTCGCCTCGCCAAGCGTCGGGAGCCGCGCCGATGGCTCCGGCTCCCGCGCCAAATCCGGCATCACTCGATCCGGGTGACCAGGATCTTGTCGATGCGGCGGCCGTCGAGATCGACGACCTCGAAGCGCCAATGCCCCTTGTCGAAGCTCTCGCCGACATTCGGCAGATGGTTCAGCTCGGCCAGGATGAAGCCGGCGACCGTCTGGAAATCGGCATCGCGCGGGATCGGAATGCCGAGCTCATGCGAGAACTCGTCCACCTGCATCCAGCCGGCGACGAGATAGGAGCCGTCCGCGCGGGTGACGATCGCCGGCTCATCCTCTTCCTCTTCCTGGAAGGCGCCGATGATCGCCTCCAGCACGTCGCCGGGCGTGATGATGCCCTCGAAATGGCCGTATTCGTCGAAGACCAGCGCCATATGCACGCGGCTGGAGCGGATCTCGCGCAGGACATGCAGCGAGTCGGCCGTATCCATCACGATCGGCGTCTCCTGCACCAGCGCGCGCAGGTCCTGCGTGTCGCCGGCCTGGAGGAACTCGATCAGATCCTTGACGACGATCACGCCGACGATCGAATCCGCCTCGCCATCCTGCACGGGCAGGCGCGAGCGGCGCGTCGCGCGCAGTTGCTGGCGGATTTCCTCGGCGCTGTCCTCGAGATCGATGACCTCGACCTCGCGGCGCGGCGTCATCAGGGCCCGGGCCGAGCGGTCGGCGAGGCGCATCACGCCCGCGATCATCTCACGCTCGTCGCGCTCCAGCACGCCGGCCGTCTCGGCTTCCGCGATGATGGTGCGAACCTCTTCCTCGGTGACCTTCTCCTCGGACTCGCCCTTCTGGCCGAGCAGGCGCAGCACCGCCTTGCCGGAGACATCGAGCAGGAACACGATGGGCGCGCCGATCTTGGACAGGAGCCACATCGCCGGCGCGACCCGCGCCGCCACCCGCTCGGGGTCGCGCAATGCGATCTGCTTCGGCACGAGTTCGCCAAGGATCAGCGAGAGATAGGTGATCGCGACGACGACGATGCCGACGCCGAGCGTATCCGACACCGAAGGCGAGAAACCATGCGTGCCCAGCCATTCGGAGAGGCGCGCGCCGAGCGTGGCGCCGGAGAAGGCGCCCGAGAGCACGCCGACGAGCGTGATACCGATCTGGACGGTGGAGAGAAAGCGACCGGGATCTTCGGCCAGGCGCATCGCGGTTGCGGCGCCCTTGCTGCCCTGATCGCTGAGAACCTTGAGGCGCGCCGTGCGTGACGAAACCACGGCGAGTTCCGACATGGCGAGGAGTCCATTGACGATCGTCAGCGCCACGACGACCAGGATTTCGGTTAACAAAACCAGCCTGCTTGCTGCGAAGCCGCGACATCTGGCGGCTCGCTTCCAAGCCCCTTATAGCGGATCGCGGCTCCAACGCGATGGGCCGGACGAAAGATTCGTGAGCGGATAATGAGCAAGCCCCAATTCTGGCAGCCGACCGCCGATCCCCAGGCCGCCTCCGATCCCCGCCTGCGTGCGCCCTCGGCCCAGCGCAACCGCGATGCGATCCTGGCCGTGCTGAGCGATATCCTGCCTTCTTCCGGGCTCGTGCTGGAGGTCGCCTCCGGCTCCGGCGAGCATGCCGTGCATTTCGCCGGCGCCCTGCCCGGCCTGATTGTCCAGCCGAGCGATCCCTCGCCTGATGCAGTCGCGAGCATCGCGGCCTGGACCACCGAATCCGGCCTCGGCAATATCCGCGCGCCGCTCGTCGTCGATGCGACCGCGCCGGACTGGCCGATCGAGGCGGCCGACGCGATCCTCTGCATCAACATGATCCATATCGCGCCCTGGGTCGCCGCGGAGGGGTTGTTCCGGCAGGCGGGGCGCCTGCAGAAGCCCGGCCAGCCGCTCTATCTCTACGGCCCCTATCGCCGTCCGGGCCGGCCGCTCGAACCGGGCAATGCCGCGTTCGACGAAAGCCTGCGCAGCCGCGACCCCGCCTGGGGGCTGCGCGAGCTGGACGCGGTCGCAGGGCTCGGCGCGGCCAACGGCTTCGGTGCCCCCGCGATCATCGAGATGCCTGCGAATAACCTGAGCCTGATTTTCAGGAAGATCTGACTGCCGGGCTGCGCATGCTGACGCGAGGCAGAATCAGCTTGGTGCGGACGGCGGGACTCGAACCCGCAAGCCTTTGAAGGCGCAAGATTTTAAGTCTCTTTTTGTGACACGGGGCAGTGGTGCGGACGAGGGGACTCGAACCCCTAAGTCATTGAAGACGCAGCATTTTAAGTGCCGTGCGGTTACCAATTTCGCCACGTCCGCCCTGCTATGACATGGCCCGTGTCACGCCATGCCACCATTCTGTGCCCCGTGCCAAAATCGGAGGACACGAGGGGATAAAAGTCCCTTTTTGTGTCACCCGAAGACGGCTTTGGCGAGACCTGAGAGGATGAACCCGCAGCCCTTGCCGACGAACCATAGGACCGTGGCAATGCAGACTAGCAGGAGCCCCGTCAAGGGGATGTTCGCGAGCCGGGCGATCATGCCGCCTTCTCCGTGAGAAGCTTCATGAGGAGGTAGGCCCACACAGGCTCCAGCGTGGTTGACAGAGTGCCCATCTCCACGCGCCAAAGGAGCCGCTGCCGGAAGTCCTGCAACGGAACGAAGCGAACTCCCTTAATTTCACGAGGTCGGTAAACGCTCATGCCGCCTCCTTCGCCAGATCAGGGCCGCCGTTGTGCCCAATCCCGTGCTCCGGCTCCAGCGCGGACACCGCAGCCATGAGGTTCGTCGGCGCGAGGACCGCATAGCGCATGGTCATGGTGATCGTCTTGTGCCCGAGCCACTCCTTGATGACCGGGATCGGGACGCCACGCTGAACCATACGGGAAGCGCAGGTATGCCGGCAGACATACGGGACGAAGTTCGGGTCGTGCGTCAGGTTCATCATCGCCCGGACACGATCCCAAACCAGCCGCATCCACGTATTGTCATACGGGAAGAGCCGTTCGGTTTGTGAAGTCACTCCAGCTTTCCGGCGAGTCACAGTCCGGTAAACGCGATCCGTCATGTAGACCGTTCGCGGCAGGTCCGTCTTGTTCTTCCAGATGGTGATGGACTTGCGCTTCAGGTCGAAGTCGCTCGCCGGGATCGAATAGAGTTCGCCCGGCCTCATGCCGGTGTCGATCAGGCACTCGATGGCTTCCCGATGGTCGTCCTTCCCGAGCTGCGTCACGAGGCCCAAGAGGGTCTTCTCCTCGGCCTCCGTGAAGAACCGGAAGCGGCCGACCATCGCCTTCTTACGCTCGATGGTAGGGAGCCGGTTCAGGTGTCCGCGCGAGTGTGCGAAGCGGACGATCCGGGAGACCACGGCCAGCTTCTTGTTGATGGTCGAGTTGCTGTTCCCCTTCAGGATGAAGCTCTCGACCAGCCGGTCCAGCATCTCCGCGTCGATCCGGTCGAGCGTGATGTCCTCCACGAAGAACCGCTTCAGCTCCTCGATAATCAGCATGTTCTTCCCGTCGCTGGGCTTCCCCTTCCAGTACATGGTGTGGGTCCGCGAAGCGAAGGTGGAGAACCGTGCACCCTTGCCCGCAGGGGCCGAGCTGTCCGCTTCCGGATGTCCGGTATTGGATAACTCAGGGCGTGGAATAGGCTTCTCGCTGGCAATTGCGAGCTTCGCCGACGCCATCCAGAGGTCCGCCGCTTCCTTCGTCTTGAAGGTATGGCGGAGCCTCTCCTGTCCAGGCGGCTTTATGTCAGCCTGCCAAGACTTTCCTCGCTGCTTAACTGCCATCTTCAGGCTCTCCAGTTGGGCCGAGAGTGTCGAACAAGGATTGTGCGAACCGCTCTCCGGCCGTGGTGATGGTGACGACTGATCCACTAGGGCTTGAAGCAATGTGGATCAGCTTTTCCCCCTCAAGGAGCTTCAGGTTCCTATAGGCGGAGGCGGTCGGCATGTTCAGGAGCGTCTCAAGCTGCGGCTTTGAGATTTCCTTTTTCTGCGCGATCAGCATGAACATGAGGGCCGTCTGAAGCTCCATGCGCGGGTGTATCATCCGCAGCCGGGTTATCAGATTTGTTGCCCTCTCCAGCGGCGAGAGACCAGAGTTCATCGTTGAACTTCCATTCAAAGTAGCGGCTCACACAGAGGTGGAACGGGCCTATCCAAACCTCCAGAGACCAAGCGTCCCTGTTTAGGCTGGAGCCCCATTGCCAACAAGTGGAGTCGAACGACGCAATCAGCTCTGTGTTCCGGAGCTGGTGGTAGGTGTGGAACTGCATTGTCGTAACCGTTTCGAACAGGGGTCCACCCGCTCAGCCTGAAGGCTGTCCCTCGCGGCCCGGAGCGCCTGTCATCGCTTCCGGGTGGTAGGCATATACACGCATTCATTCCTAATGGGGATAGCAATAGGAACATATCCCCATATTAGTTAACGCGCACTCCGGCCACAGCTCTGCCGTGACGCCCCCGTGGCTAGTCTCCCTACCAACGGCTTCCCCTGTACCGGACTGCCGATGGCTATAAGGGAGGCAAACTCAACTCAATGTAGCCAAAAAGACTCACCGTTGAGGCAACCTGTTGATGTGTTCTTAATTGTTCTGATTAGGCGCCAAGAATGCACCGTGCGAGGCCCGCTATTACAGGCCCCGAGGCGCTGCATTACCAGCTTAGCGACACTTCGTCGCAGAGTTTTCTAAGTTCAGGCGGCAGACGACTACCTGTCATACTAAAGTTGGATACAAGGTAGTCCCGCAGGAGGTCCGCGACGACTGCAAGAGCCTCCGTAACCTTACCGGCCTCTTCATCGGCCTGCTTGTTCGCCTCCTTCAGCTCCTCCACGAGCCCCTCGTTCTCCTTTACGAGGTCTTGGATTTCCCGCTCGGCGTCGAGCCGCATTTGATCTGCATCAATTGCCTTTGCTCTCTCCGCGACCAGCTCCTCTTCAACCTCCTCCAGCGCCTCTTCGATGCTGTCGGTGTACTTGTTGTTGAAGCGGTCGATCCTGTCGCCCTCGGCGAGCTCATCTTCCAGCTCCGCGATCCTTGCCAGAGCTGCGGCAAGGTCCGGGTTGACCGTCATGTTCATGTGAAGTCACTCCACGTTTCGCTATGGGCTTACGCGAAGGCCCTGCCGTCTCCGGCAAGGCCCTCTGGAAAGCTCACTTCAGGTTGCAGGCGGCCACGAAGGCGTCGAAGGCCATACCGACCTTTTCGGCCATCTCCTCCAAGCGGGACTTGGCGGCAGCCTTTTCGCCGTCCGTCGCGCCCTTGGTGTAGAGTCCCCAAACCTTGGCCGCACGGAGCTTGGTCGCTCCCGAGATGAAGCCGGGCGGGTTCTCTTCAGGCTTGCTGCCGGAGGGCTTGGAGCTGCCCTTGCCGCCCTTCAGGCTGGCATTCTCGGCCTCAAGCTCAGCAACGCGGGCAAGAGCCTCGGCCAACTCCCTGCGGAGCTTCTCGGCCTCTGTCTCCCGCTTTTTCTTCTCCGGCTTGGCTTCTCCGCCTTCGCCCTCACCTTCGCCGCCCCCGCCTTCGCTGGAGCCTGCCGAGGCTTTCTTCGCGGCCGACCAGATGGCCATGACGCCATCGACCGACCATTTCTGCTTGTCCTCCGGCAGGGCCTCAACGGCAGCCATGATGTCCGCCCAATTCGCGGCGAGTTTCATCAGGCGGGCACGCCAGCTAGGATCGAACGGGAAGCGCTGTTCCTCGCACCACTTCCCGAAGGCGCCCTTTCCGGTCCCTGCCAGCGTCTCTTTGACCTCGTTAAGGGTCTCGCCGATCAGCCGGAGGTCCTCCAAGGTTGCCTTGCTGGCCCCCTTAGCGGCGTCGTAACGCTCCCGGATGGTAGCGGCAGCCGCCATCAGGAAGTTGTGGTTAGGGGCTTGGCCGTGCTCCGGGGCTTCCGTGCCAGCTTCATTCATGCGAGCGTCTTCGCCCGCCGCCTTGTCGGCAGTCGTCATAGTCATTCTCCAGATGTTGAGAGGAGCCCGGCGATGACACCGGAAGAGGCCCTGAAGCACATCGGGTCGCTGGTCGAAGGCGTTGACGAGCACACGAAGCCCGCGATCCTGCTACCGACGATCAAGAACATTCAGGAGTTGTTGCGGAAAGCTGACGAAGCCGAGCGGGAAGCCCGTAAGAGCGTCCGCAGCATCATCAAGGAAGCTACCGCGACCAAGGGGCGTTAGGCCCCGTGGGTTTCGGCCTTACTCAAGGGCCTCATCAGGCGGAATTGACGGCGACCCTCAACAACCGTGAAGAGGGCCGACAGGATCAGCGCGGGAAGCGCGAGGATCAGGCAGGCAAGCTGTGCGTCGCTCATTGCGAGACACCGTAAGCGGAGCGCCAAGTGCTCCAGCGGAACTCTTTGTTCACATGGGCGCAGACCGTGCCGACCTCTTCACAGAGGCGCTTGCGTTCGGCCATGTCCTCAGTCCGGGCGATAATCGCGGCGAGCTGGATGAAGTGCTTTTTGCTCATCATCAGGCCCTCGCCAGAGAGCGGCGGAAGCAACTGTCAAACGGCGCGCAATGTTGCCCCCCGATCGGCGTCCAATATTGACCCCTTGATGAGCTGTGGCGGTCAGGAGGCGGCGCGGCGGAGCTGGTTTGGGTTGCACAGCCG
>NZ_JBBCUM010000017.1:0-112768 GCF_037147855.1 Allobosea sp. MMO-172 | reverse complement strand
CTCATTGGCGACGCTGCGCGAGGCGGTGCGCAGCAGCAACATGGACGTCGGCGGACGCACGGTCGAGCTCAGCGAGTTCGAGTTCATGGTGCGTGGCCGCGGCTATCTGAAGTCGATCGCCGATATCGAGAATATCGTCCTGAAAAGCGATCGGGGTGTACCGCTTCGTCTCTCCGATGTCGCCCGTGTCGAACTCGGTCCCGACGAGCGGCGCGGCATCACCGAGCTCAACGGCGAGGGGGAGGTCGCGAGCGGCATCATTCTGCAACGCTTCGGTGCCAACGCGCTCTCCGTGATCGAACACGCCAAGGCGCGCCTTGCCGAGGTCGCGGCGAGCCTGCCGGGCGGTGCCGAGATCGTGCCGGTCTATGACCGCTCCGGGCTGATCGAGCGGGCGATCGAGACGCTGAAGGGCACGCTGATCGAAGAGAGCATCATCGTCGCGCTGGTCTGCATCGTCTTCCTGCTGCATCTGCGCAGCGCCCTGGTCGCGATCATCATGCTGCCGGTCGGCATCCTGATGGCCTTCGCGGCGATGAAGGCGCTCGGCCTCGGCGCCAACATCATGAGCCTCGGCGGCATCGCCATCGCCGTCGGTGCGATGATCGACGCCGCCATCGTCATGATCGAGAACGCGCACAAGCACCTGGAACGGGCTCAGCCGGACAAGCCGCGCGTCGAGATCCTGATCGAGGCGGCGAGCGAGGTCGGCCCGGCGCTGTTCTTCAGCCTGCTCGTCATCACGGTCTCGTTCTTGCCGATCTTCACCTTGGAAGCGGAGGAGGGCCGCCTGTTCGGGCCGCTCGCCTTCACCAAGACCTTTGCCATGGCGGCCGCGGCGCTCCTGTCGGTGACGCTCGTCCCGGCGCTGATGGTCATCTTCGTCAAGGGCAGGATCATTCCGGAGAGCCGCAACCCGATCAATCGAGGCCTGATAGCGCTTTACCGTCCGATGATCCGCGGCGTTCTCCGGGCCAAGACCCTGACGATCCTGGCTGCGGTGGCCGTCCTCGGGCTCAGCCTCTGGCCAGCACGGCAGCTCGGCTCGGAGTTCATGCCGTCCCTCGACGAGGGCACGCTGATGTACATGCCGACGACCTTGCCAGGGATTTCGGTGACCAAAGCGGCTGAGCTGCTTCAGACTCAGAACCGCATCATCCGTACATTTCCGGAGGTCGCCTCGGTCTACGGCAAGGCTGGGCGCGCCCAGACCGCAACCGACCCGGCGCCGACCGAGATGTTCGAAACCATCATCAACCTGAAGCCGAAGGCGGAATGGCGGGAAGGCGTCACGCTCGACAGCCTCAAGGCGGAGATGGACAAGACCCTCCAGTTCCCGGGCGTCTCCAACGCCTGGACGCAGCCGATCCGGGCCCGCATCGACATGCTTGCGACCGGCATCCGCACGCCGATCGGGGTCAAGGTCTTCGGCACCGATCTCGCGCAGATGGAGGCGATATCGCGCCAGGTCGAGACCATCCTCAAGACCGTACCGGGCACGAGCAGCGCCTATGCCGAGCGCGTCATCGGCGGCTACTTCCTCGACATCGTACCGGACCGTATCGCGCTAGGGCGCTACGGGCTCTCCGTCGGCGACGTCCAGAACGCCGTGGTGATGGCGATGGGCGGCGAGACGGTGACGACAACGGTCGAAGGGCGCGAGCGTTACGGGGTCGCCATCCGCTACCCGCGGGACCTGCGTTCCGATCCCCAGGCGATTGCGCGCGAGGTCCAGGTCTCTACGCCGTCCGGCGCCAGCGTACCGCTCGGCGAGGTCGCGAGCATCGAGCGCAAGCGCGGCGCCACCTCGATCCGAACCGAGAACGGCGAGCTTGCGGTCTATATCTTCGTGGATACGGTTGGGCGCGACCTCGGCGGTTATGTCCGCGATGCCCGGAACGCGATCGCGCAGAGCATCAAGCTTCCCGCAGGCTACCGCATCGCCTGGAGTGGTCAGTTCGAATATCTCGAACGGGCCGAGGCCCGCCTCAAGCTGGTCGTGCCGGTGACGCTCGCGATCATCTTCCTGCTGCTCTACCTGAGTTTCCGCAAGCTGACAGAGACCTTCATCGTCATGCTGTCGCTGCCCTTCGCACTGGTGGGCGGCGTCTGGCTGCTCTGGTGGCTCGGCTTCAACATGTCGGTGGCGGTTGCGGTGGGCTTCATCGCGCTCGCCGGCGTCGCCGCCGAGACCGGCGTGATCATGCTGATCTATCTCGACCACGCGCTCAGCGAAGTGCGAGCGCGCTGCGCGGTGGAAAGGCGAGCGTTCACCCGCGCCGATTTGCACGAGGCGATCATGCTTGGTGCCGTCGAGCGCGTGCGGCCGAAGATCATGACGGTCGTCGCGATCATGGCTGGTCTGCTGCCGATCCTCTGGAACACCGGCACAGGATCGGAGGTGATGCGGCGCATCGCCGTGCCGATGATCGGCGGCATGGTCTCATCGGCCGTGCTGACGCTGCTGGTGATCCCGGCGATCTACGGCCTAGTCAAAGGCTGGCGGCTTCCGCCGGCCAAGGAAACCAACATCGTGGCAGTCCCGCCTGCATTGGTGCAGCGGCCAGCTGCTGCTGTTGAATGAGGTGGAGTGACCGACATGCACGACCTGATGAATGGGATGGGCAGGAGCATGGCGGTGTTCCACTGGCTCCGCGTCGCCGTGCTGCTTTTGGTGATCGCCGCGTTGGTCAAATACGTCTTCTCCCGGTGAAGGCGCACTCGAGATTGAAGGAGAACGAATATGCAGATCGATATCCCACTAAGCCGCCGAGGGCTGATGATCGGAGCGGCGCAAGCATTAACGGCCTTGGCGCTGGCCGGAACAGTGGTGGCGACCGAAACACTGCCGAAGATGACCGTGACCCGCGATCCGAATTGCGGTTGTTGCGGCAATTGGATCGAGTATATCAAAGCTGCGGGTTTTCCGGTTGAAGTGCTCGAGCTCGATGACGTGATGCCGCTCAAAGCCAAGCTTGGCGTTCCGGATGCCCTTATGTCGTGCCACACGGCCGAGATTGGCGGTTATGTCATTGAAGGGCATGTCCCAGCCGATGCGGTGAAGCGACTGCTCGTCGAGCGTCCGAAGGCGATCGGCATCGCGATTCCCGGCATGCCGGTCGGTTCGCCCGGCATGGAGGTGCCTGGTCAAACGCCGCAGTCCTACGAAATCGCCATCTTTTCGGCCGGCAAGCAGCACGTGTTTGCGCGCTACCGAGGGCTCCAGCAGGTCTGATCTGGTCCGGGATTGAATTGGAAGCCGGGCGCTATGCTCGCCCGGCTGAACGTTCGCGTTATTGCTTCGCAGTGCAGACGACGCGGGTCTGTTCCATGTAGAGCGCGCCGTCTCGCTTGGAGCTTTCAAAGGTGCGCTGAAGGCCGCTGTCGAAGGTCACCACGACCGCGCTATCGCCAAGCGTGAAGTTTCCGCTGCTCTGCCAGAGGCTATCATACGAGAAGCGCCCATCATTATCGAAGGTGAAGTTCGCCCCTCCTGCTGTCGCACAGACCTTGCCGTTGATCGCGCTGGTGATCTCTTTAACGCCCAAGCCGGGGTTGGCACGGTGGGCTACCGCGGATTGAATCTGAGCCAGGAGAAGCAGGCAGGTCGCCGACAGGGCGATTTGGCGGGACGTCCTCATCATATCCTCCTCCGGATTGTCCCGAGGGTAACCCGGTCGGGGCTTGAGGATCTAGGTTTGAAATGGGGATGTCGGCTTCAGATGTGAAGTGTTTCACCTTCGCCGGGCGAGGATCGCTTGTGGCCATCGTCCGCGACACCCCCCATTCGGCGGCGAGCGCCCGGCCGATATTCCCTGCCATGGATTCGCTGCTTGATCGCGGCGATGGTCCGGCGGGCGACGCCCTTCTCCTCCAATTGGACCACTCAAAGCCCTCTGGCAATGCCGCTGCCGCTCTTCATCGACGAAAACGAAGGCAAGCATGGTGTGCACTACGACCATCTCGCGAGGGCGAACTCGCAAGGCGCGCACCGGCGGTCGGCAACGGCCTCGCCATCTCCGCAGATTCGGACGCCTATGTGACGCCGAGCTGGTACGCGGTGAAGCAGGAGACCGGAAAGGTCGTACCGACCTGGAACTATGCGACCGTCCACGCCTCCGGTCCGGTCGAATTCTTCGACGATGCCGCACGCCTACTAGACGTCGTCACCCGCCTCACCAACCTGCACGAGGGCGAGTGCGCCGCGCCGTGGGCAGTCTCGGATGCGCCGGCGGAGTTCATCCAGGCGCAATTGCGCGGCATCGTCGGACTGCGCATGCCGATCACGACGCTCGAGGGCAAGCGCAAGCTCAGCCAGAACTGCAGCCCGGCCCGGCCGATCGCGCCGAGGTCGCCGCCGGCCTCGCCAATAGCGAGAGGCCGACGGAGAGCCATGTCGCGACCCTGATCCCGGTCTGAAGGCCACCGGGGAATCGGCCAGCGGAGATAGAAGATGCTGCTTTAGAACGCAGCAAACAGGCCGGATTGAACACAGGAATGCCCCACCGGAATGTCCCACTGGCCCAATCCTCTGGCTAAGACATTGATCTGAAACGGAATGGCGGGCCGGGTCGAAACTTCGCCCAGCTTCACCTAAGCCTTTGATTTCACTACGCCCGATTGAGAGACCGTTGACCCTTTGCGCCCCGGTTTTGGGCTACGGCGCAAGCCACCCGGTCTCGTTCGGTGTCGGCTAGAGCACCATGCGGCAGACCGATTCATTCCGCCATCGAACGCATGCTCTGCCGCATCAAGGACTTCCGACGCGTTGCCGCGCGATACAACCGCAACGCCGTCAACGTTCTCGCAGCCGTCTGCATCGCTGCAACCGTCTGCTTCTGGTTGTAAGTTCGGCCCTTAGGGCTCGGACAACGCCCTTGTGATCCGTCAGGCTGCGCGACCATACGATCCAAAAAACGCGGCAAGTGCATGGCCGTACAGATCGATTCCCGCGTGTTTAGCCTTCGTGACAACCACTTCTCTACGATCGCCGGCGGCTACGTGAATGCCACTCTCCGATACTTTTACAAAACTACCAGGCTCCTCTGCAGTGAAACCTCCAATAATTGCTGATATTATAGTGACAACATCGCCATTGATAAGCTTTAATCTTGCACTGTAAGTAGGAGACGCGAATGGCTCATAGTTGCATGCCCTGATGAACCGGATCAAACGCTCAGCCGGTTCTTGCCAATTCAACTCGGACGCTATCGCGTCACTGTGCCGATAAACTCGCCGCTTGGATAAATCCTGTTGTCGGCGGCCTAGGTCGCGTCCTGACAGGATTGTATTGAGAACAACCTCAAGCAACGATGCCCCTTCTCCCATGCATTTGATGAATAAGCTAAGCCCGGTCTCTTCCCCTGACAGTACGAATTTATGCTCTGCGACAATATCTCCAGAGTCGATACAGCCACCCATCACATGGATCGTTACTCCGAAGAATTTATCTCCATTACGAATAGCCCATTGATGACAGTGGAGCCCTGCGTATTCAGGCAGGGGAGCTGGATGAAGGTTGATAGCTTTATACCCGACTTCCCTTAAAACGTCTTCGCCTACGATTTGTATGTTGTTCGCGCTGACAACCCAATCGACCTGCTGCTTCCGCACATACTCGGCGCCACGAGCTGAATTGAAATCGCTTAGTTCGATTTCCAACTCGTGCTTGTCAGTATCCGGACTGATCCACGCTACGAGGCGGCCGTTTGTGTGGGCCTGGATGGTCCGAACGGCCCTCTTCGCGGGCCAGCCCTCGCCGAGCACCAAAAATCGTATCGGCATCACCGGACTCCTCCGGGCCTATCGATACGGCCCGGCGTGGCGCCCCCCTGCGAAACGCGGCCCGAGCCGTCGGGATCGCGCCATGGCCGCCCGCTCAAGCAGCGTTTGCCATCTTTCTCTCGATCAGATTGACGAAGTCGCCGACATTTTCGAGGGACCCGATCTCGGCTGTGCCGAACCGCATGCCGAACTCGCTTTCAACAGCCAGCACCAGGGAGATATGCGAGACAGAGTCCCACTCCGCGATGTCGGCCGCCGTTGATTCTCGTCCGAGCACGATGTGCTCGTTCTCGAATACGCTCCTTGCGATCTCCTGCAGATGACTGAGTACGTTCATGTATTGATCCTCATGTCTTGAGGGTGAAGATGCGTCTTCGGCCGGCGACGCAGGTGCGCCTCATGCCGGGCCGGTCGGCTCACGTCGCCCCTTGCTTTGCAGAGCATGGAGTGCAGGGCTTTCCGCGAGTGCACGCGCATCGATCTTTCCGTTCGAGTTCAACGGAAGCGCTTCGAGAAAGAACAATGAGTGGGGCAGCATGTAATCGGGGAGACATGTCTCCAGGTGCTTGCGGATGATGCTCGGGTCGAGTGGTTCGCCGACAACGAAGCCGACGACGCCATCGGCCACTCCGTCGACGGCCTGCGGCCAAGGAATGACGGCGACGAGATCGCGCCCGGTTGCTGCTCGTAAAGCGCCTTCGATCTCATGGAGTTCGACCCGATACCCTCGAATCTTAACCTGATGATCAATACGGCCGAGGTAATGGAAGCCATCGCCCTCGCTCCATCGTCCGAGATCGCCGGTTCGATACCAGCGTGTCCCGTCGATTGTCAGGAACTTGTCCTCGTCGAGCTTTGGTTGCCGCCAATACCCGCGGGTGAGCTGTGATCCAGCCAAACACAGTTCTCCGACCGCACCGGGCGCAACGGGCTGCCGGGTCTCGTCGAACAGAGCCATCCCCTGTCCCTCGAAGGCCTGGCCAATGGGCAGGACCGTTGGGGCATCACCCGGCTGATAGGTGAAGTAACTGATGGCGATCGTGGCCTCGGTGGGGCCGTAGAGATTATGAATCACGCTGTTTGGCGCAGCACGGGCCCAGGTCTGAGCCAGCGCAGTGGGAAAGGCTTCGCCACAGAATAGCGAGCACCGAAGACTCGGCAGCGTGCCAGGTCCCAGGAGGCCAGCCTGATGCGCGATGCCGATCGCGGATGGGACGGACAGCCACATCGTCGCCTGTTGCTCCTGAACGAACCGAGGAGCCAGCGGAGTCGCATTCTCGGGGACGCTCACGATCGATGCACCGTTCGTCCAGGCCATGAACATGTCGTGAGCGGAGAGATCGAATGTGAGGTCGACAAGCTGAATGAGACGATCCTCCGGACTCACCGGAGCGACGTTCGAGATTCCGGCAAGGTAAGATGTGACGTTCCCATGCGTAATCGGGACACCCTTCGGGGCCCCCGTAGACCCCGAGGTGAACAGAAGGTAGGCGAGGTCCTCAGCCACGGGCGAGGGCCACTGGGCGCGCCTCGTTGCGCTCCGATCCAGATCCTCTGGGTCGAGAAACAGCGTGCTTACCGTAGGACGGCGCGTATCGGGCTCCGGGGCCAGGATCACCCTCAAGCTCGGCGGAGGAGCTTCCAGGAGGCGCTCGAACAGCGCGGCGCATTTGCGGTCGATGATAAGCGCGCTCGCACCGGAGGCCGCCAGGATGCTTCGGTTTCGTTCCAGCGGGTAACGCGGATTGAGCGGAACATACGTCGTGGCAGCACGCAGGGCAGCCGCGATCGCCGTGTAGGCCGTGATGGTGCGGGAGCAGAGAAGAGCAACCCGATCGTTCGGTTCGACTCCCGCATCGATCAATGCCGCCGCGAGTGTGCCGGCCGCGCCCCAGAACTCATCGAAAGTTCGGGTTTCTCCCCGCGCCCACACCGCAGGTCGATCCGGAAAGAGCCGCGCCGACCTGGCGAGCGCGGAAGTGAGCGTCCCATCCGATGCCGGCCCGGTGTCGGCCAGGCAGCTATTGTTCAAGGGGAAGCTGGAAAGCATCATCTCCGCTCCGAGGCTCGTTGATCCCGCATCTGCAACTCGCAATCTGCATCTCGGGCACCTTGTTTCCGCGCCGGACGAACGGCGCCAACTCCTTGCTCAGTCCGACAGTGAGCCGCTGAACTGCGGGCCATTGCAGATGAAAGGCGTCCCAGTAATCCGACTCCTGGACATCGGCCTCACGCAAGTCCACGAGCAGGTTGCCGTCTTTATGGAGTTGCGGATCGATCTCGCAGATGATGGCCTCGAGCTGCGAGCGGGCATCGGGATAGTTTGCAAGATAGCCTGGCCGGACCGGCGTGATGACGACGGCAAGCTGACGCCCGCCGGCCCGAAGCTCAGCCGAAAACTGCTTGAGTTCCTCGACACAGGTCGGATCGAACTTCAGCGGACCATACCGGAGGCCGCGATCGGCAACCTGCAGCGGGCTGGACCCGAACTCGTCTTGCCAGCGGTCGCCAGTAAACGGCACGGTCACCTGCGGCCAAATGCGGTATGCGGAGTAATATCGAGCGAGCGTCAGGTATTTCATGTAAAAGAAAATTTCCGGCCACTCTCCTCGCACATACTTCTCGGCGTCGTCGGGCTTGAAGATATTACGGTTCTGGCCGCAATCGCCGAAATCGGTGAGGTTGGTCAGCATGACGAAGGTGGAGGCGCGCGGGAACAAGTCCGCATAGAACTTCGTCAGGTATCGCGTTTGATGAACCGAGAGCAGGGCCGTAGCCCCGTTCAGAAATGTTGCGCCAGTCCCGGCCGAGAAAGCGGCTCCGTCGAATTGTCGCCAAGCGACGGATGAACCGACCAAGACAACTTCAGGGTTCAGGCCAGGATGACGGCGAATGAACCGGAACTTTTCGTTGACCGATTCTACGCTGGATATGGCAGGCGCGATGAGGTTTTGCGGCTTGAAGTTCATGACAGCCATGAACCCACCCGCAACGAGAGCCAATGCTGACAAGCCGCCGACGAGCAGTCCAAGCAGGTAGGCTTTCATGTGCGCACCTAGAACGTAAAGTAGAGGAATTCGGCCGGCGCCTCGCCCAGAAGGCGCAACAGCGCGATGCTCAGGACCGCCCCGGCAAGAGCGCCATGCAGGAATTTGGGCAGTCTCCGATCTCCCGGATCGAAAGCCGCCCTGAGACTCGTCCATCCTGCGAGCATTTTGCACTCGACGAGGCCGAGCCATTGCTGGGTGTTCGGCAGGAACCAGACGATAAAAAGCCCAAGCACGAGTACCTTGAGGCCTCCGGCCGCATCGAGTGCTGCGGGGGTAGGGCCGCTCGCCAAGCCGGCTAGGCCACCTAAGACGGTGACAGCATGATCGAGACCGTTCGCCCTGAAGAACACGAGGGCAACGGTCACACAGAAAAAGGTCAGCGGAATTCCAACCGCACGAGGCACTCGTATCCCTTGCACGCTCCGCAGCGTCGCCGTGGCGCTTCTCCAGGCGCGGTTGACCACGAGCATGAGGCCATGAAGGAGTCCCCACGCGACGAACTGAAGACCGGCGCCGTGCCAGAGACCGGACAAGGCCATGGTTAGGATCGTTGGGGTCGCGATCAAGTGAAGGAATGGCCTCAGCTCGAAAGATGATCGGCGCAGCCCCGGTTTCCCTGCGCTGATACGAGCTCTGGTGAGGCGCATCGCGATTGGGTTGTAGACGTAAGTCGTGAGAAATCGGGTCAGCGTGATATGCCAACGCTCCCAAAATTCGATGATGCTTGCAGACTTGTACGGAGATGAAAAATTGAATGGCAATCGTATATTGAAGATCAGGGCAAGGCCGATCGCCATGTCGGAATAGGCCGAAAAATCAAAGTACAGTTGCAAGGCGTAGGAGGTTGCTCCGATCCACGCAAAATCGATAGGCGGATACGCCCCATGAGCCGCAAGGTCGAACGTGGCATTGGCGGCCGGTGCGAGGTTGTCCGCGATGATGATCTTTTTGAACAATCCTATGGCGAATGCAGACAGGCCGAGGGCGATGTTGCGAGCCTGTGGAGCGTAAGTCGCGGGGTCGCGCAGTTGGCTGACGATCTCGCTGTGGCGAACGATGGGGCCAGCAAGAAGCTGCGGAAAGAACGACGCGAACGCGAAGTACCGTATCAGGTTGTCTTCGCGACTGACCCCGTCATATGCGTCGACGACGTAGGAGACCTGCTGGAAGGTGTAGAAAGAAATGCCGAGCGGTACGGCGACGTTCGCCAGATCGAATGGTGCGGCACCAGTCAGCGAATCGACGAGCCCAGCGAAGAAGCCAGCATATTTAAACCAAGCCAGCGCGCCCAAATTCCCGGCTATCGCGAGACCGAGAAGGAGCCGCGACTTCCTGCTGGCGAGAACGAGGCCGGCCGCGAAATTCCAAAACAGCGAGCCCAGAAGCACGAAGACGAGCCAGGGATTGACCTGACTGTAGAAGAATAAGGATGCTGCGACGAGCCAGCTCAGGGCCAGGCCTGGCTTTCCGCTGCGCCCTAGCAGAAAGAACCCCAAGACCGCACAGGGAAGAAACAGAAATATGAATTGAGGAGAGTTGAACAACATGTCATTCAACTCCCGATACAATCAGCAGTTTCATGGCGAGGCGAGATTCCACACCGCGCATGCGGTGGCATTCCATGCCTTGTAGCCCGCGCTCCGCCTGCGGGCTCAAGCAGCGGCATGTCCAGTGCCACGGGAATGCAGGGGCAAACTTGACATGTGTCATGTGATCTGTGGCTCGTTGAGCAATGGCCTGCGCGGCGCCGAAGGCTCATTTTCCCTGCCAGCCATATTGGCCGGGCGTTCACGTCGACACGGCGTCGGGGTCAGCGGTGATGCCTGGATAGTCGCCTTCGAGCGGCGGGCTCCGGCATCGGCTTGGCGGGCTAACGCGTTTGGTAGCTGAATCGTTGGATCTGTACGGTCACCGCGGGCGGTCGAGCAACACGGCGGCCACTACGGTTTGGTCCGTTGTCCGACTTGCACCACGACACTCTGCTTCAAGGCTCAACCTTCAGCCGGTTCCATCGTGCCCGGACCGAGTGAATGAAGAGCCATTTTAGTGGCCGGAGCCTTTGCCAGGCACGGGTCACCCGTAAAGCCAAACCTAATCGTAGCACGGTGAGGTACGCCCGCCGACAGGACTAAGCGAGAGTTCCAGATTAGCTCTACTTTGGCAGATTTTTAGCACGGCTGGCGTTTTTGGGATTGAACGAACCCGCTGACGCGGGAGAGCTGCGGGGTTTGTGACGGGAGGCTCCGGCTGGGAGGGTTTGGGTGTTGAAGCCACCCAGCCAGCAGGAGCTCCCGATGCCCGCAGCCAAGCCGATGAGCGCCCCTCGTCGCCGCATGATCGACGACATGACGCTGCGCAACCTGTCGCCGGCCACGCAGCGATCGTATCTGCACGCGGTGACGAAGTTCAGCCGTTATTTCGGCTGCCAGCCGGATCGGCTCGGGCTGGAGGATGTCCGCTCGTTCCAGGTGTATCTGGTCTCGCAGGGGATCTCCTGGCCGGCGCTGAACCAGATCGTCTGCGCGTTGCGGTTCTTCTACGGCGTGACGATGGACCATGCCGAGCTCCCCGAGCGGATCGTTTATGCGCGCACGCCGCGCAAGCTGCCGTCGATCCTTAGCGCCGATGAGGTCGTGCGTTTTCTGGAAGCTGTGCCGTCGCTGAAGACACGGGTGGCGCTGGCCACGGCCTATGCCGCGGGCTTGCGCGCCTCGGAGGCGGTCAGCCTGCAGGTGGCCGATATCGACAGCAGCCGGATGGTGCTGCAGGTCCGGCATGGCAAGGGCGCCAAGGACCGCACCGTGATGCTGTTGGCGGCCCTGCTGGCCATCCTGCGCAGCTACTGGCGCTTGGCGCGCCCGGCGCCATGGCTGTTCCCGGGCCGCAGCCCGGACAAGCCGATCGATGTCCAGGTCCTGCACGCGGCCTGCCGCTCGGCGACGAAGGCGGAAGGACTCACCAAGCGGGTCAGCGTCCACACGCTGCGTCACAGCTTCGCCACCCATCTTCTGGAAAGCGGAACCGATATCCGGATCATCCAGGTGCTGCTGGGCCACAGCAATCTGTCGACGACGGCGCGTTACACCCATGTGGCGACCTCGACGATCGCCAGGACGCAAAGCCCGCTGGATCGCCTCGACCTGACTGTCACGCCGCCCGCCTGAGCGGCGCGTATGCGCCCCGATCTGGAAGTGGCGGATATCTTTCGCCGCCACGGCCCTGCCTATCGCCGGGATCGGCGGAGTTCGCTCGGCCGCGTCGAGACGCGCGTCATGCGCGCCATCGAGCTGTGCCGCACGGCGGCGCTCGGCGGTCATCTCGAAGCCTGCGGCGATTGCAGCCACACCCGCATCGCCTACAACAGCTGTCGCAACCGGCATTGTCCGAAGTGCCAGGGGCCGGCCCGCGCCGCCTGGCTCGACGAGCGGCAGAAGGATCTCCTGCCCACACCCTACTTCCATGTCGTGTTCACCGTGCCGGCCGCGATCGCAGCGATCGCCTTCCAGAACAAGGCCGTCGTCTACGCCATCCTGTTCGACGCCGCGCTCTGGACCCTGAAGACCATCGCCGCCGATCGGCGGCATCTGGGCGGCGAGATCGGTGGCATTGCCATCCTGGGGGCAGAACAAGAGCTGCTCGAAATCGTACGCTAAGGTCGAACGTACAATGAACGTCATGCAGCCCGGAGGATTCTGGCGGGAAGTCGCAGGGGTCTGAAGCCCTCGGTCATCTGCTGCTCGGTGTCCCAGGAATAGATGCCTGTGAGATTGATGTGCTCCCAGCCGAGCGGCGAGACATGCTTGAGCAGTTCGTCGGGAATGTTGCGACCCTGCTGGCGCAGATCCGTTGGTGAAGCTCGCGGCGTTGATCGATTTCGCGACCTTCCCGCCGAAGCTGATGTCTGCGGTGAAGCGCTCCGATGGATCGAAGGGTGGCCGGCCGCCCTACGATCTCATGTTGATGTTCAGGATCCTGATCCTGCAAACACTCTACATGCTGTCGGACGACGCCACCGAGTTTCAGATCAAGGACCGGCTCTCCTTCATGCGCTTTCTTGGGTTGGGGCTCGCGGATGCAGTGCCCGACGCCAAAACGGTCTGGCCGCTCCGCGAGCAGTTGTTTACCCTTTTCGCCAGTCGAGACCGTCTTCACCGCCCAGAAGCATCGCGTCGGCGTGTTCGTACGCACCGTTGGACTGGTGCGGACCCGGACCTAAGAAAGCCAGCAGGCTATGATTTGGCCCGGAATGCCCGAACACCCACTGGTTTCTCACGCTTGTGCAACGGGTCGATTAGACGGAGGTCTGGCGCAGATATTTGTAAGCATCGCCCCGTTCCCACCTCCCGGCCAGGGGCATGAACGTTGATGTTCCGAGCTAGAGGGCTTGACCCATGTGACGATTTCAGGGCTTACGCTAAATCGCGCGCCAAGATCGACGAGCCGGTTCGGCGTTTCGGGACTTCACGCGCATGGGGCGCCGCCAGCTGTCACTCTGCAGTAGCGCGCCTTGGATTTCGCATCGAAATGGAGAACAGAATCTCATTGGCAGTCGGCGCGGGGGATGCTGCGACTTCAAATTTTTCCGGAACATGTCCCACGCCAATCATTGTGATGATCACTTCGTGGTCAGGAATGTCGAATTCGGCGCAAAGTGCTAGGTCCTGGTCGCTATCGGCCGATCAATTGAGCATGCAGGTACCCAAGCCTGCAGCATGAAACGCGAAGACCAACGACATCGCGAAAAGGCCCCCATCAATCCAACACTGATTGCGTTCGCCGATCATGTCGAATTCACGGAGGTCGACAGCTACGATCAGGACCGCGCCTAGGTTGTGACCGAATCCGACGTTTCCGCGCTGGAAGGTTAGAAGATGATCACGCAAGGGGCCGTCATAGGCGGCATAGACTCGACGCATCTCGCGGTTGCAAGTCCGCGGAGTTTTGATCGCTTGGCTCACCGCCTTCTTGATTGCGGCCGGCGAGACGCTTTCCCCCGTGAAATGGCGGACGCTATGTCGGGTACGGACGAACTTGGTGTAATCGAAGTCAGCGGCCTCAAGGATTTCCTGCTTCGTCATACTGATGGAGCCGCCTGGGTATTGCCGATCCATCGCGTTTACAAATGACCTTAGTTCCCCGTCCAGATGTACAGGCAGCGTTAGATTGAGAATTCCGACGGAATTCGCCCACTGATTCCGATTTGAAGCCGCCCACCATTCCGAGATGAAACCGCCCAGCGTTCCGATTTGAATTCGCCCGGGGCGAGCGGCGTTTTCCTTTGGGTCAGCCTCCGGGGCAGCGTGACCTCCTCAATGCCGAGGAGACGCGTATGCCCGCCCCAAGAGAGCTGACCATGAGACAGATACGACAGATGCTTCGGCTTGCCGGGAGCGGCGGCAGCAGCCGTGAGATTGCAGCGGCGCTCAACGTGGCGCGCAGTACGGTCCGGGACTACCTGAAGCGCGCCGGGACAGCCGGACTGAGCTGGCCGCTGCCTGATGACGCGACCGACGCCGTTCTTGAAGAGCGGTTGTTCGGCCGGTCGACCGGCGGCCAGCTTGGGGCTCGCCGCCGACCGGAGCCTGACTGGGCCGTGGTCGCCTGCGAGCTGAAGCGTCCGGGCGTGACGCTCGAGATCCTCTGGAGCGAGTACCGCGAGATCCATTCCGAGGGGTACGGCTACAGCCGCTGGTGTGACCTGTACCGCACCTTCGAACGGCATCTGTCGCCGGTGATGCGGCAGGAGCATGTGGCCGGCGACAAAGTGTTCGTCGACTTCTCGGGCAAGAAGCTCGCGATCATCGACCGCACGACTGGCGAGATCCGGGAGGCGGAGATCTTCGTGGCGGTGCTCGGCGCCTCGAACTACGCCTACGCCGAAGTGGTATGGACGCAGACGTTGTCGGACTGGATCGGCGCCCATGTGGGGGGCACCTCAAGGTTTGTTCGCTAAACCGCGTTTAGTTGGACGGACCGGGAACGCGGCGATTTGGGCTTGCGGCCGAGCAGCTTTTCGCCGTCTGGCCGGAGATCCCCTGTGGGCGCGACATGGCGGTAGAGCGTCTGACGGGTGACGCCGAGTTCGGCACAGAGCTCACCGATTTTCGTCTCGGGTTTGCCCATGGCCGCCTGCGCCAGCCGCAGTTTCGCCGACGTCATCTTGAAGGGCCGGCCGCCGTTGCGCCCGCGGGCTCGTGCTGCGGCGAGGCCGGCATTGGTGCGCTCGACGATCAGCTCGCGCTCGAACTCCGCCAGCGCCGCGAAGAAGTTGAACATCAGCCGGCCGTTGGCCGTGGTGGTGTCGATCGCGGCGCCTTGGCCGGTGAGCACCTTCAGCCCGACGCCGCGTCTATTGAGAGCCTGCACGACATCGACGAGGTGCTTGAGGCTGCGGCCCAGCCGATCGAGCTTCCAGACCATCAGCGTGTCGCCATCGCGCAGCGCTCTCAGGCAGGCCTCCAGTCCTGGGCGGTCGTCGCGTTTTCCCGACGCGCGATCGGTGTAGAGTTGATCGACGGCGACGCCGGCCGCCACGAGCGCGTCGGATTGCAGATCGACGACCTGGCTGCCGTCCGTCTTGCTCACGCGCATGTAGCCTATCAGCACCAGCTTCTTCCCTTCCGGCGCCGTCACGCAAACGGCCGATTATCCGAGCGCCGCTACTGCAGCTTGATGATCGACGAATCGTGTCACTAATCCCGTCATTCTGTCAAAGGCCTGCAAACGCATTGAGCTGTTGATTGTGTGACGCAATCCGACTGATCGGACTCGGCGAGGTCGGTGAGGCGGGTTAGGGTCGATCATCCTTGGGGAGGATGGCCGACATGGCGCGGCGGGAGCTGCTGACCGATGACGAGCGCGGGCGCCTCTTCGGCATTCCCGAGGGCGAGAGCGAACTCATCCGGCATTACACCTTGTCGCCCGCTGAGTTCGACCTTGCCGCCGATCGGCGCGGCAGTCGCAACCGTCTTGGATTTGCGGTCCAGCTTTGCCTTCTGCGCTATCCGGGGTTTGGCCTACGCGCCGGCGATGCGGTGCCCGACGCGCTCCTGACCTACCTTGCTCATCAGCTCGGGCTCTCGGCGGCAGCCTTTCGCGATTATAGCCGTCGCACCCAGACCCGGCTCGATCACGCGGGCGAACTCTTCGGCTATCTCGGCTTGCGCCCCTTCATCCGTGCCGATGTGCCGCTCGCTCTCGATCTCGCCGCCGCAGCCGCGTGGTCGACCGACAAGGGCGAACCGATCGCTCACGGGATTGTCGAAGGTCTGCGTTCCGCCAAAATCATCCTTCCCGCCCCCGACACGATCGAACGAGCCGGATTGGCCGGGCGGGCTCGCGCTCGACGGAAAGCCGCGGAAGCTCTCGTTGCTCCATTGGCGCCCGAGCAACTCGGCCGCCTCGATGCTCTGCTGGTCAACGATGCCGCGCTGAACTCGACCCGGTTTGCCTGGCTGCGCGACATCCCGGAGTCGCCCTCGACGACGAACATCAACGACCTTCTGGATCGCTTGGCCTTCGTGCGCGGCATCGGCATCTCCGCCGATGACGTCATGTCCGCGGTTCACGAGCACCGCTTCCGGCAGTTCGTGCGCGAAGGCGCGGTGGCGCCGGCGTTCCTGCTCTCCGACTACTCCGCAAACCGACGCCGGGCGACCCTCATTGCGAGCCTGATCGACCTCGAGATGCGACTGGCGGATGCCGCGATCGACATGTTCGACAAGCTCGTCGGATCCCTCTTCAGCCGCGCCCGGCGCGGTCAGGAACGGCGCTACCAGGCAACGACCCGTGACGTCGGCCAGCTCATGCGCCTGTTTGGCCGCACGATCGCGGCGTTGTCGGAAGCGCGCGAGGGCGATACCGACGCTCTCGCCGTGATCGACGAGACGGTCGGCTGGCATCGGCTCCTCGCCGCCAAGCCCCAGATCGATGCGCTGGCCGAACTGGCCGACGAAGACATGCTGGCGGCCGCGACCGAACGTTACGGCACGATCCGCCGTTTCGCGCCGGCGTTCCTCGAGGCGTTCGCTTTCCGCGCCGCTGGAGGCGGAGCTTCCCTCCTGCGGGCGGTCGAGATTTTGCGCGAGCTCAACCGGCGTGGCCGGCGCGATGTGCCGGACGATGCGCCGCTGCCGTTCAAAAACAGGCAATGGAAGCGGCTCGTGCGCCAGGGTAACGGCCGGATCGACCGCCGGCTCTATGAGACCGCCGTGCTCTCGACGCTGCGCGACCGGCTGCGGGCAGGCGACGTCTGGATCGAGTGCTCGCGGAACTATCGGCGCTTCGACGCTTATCTGCTCTCGAAGCGGGCAGCGGTCGAAATCGCCACCGGATTACCGATCGGTGTTGCCGCGGACGCCTACATTGCAAGTCGCGCCCGCGTTTTGGATTGGCGATTGAAGCGCTTCTCTGCGCTGCTGCGGCAGGACAAGCTGGAAGGCGTGTCGATGGTGCGCGGCAAGCTGAAGGTGAAGCCGCTGCCGCCGGCGACGCCACCCGAGGCCGACATGCTCGACCGCAAGCTCGACGCGCTCTTGCCACGCGTGCGCATCACCGATCTGCTGCGCGAGGTTGCGGCTCGGACGGGGTTCCTGTCGGCTTTCCGCGATCTGCGCAGCGGCAAGATCCACGACAACCCGAACGCCGTGCTCGCCACTGTCCTGGCCGACGGCACCAATCTTGGCCTCGAGCGCATGGCGAACGCCAGCCAAGGCGTCAGCTACGCCCAGCTCGCCTGGACCCACAACTGGTATCTTTCGGAAGAAAACTATCGCGCCGCGCTCGCCATGATCGTCGATGCTCATCACCGGCTGCCATTCGCGCGTCACTGGGGCGACGGCACGGCCTCTTCCTCCGACGGGCAGTTCTTCCGGGCTGGCCGCGAGCGCGCGGGCGCGGCCGAAGTGAACGCCAAGTATGGCGGCGAGCCGGGGGTGAAGATCTACACCCACCTCTCCGACCACTTCGCTTCGTTCCATTCCCGCGTCATCTCGGCGACGGCCGGCGAAGCGCCCTATGTCTTGGACGGCCTGCTGCTGCATGGCAGCGCATTGGCCCCGCAAGTGCATTACACCGACACCGGCGGCGCGACGGACCACGTCTTCGCGCTGTGCCACCTGCTCGGTTTGCGGTTCGTGCCGCGGCTTCGTGATCTCGCCGATCGCCGGCTCGGCACGATCGAGCCGGCTTCAGGATACAAGGGCCTGGAAGCTCTGATCGGGCGACCGATCCGCACCGAGGTCATCTCCGAGAACTGGGACGACATCGTCCGCCTCGCCGCATCGATCAAGGCCGGCGCGGTGGCGCCTTCGACTATGCTGAAGAAGCTTGGAGCTTATAAGCGTCAGAACCGCCTGGACTTCGCGCTCGGCGAGATCGGGCGCATCGAGCGCACGCTGTTCACGCTCGACTGGCTGGAACATCCGTCGCAGCGTCGGGTGTGCCAGGCCGGACTGAACAAGGGCGAGGCCCGCCACGCCCTGGCGCAGGCCGTCTATGCCCATCGCCAGGGTCGCTTCTCGGACCGAACCCTGGAGAACCAGGCCCATCGGGCCTCGGGGCTGAACCTCGTCATCGCCGCGATCGCCTACTGGAACACCCTGTATCTCGAACGCGCCGTCGATCATCTGCGCAGCCGAGGCGAAGCCGTCTCCGAAGCCTTGCTCACCCATGTCTCTCCGATGGGCTGGGCTCATGTCGGCCTGACAGGCGACTACCTGTGGGAACGGCCCGACGACATCGCCCCGAACACCTATCGTTCGCTCAACGATCCGACAGCGCGGCTGCGGCAGGCAGCATGAGCCATGTTCATGCTTCGTCCAGCTTAGCGCGGTTTAGCGTACAAACCTTGAGGTGCCCCCATGTGCGGATGTTCCGCTTCCACAACGGCGTGGCCCGGCTCCTGGTCCCGGATAATCTCAAGGCCGGGGTCCACAAGGCATCGTTCTACGACCCTGAGCTCAATCGTAGCTACGGCATGATGGCGTCGCATTACGGTGTCGGCGTGCTGCCGACGCGCCCTCGCAAGCCGAGGGACAAGGCGATGGTCGAAGCCGGGGTGCGTCTGGCCCAGACCTACATCCTCGGCCGACTGCGGAACATGACGTTCTTCTCGCTCGACGAAGCCAACCAGGCGATCCTGGGGATGCTGGAGCGGCTGAACGGGAAGGTCATGCGTCATCTTGGCGTCAGCCGCCGCCACCTGTTCGAGACCATCGAGCGCCCGGCACTGGCGCCCCTGCCAGAGGAAGATTACGAGTTCGCCGAGTGGAAGCTGGTGCGGGTGAACCTCGACTACCACGTCGAGTTCGACGCCTTCTTCTACTCGGTGCCGCATGCGTTGATCCGGGAGCAGGTCGATCTGCGTGCGACCGCGCGTACCATCGAGGTCTTCCATCGGGGTCAGCGCGTCGCAGCTCACCAGCGCCGTTATGGCGGTTCTCCCAGGCACGGCACCGTGACGGACCATATGCCGCGCTCGCACCGGTTCAGGGCCGAGTGGACCCCGGAGCGCTTCCAGCGGTGGGGGCGCTCGATCGGGCCGGAAACGGAAGGGTTGATCCTCGCGATCCTCGCCCGTGGAAAGCATCCGGAGCAGGGCTTCCGCTCCTGCCTTGGCGTGCTGCGGCTCTATCGCGACCTTGACCCCGGCTATGCCGAGAAGGTCTCGGCCCGCGCGCTTGCCATCGGCGCGCTCTCCTACAAGGCCATCTCCTCCATCATCGCCAACCGCATGGTGAGCCCGGTCGCCACCGGCAACACGACGGTGATCGACCATCGCAACCTGCGTGGTCCGGGCTACTTCCACTGACCAACCGGAAAGAGAGAAATCTGATGTTGAAGCATCCGACCCTGGACCTGCTGCAATCCCTCGGCCTTGCCGGCATGGCCGCGGCCTTCCGGGACCTTCAGGCTCAACCTGAAGCCCGCAGCCTCGACCATGCCGAATGGCTGGCGTTACTGCTCGATCACGAAGTGACCGCCAGGAACCAGAGGCGCTTCGAGACCCGCACCCGCGCCGCGAAACTGCGCGTCGCCGCCAGCATCGAGGACGTCAACTATCACGCCGTCCGCGGTCTCGACCGGGCCATGTTCCTCAAGCTCGCCTCCTGCGACTGGATCCGGGCTCATCATGATCTTCTCGTCACCGGGCCGACCGGGCTGGGCAAAAGCTGGCTTGTCTGCGCCCTCGGCCAGAAGGCCTGCCGGGACGATATCTCCGTCTCCTATCGCCGGATGCCGCGCCTCCTCGCCGACCTCGCGCTCGCGCGCGGCACCGGCCGGCATGCCCGCAACCTGCTACGCCCGCTCACCCGCGTCGACCTCCTCATCCTGGACGACTGGGGCCCAGAAAGCCTGACCGCCGAGCAGCGCCGGGACTTCATGGAGATCATCGAGGAGCGGCACAACTGCCGCTCCACCATCATCACGAGCCAGCTCCCCGTGGATCGCTGGTACGACCTGATCGGGGATCCCACCTTGGCCGATGCGATCTTGGACAGACTCGTTCACAACGCCTATCGCATCGAGCTTGCCGGCGAGAGCCTCCGTAAAAAACGGCCTCAGGATGGGGCCGTGACAGCCCCAGCTTGACCGATCTTCACCTCCAACCCATCATCCCCTCTGACCCGAAGGAATAACCTCGCAGGTGGGCGGCTTCAGATCGGAATCCCCGGGCGGCTTCAGATTGGACCAACCGGGCGACTTCATATCGGAATAGGTGGGCGGCCTCGTCGGAATCCGCAGTTAGATTGCGGACATCGTGGAATTTTACGTAGGATTGGAGACATCCGCGCGCGCCTTGGGTCGCTAGACCGACATGTCCAGCCTACTCAAGTTCGGCAATTGCTTTCAGCATGAATTCAATTTTTAGCGCCGCGAAACCCGCGCGCGTTGCTTCCATCGCCAGCCCTTTTTCAACACTATGACAAGCAGAGGTCAGCGCAGCAGCCAGAGCTACCGGATCGGGATTGGGTTGGATTGCGCTGGAATGCTTGCCAAATTTTTCGAGATCGTACATGTAATTGCGCTTAGAGACCTCGGCGCGGCCCTCGTAATCGTTCGCCATATCATATTCCTATCGCTGGATTCGTGGCAGCTTGCGCCCGATTTTATTGTTTCGCGCTGGCGAATACTTTATCTTGGGCGCGATCAGCAGCTCAGCCGTAGCCTCTTAGAGCTTCGGATCCAGCGCGTCCCGTAGCCCATCGCCAATAAAGTTGAAGCTCGTAACTGCGAGCGTGATTGCGGCGCCCGGGATGATCGCAAGCCAGGGCGCGCTGGTGAGGTAGCTCTGCGCGCTTTCGAGCATATTGCCCCAGCTCGGCGTCGGCGGCTGGATGCCGAAGCCGAGGAAGGAGATGTAGCTCTCAGCCAGGATCGCATGGGCAACGTTGAGCGTGGCGGCGACCACGATCGGCGCGACGGCGTTGGGCAGAAGCTCGCGCAGCATAATGCGCCCGCTGCTGGCGCCGAAGGAGATGGCGGCCTGAGCGAACTCACGGGTCTTGAGGGATCGGATCTGAGCTTCGACGACCCGAGCGACCTCCATCCAAGAGGTCATCGCGATCAGCATGACGATGGAAGGCACCGAAGGCGAGATCAGCGCGGAGATGGCGAGCAGCAGGAAGATGGATGGGAAGCAGAGCATCGCATCGACGAAGCGCATCAGCGCCGCGCCGACCGCCCCTTCGTAGAAGCCCGCCACCATGCCGACGACGATTCCGATCACCATGGCGATGATCATGGCGGAGAAACCAACAGCCAGCGAAATACGCCCGGCCATCAACAACCGCGCCAGGATATCGCGGCCAAGGGGATCGGTTCCCAGGATATGCGGGCCAGAAAACGGAGCCGCAAAGCGGGAACGGATGTCGATGAACGTGTCCGTGTAGGGCAGCAGCATCGGCCCAAAAACGCAGGCGAGCGTCAGCAGCACGATGGTGATAGTGCCGAAAACGGCCAGCTTGTGACGGCGAAAGCGCCGCAGGCCAGGGTTGTTCCAGAAACCCGGAGCCGGCCCGTGCAGGGCCTCGCTCGTGAATGGCGCATCGCTCATCAGTGGCTCCCCGAGATACGCGGGTCCGCGACACCGTACAGAAGGTCGGCGATCAGGGATCCGAGGAGAACGAGGACGGCCGAGAACATGAGGATTCCCATGACGACCGGATAATCGCGATAGCTGATCGAATCGAGGAACAGGCGGCCCATCCCGGGCCAGGTGAAGACAGTTTCCGTCACCAGGGCACCAGACAGCAATGTCGGTATCTGCAGACCCGTGATGGTGATCATCGGCAGCAACGCGTTGCGCAGCGCGTGGCGCAGCAGGATCTGCCTTTCCGGCACGCCCTTGGCGCGGGCCGTGCGGATATAGTCCTGATTGATGACGTCCAGCATCGACGAGCGCATGTAGCGACTCCAGACCGCGGTCGAGACCAGGGCCAGCACGATGCAGGGCCCGATCAGGTGGTGCAGCTGGTTGAGCAGAGAGCCGTCGTCGACCGTGTAGCGATTGCCGGCGGGCAACCAGCCGAGCCCGACCGAGAAGACATAGATCACGACGAGGCCGAACCAGAAGGTCGGGATCGACAGCGCGACCATCGCTCCGACGGTCGCGAACGCGTCGAACAGCGAATAGCGCCTGATCGCCCCGAGAATGCCGACCCAGGCGCCGATCACCATGGCGAGCAGCGTCGAGGTCAGCATCAGCTCGAACGTCGCTCCCAGATGGGAGGCGATGACGTGTAGGACAGGCTGCTGGTCGCGGTAGGAGCGGCCCCAATCACCGCTCAGCATGCGCCAGAGCCATTCCGCATATTGCAGCGGCAGAGGGCGATTGAGGCCGAGCTGTTCCGCGATGCGGTCGAGATCGGCCTGGGTCATGTCTCCGCCCGCAGCGAACTGGGAAAGCGGGCCGCCTGGAGCCAGATGCAGGATCGCAAAGCCGATCATCGAAACGATGAACAGCAGCAACAGCGATTGTCCTAACCGGCGGATAAGGAAGCCGATCAAGACGCCGCTCTCCAGGTCGCAATCATAGGTTCACTCAGCTCGCTTCACGCCACTTGCTTCACTTGGTCCGTCCTTGGCCCATCACTTGGCCCAGTACCAGCTGCCCATGTTCCAGGCATTCTGGCGCTGGTTGATGTTGGGGCGATAGCCGATGAGGCCTTCCTTGACGCCCTCGATCGGCGCGTATTGGAAGATCGGGAGGATCGGCAGCTCCTCGCGGACAATCTCCTGCAGCTTCCAGTAGATCGCCTTGCGCTTCTCCTGATCGAAGGTCTCCTGCCCCTGCTTCATCAGGGCGTCGGCCTCGGCGTTTTCCCACTGCATGTAGTTGCCGCCGCTGCCGCCCTTGACCGGGATCGCGTCGGAGGCAAAGCGCGAGGCCGGATCAGGGTCGACGCCGGTCCGGAAGGTCGTACCGACCAGCAGGGATTCGAATTTCGAGCGCACGTAGAACTCGCCCCAGATCACGGCCGCCGGCATGTTGTTGATCGTCATCTTGGCGCCGATCTGCTGCCAGTCCTGTTGCATCAGTTGTTGGCATTGTTCGCGTAGCTGGTTGCCCGTCGTCGTGGAGACGGCGAATTCGAGCGGCACGCCGTTCTTCATGCGCGTGCCCGAGCCGGAGCGCTTCCAGCCTGCATCGTCGAGCAGCTTGTTGGCCCGGTCGAGGTCTCGCTTCTGGGCCGGGAGATTAGGGTTGAAAGCCCAGGATTCCCGCGGCGCGAAAGACTCCGTCGGTTTCGGGACGCCGTAGTAGATCGCGTCGATGATGGCCTGCTTGTCCATGGCAGCGTAGAGCGCATGGCGCACGGCCTTCTCGGCAAAAACCTTGTTGCCGAGATTCGGCATGATGATCTCGAGATTTCCGCTGGGCGCGACCACGACCTTGCGGCCGGGGAGCTTGATGGCTTCCTGATAGAAATTCGCCGGAATGCCCGAGATGATCACGATATCGACCTGCCCGGTCCGGAACTGCGCATAGAGCGCCGTCATGTCGGGCACGTATTTCAGGACGGCCTTCTCCAGATAGGGGCCGTCGCCGTGATAGCCCTCATAGGCGAGGAGTGTGATGTTGTCTCCCGGCGTGCGCGTGCCCCAGCGGAAAGGGCCTGTGCCGACCGGGGCGTTGTTGAACGGCGCCGTGTTCGGGTCGCCGGCCTTGCCGAGGATGTGCTTCGGAACGATGTGCGTGTTGGCGAGCATCGCCAGATAGGGCGCATAAGCCTTCTCCATCCGCCATGCGATCTCGTGAGGCCCCTTGACCGCGATGTCCTTGACGAAGGCGTGCCCCACACGCGTACGCGCCTTGAAGCCCGCGGCGTTGATCAGTTCCAGCGAGTATTTGACGTCTTCGGCAGTGAAAGGCGTGCCGTCATGCCATTTGACGTCGTTACGCAGTTTGACGGTCCAGGCCAGACCGCCCTCGGCGATGCCGCCATTGGCCTCGCTGGGGACTTCGACCGCAAGATCCGGCTTCAGGCTGCCATTCGGCTCCGCGACCCAGAGCGAGTTGAAGACGCTCGTCCAGACGACTTCGTCGACTTCGACGCCCGGCATCAGCGGATTGAACGAGACCGGCTCCTGGGACAGGCCGACCACCACGACGCCCGTCGGCTTCGCGGGCGGGGGCGGGCTCGCCTTGCCGGCCGTCTGGGCCTGGGCGCCGGACCTGAAGGAGGCTGCTGCGACGGCTCCCGCCCCCAGCCCGAACAGATCGCGGCGATTGAGACCAACCTGCGAGAACAGCCGGCCGAAGCGATTTCTATCCACGTTCCATCTCCCCTCAACGAAGCTCCCGAGCCGCTCAACGGACTGAAAAGGGAGCGACATAATAATGAACGCCACAGTCAGCCTTGTGTCTCAAGGCGTGCAATTTCGTCAAAAATTTTCATTAGACGGACGTTTCGTCAAGTGGCTGATTCATGCGCAGAGTCGCGTTTCAAGGGATATTACCATCTATATATTTGATTTTACGTACAATTTTCTCGACTGAAACTAATTTCAACAAACTGATTGCGCATGCGGAGCGCTCATCATATCGTCCGACCATCTCAATCAGCCTCACGACCCCATGCCGAATGTAGCCCAGTCTTCCGAGAGCCTCGACGCTGAGTCCGAAGAGCAGTTGGAGGCCGTGAAAATCGGTCGCCGCCTGCGTGCGCTCAGGACCGAACGCAGCATGACCATCCTCGAGATGGCGGCCAAGGCCGGCGTTTCCTCGGGCAGCATCAGCCAGATCGAGCGCGGGGCTTCCAATCCATCGATCAGCACTCTGCAGAAGCTCCGCGCGGCTCTGGGCGTGACGCTGTGGTCGTTTCTCGAAAACGAGGCCGAGCCTCCCCGCGAGAACCGCTATGTCCGCCACCCCGGCGAGCGCCCGAAGATCGTGGTCGGCGGCAGCCATTTCACCAAGGAGCTGCTTTCGCCGCGCGACAACAACCAGCTCCGCTTCATGATCCTGACGATCCCACCAGGCGCGCAAAGCGCCGATGTCCTGACCGGACCCGGGGACAAGGCGGGCTATGTGATGTCGGGGCATGTCGAGTTGGCGGTCGGGGACGAAGTCTTCCAGATCGCGGAAGGCGACAGCTTCCAGTTCCCGAGCACGATCCCTCACCACCTCGTCAATCGCTCCGAGCGCGAAGCGAGACTCATATGGATCATCAACATCCGGGAATCGCACCTTTAGGGCGATAGCGTCGGGCCGGCGTGAGCCTGCCCATCATTCCAAACCGTCACGAGGAACTATGATTACGCGTCACGAAGTCACCGGCCGCCTCAGCAAGGTGCTGGTCGCGAACGGGTTCGCTTTCCTATCCGGCCTGACCGCCAAGGACCGCAGCGGCGGCGTCAAGGAGCAGACCGCTGACATCCTCGCCCAGATCGACAGCTACCTGGCCATGGCCGGCACCGACAAGACCCGCATCGTCGTCGGAAACATCTGGCTGAAGGATGTCGGCACCTTCAACGAAATGAACGCAGCCTGGGAAGCCTGGGTCGATCCGAAGCAGCCGCCGGCGCGGGCGACCGTCGAATCCCGTCTCGCAGCCGACGACATCCTCGTCGAAATCCAGGTTCAGGCGCTGGTCTGAGTCTTGCGGCCTCCGCGGCGGCTCTCGCTGCGGAGGCCATCAAACTTCGGTTCTGTTCCGCCATTCCGGTGCAATCCATGTCGCAGCCATCCCTCCCCTCGGTTTCTCCCGGTGATCCTTCCTGGTGGTTCAGCGATGCGCTCCGCGCCGAAGGCAACGAAAAGCCCTCGCCTTCGTTATCCGGCCAGATCACGGTCGACGTCGCGATCGTCGGCGGCGGCTTTACGGGGCTTTGGACGGCTCTAGCATTGCGTGAGCGGGCCCCGCAGCTCTCGATCGCCTTGATCGAGGCCTCGCTCTGCGGCTCCGGCGCGAGCGGAAAGAACGGCGGCAAGGTTCACGGTTATTGGGCGTCGCTTGCCGGCATGGCAGCCAATATCGGACCCGACGGTGCGCTCGCCGTGGCGCGGGCAGGAACGCGCGCCCAGGATGCCATACGAGCCTTCGCCACCGCTCCCGGCCGCGACGTCTGGTGGCGCGAAGCCGGCAATGTCCGCGTTTCAGCAGCGCCAGCGCAGGATGCCAAGATCAAGGTCTATTCCGATACGGCCAAGCGCCTCGGCGTACCGGACAGCGCGCAGGCGCTGACGCCGGAGCAGGTCGCCGATCATTGCCGTTCGCCAGTGTTCCGTGGCGGCTTGTATCTGCCCGAGGGCGCCAATGTGCATCCCGCCCGGTTGGCGCGGGCCCTACGGAAGGCCGCCATCGAGGCCGGCGTCGCGATCTATGAAAAAACGCCGATGAGCGGGCTTGCGACGGGTTCTCCCAACCGCATCTCGACGCCCTCCGGCGAAATCATTGCCCGCGAGGTCGTGCTCGCGACCAATATCGAACTAGCGAAACGCCCCGAAGTCAGCCCGCACGTCAGTGTGTTTTCGTCCTACGCCCTGATGACGGAACCGGCTCCCGAGAAATTGGCCGCCATGGGCTGGAACCACGACGAGGGGCTCGCGGATCTCCGCATGTTCGTCCATTATTTTCGCAAGACCGTGGACGGCCGCGTCCTGATGGGTTCAGGCTCCGGGCCCATCAGCTTCGGTGGTAATACGAGCGATCCCGCACTGACTATGGATCGCGCTTCGGCAGCCCGGGCAGAAAAGGGGCTGCGCAGGCTTCTGCCTGCCTTCGCGGATGTCGCGATCGAGAAGATCTGGGGCGGAGGCATCGATATTTCCTCGGATCGGCTGCCCTTCTTCCGCACCCTGCCCGGCACGCGCGTCCACTACGGTGCCGGCTATTCCGGCCACGGCGTCAACCCGACCTATATGGGCGGCCAGTGCCTCGCCTCGCTGGTTCTCGGCGCGAAGGACGAATGGTCGACGCTGCCGCTGTGCACGCGTGAGGTGCCGAAGCTGCCGCCGGAGCCGTTCCGGGCCATCGGCGGCAGACTCGTGCGCTGGGGCATCATCGGCTGCGAGGAGGCCGAGGAGAAAGGTGAGCAGGCCGGGCCCCTCATGCGCGCCGCAGCAGCTATCCCGAAGGTTTTTGGCTTGAGAATCGGGACACGCTGAACCGAAATGACAATCGAATACTGAAGAGATTGATGCGTCGCTCGCGCCTCCGAGCCTAGGATCTTGCGAGCAGGCAAACTGGGTGAGCACTGCAGCTTCAGCGGGCAGGCCTCCCAGGCGAGCTTGCTGGGCGCGGCAGCGCATCATACCCTCGGCGTCGATGAGCGGGCGCTCAGTTCGATAGGCCTTCGGGCGCGGTCGCAACCCCTACCCGGCCGGGCAGGTGTGATCGTGTTGTCGAACACCGTCGACGGATCACTCGCAGCGCTAAAGCGAAATTTCGCAGAAGATGCTGTTGCTGAGGGCGTTCCTGCGCAGCCCAACGCCCAAACCCGGCGCGTCAAGCACGTGAAGATAGCCATTCTTTACGCGCGGCTCGATCGGGTCTTCGAGAACGTCCACATGCCCTGGAATCCGGCTCCAATAAGGGAAATGCTCCTGGATGTAGAAATTTGGCAGCGTGGCTGAAAGATGCATGCCGACGGCGGTGGAGAGCGCGCTCGCGCAAATATGGGGCTGCACCTTCACGCTGTAGGCTTCCGCCATCGCCGCGATCTTGCGCGCCTCCATCAGGCCGCCGGTATTGCCGATATCGGGCTGCAGGATGTCGGCAGCGCGGCTTTCCAGGATGTCGCGGAAGCCGTATCGCGAATAGATGCGCTCGCCGACCGCGATCCGCTGGGAAATGCCGCGCGCGATCTTCGCCAATGCACCGAGATCGCCCGGCACCGCCGGTTCCTCGACATAGGTGATGTCCTGCGCTTCGATCTCGCGACAGAAGCGAATGGTGTCGTCCGGAGTGAGGCCCGCTGAAAGATCCAGCATCAATTCCACCTGCGGCCCCACGGCCTCGCGGATCGCCTTCACGATGCCGACGGCTCGCTGCACGACGGAGCGGTCGCTGGCGGCACGAAAGGAGGGATGGCGCAGTCGCCCTTCGGGCATGATCAGCGCGAGCGGATAGAACTTCAGCGCGTCAAAGCCGTCCTCAACCGCCTTCGCGGCAGCAGCCGGCAGATCTTCGTCGCGCGTGCAGCCGAAATACCAGCCGTTGCAGTAGGTCCGCAAACGGTCGTGGACGCGTCCGCCGAGAAGTTCGTAGACGGGAATGTTCAGCGATCTCGCCTTGATGTCGAGCAGGGCCTGCTCGATCGCGCTCATGGCGGAGTAGATGATCGGGCCGCCGCCCTTGGCCCAGAAGCCATGATCATAAATCTCGCTCCACAGCGCCTCGATGCGCAGCGGGTCGATGCCAATCATGTATCGTTCGACGATATCCTTCAGCATGCCGGCGGCACCGGTGCCGCCGATACCGTAGGCGACACAGGCCTCGCCCAGCCCGGTGATGCCGACGTCGGTCTCGAGCTCGAGCAGGACCGGCCGGATGCCGCCGCTCTCGATGAGGTAGATGCGAGCGGATGTGAGCTTCATCGGCGGATCCTAGCAGGGCGTTGGCGCGCCGCGTGGCGGCGCAACCAGGGCAACGGGGTAACCGGCGCTTTGTCAGGCTAGGCGTCGATGGAAATCGCATGACGCCGCGGCAAGATCCGGCTTCCTATGATCGGGAATTTCCCATGAACGTGCCGCCAACACGAGCCAACTCAGCCCAAGAGGAGGCCCGCACCGCGGAGTTGCGTTTTGATGTCATCGAGCGACCCCTCGTATTCCCAGGTCTGAACGGTGTCGTGAGGGCATTCGATGAAAATATACTTGTCCGTAAAGGACAGGATCCTGTCCAATTTGATGACCTTTTCGACGAAATCGGCGGGCGCAGGATCACTGACGATCATTTGGCGGTTTTCGTCGTAACCATGGAACACCTTCTCGGCTCTAATGCGTGCCGTGATATACATCTTGTGTCCTCCCAAAACTCTGATGCTGTGGCCGGAAGAGGGATTCTTCCAGCTGTTCCCCCACCTGAGGGTGGCGTTGGCGAATGCGCGCGATGTCGCTCTGGAATTCCCGCAGCATCCAGTCGCAGACCTCGGACACGACTTGCGAATGCGGGCGTTTCGGCAAAACCAGGTCGCACCGGCGTCCGGTGGCGATGACCTGCGGCAGCGCCGGTACCAGCGCGCCGGAGGCGAGAAGCCCGGACACCACGTTGAACCAGCCGACCGCCATGCCCTGTCCGACCAAGGCCGCCTGCACCACTAGGCTATAGTCGGTCAGCAGGATCTCGTTCCCTCGGCCTCCGGCGAAATCGGACGCGAAGAGCTGGTGCCACTGAAACTGCGAACCGCTGAGCGAGATCATCCGAGCCGCCGCGGGCAGGAGATTATCCGCCTCGGTGCGAGCGCCCTCATAGAGCTCGGCGCAAACCGGCAACAGAAGTTCGCGCATCAGCGGATAGACCCGGGTGTTCGCTTCCGCCTGCGGATCAAAGCGCATCGCAATGTCGACGCCGTCGACAGGTCCTTCCAGCGGGCCGTTGATCAGTTGGAAATGGATTTCCTCTCTCGGAAAGCAGGTCTGGAACCGGGCCAGACGCGGCATGAACCAATGGGTTGCGAAGCCCGCGGATACCGACAGCACGATCGGCCGGCGCAGCGACCGGCGGCGCTCGACGAGATCGGCGACGGTTCTCTCGATGTCGCCGAAGCTCTGGGAAATCCCGGAGAACAGGTTGTTGCCGTCGCTGGTCAGGACGGCGCCTCTCGGCGTCCTGTGAAACAAGGGAATGCCGAGATGGCATTCCAGCCGGGCGATGGTTCGGCTGACCGCGGGGCTCGTCACGCCGAGTTCCTTCGCCGCCTTGGCGAACGTGCCGCAGCGGACGGCGGCCTCGAACGCAACCAGCGCATTGAGGGAGGGGAGCAGTCGCCTGAGCTGGGACATTACAGGATGTAACCCCCGCGTTGATAATTTATCGGATTGCCGGAACCGGCCCAATGCTCGACTTGTCCGGACAGCGCCTGTGTCGATGGCGCGCCCGCGACCACAATCGAAAGGCCGAAGCCATGTCGTTCGCTGACTTCAAGGTGCTGACATTCGACATCGTCGGAACATGCATCGATTTCGAGAAGGGCGTTCTCGATGGATTTCGCGCCGCCGGAGGGGCAGCGGCAGCCCAGTTGACGGAGGACGAGATCTTCGCGGCCTACCTCGCCGCCCGCGAGCAGTTTCCCGGCCCCGCCAGCGCCGTCATGCGCGATGTCTATCTCACGGCGGCCCGCAAGCTCGGCCTGTCGGCCGACGATGCCGCGGGCGATCGCTTCTTTCGTCTGTTTTTCACCGCTCCGGCTTTTCCGGACTCCGCCGAGGCGCTCAAGCGGCTGCGGCGCAAGTTCCGCCTGGTCGCGATGACGAACTACGACCAGGTCGCCTACACCAACTGCGCCAACAAGCTGGGCCTGCCGTTCCACGACAGCGTCACGCTCGACGAGGTTGGATTTGCGAAGCCCGATCCGCGCTTCTTCTTTTACAATCTCGGCCGGCAGTCCGCGCACGGTTTCAAGCAGGACGAGATCCTGCACGTCGCGCAGAGCCAGTATCACGACATCGGCGTCGCGCGGGAACTCGGATACAAGGTCTGCTGGATCGAACGCCGCAAGGGTTTCAAGGGCTTCGGCGGCACTCCCGTTCCGAAGGCGGTCACCAAGCCCGACTTCCATTTCGCGTCGCTGGGCGAACTGGCCGATGCGGTGGAGCGCGGGTGACGCCGGGCCTTTGTAATCCATCGGAGCAACGGCCATGTCCGACCTGACGCTTCCGCCGTCGCTCTGGCGGGAGACCGCGATCGCGGCCTCCCCATCCCATGCGCTCGCAGGTGCCGCGACGGCCGACGTCGCCATCATCGGGGCCGGGTATACCGGTCTCTGCGCCGCGCTGCGCGCGATCGAGAGAGGCCTCAAGCCGGCCCTGATCGAACCGGGCGAAGTCGGCTTCGGTGCCTCCGGGCGCAACGGCGGGGTCGTCTCGACCAAGTATCGCGTTTCCCTAAGCGACATGGCCAGGCACCACAGCGTCGACCTCGCGAAGCGCATGAACCGTCTGGCGCATGACGCCATGGACTGCGTCGAGCGCAATGTCGCAGAGCATGCGATCCACGCCGCCGGATTTGCGATGGCCGGCAATCTGCGCTGTGCCCACAACGCCAACGCCCTGATGGGTCTCTCCGACGAAGCCAGGATCGCCATGGAGACTTTCGGCGATACGAGCCTGCAGATCCTCGATGCCGCGCAGACCCGGGACGAAACTGGGAGCAGCGCTTTCGTCGGCGGGGTGCTGAACAAGCATGCCGGCGTCATCCACCCGCTCAACTACGCCCGTGGTTTGGCGCGCGCCGTCCGCGACGGCGGCGGCCAGATCTTCGAACGCTCGCTGGCCGAGCGTGTCGACCAGGGACCGGCGGGGGTCGAGATCGTCACCGGGCAGGGCGTGCTCCGCGCGGAGCGCTTGATCATCGCCACCAACGGCTATTCCGACCTGTCCCCGGCGACCTCCGGCGTCAGAAAATCGGTGATCCCGTTCCGGAGCGCGATGGTCGCGACCGAAGCACTTCCGGCCGAGATCTTCGCGACGCTGATGCGGGGCGGCCGAAGCTACAGCGAGACGCGACGGATGATGCGCTGGTTTCGCCGGATCGACGACCGCATGCTCTTCGGCGGTCGCGGCGCATTCGGCAAGGCCGATTCCGCCGCCGCCTTCGCTGCGCTCGAAGCTGCGATGAAGGAGATCTTCCCTCAGCTCGCCGGCGCCAGGGTGACCCATCGCTGGTCGGGCCTCGTCGCCATGACGATGGATAGCCTGCCCCAGATCGGCCTGGCGAACGACAGGACCGCCTTCGCGCTCGGCTACAACGGCGCCGGGATCGCGATGGCGAGCTTTCTCGGCCGATGCGCGCTCGACATCCTGCTCGGCGACCAGGCCGATCTCGGCCTGATGCGACGGAAGCGCCCGGAGCCGATCCCGTTCTACTTCATGCGCGAGCCGGCCGTTCGCACGGTCGCCGGCTGGTACCAGTTCCTCGACCGGATCGGCCGCTAGCAACGGGGGAGGGTAGCGCTTCATAGCGCACTGCAGATCCGCAGGGCATCCAGCATCGCCGAATGGATGTTGCGGCTTGCTACGGCATCGCCGATCCGGTGCAGCTCGAAACCCTTAGCCGATTTGCGCGGCTGCGGCGCGGCCTTCACCATCGCTTCGAGATCGCTGACGCCCTCGTTGCTGGAGCCCGCCCGCAGCTGGTCGTAGACCTCTGCCATGGGAATGCTGCCCTGTTCGACCACGACATGGTCGACCATGACGGTCGTGACGTCCCGCGAGAGGTCGTTGACGAGCCGGGCGAGCAACCGGTTGTCGCGGCGCTCGACCGAAACCAGGCGCGTCTCCGGGATCGGCTGGATCCCGTGTTTGAGGAAAACCTGCTTCCAGCGGATGCGCTCCGAATAGGTCAGTTCCTCGGCGATCACGGCATCGATGGAGGCATAGCTGACTCGGGCGCCCGCCTCGACCGCCCGTTCTGCCGCCAGAGGGCCCGGGTGCCGGCCGGTCCCGTCGAAGATCAGCACATCGCCCGACAGGGCGACCTGCCCGGTCAGGACATCCCAGCTGTTGGTGCATAACTCCGCACCTTCGCCGATATCGACCAGCGGCAATCCGCCGGTCGCCATGATCACGACATCGGGCTCCAACCCGGCGATGTCTTGTTCATCCATATAGGCGTTGGTGTGCAGGCTGGCGCCCAGGCGGGCGAGTTCGGCCACGCGCCACTCGACGATGCCCTTTAGATCGCGTCGCCACGATCCGGTGGCGCCCAGCAGGATCTGGCCGCCGAATTCCGCCGCGGCCTCGTAGAGCGAAACCTCGTGGCCACGCTCCGCGCTGACCCTGGCCGCCTCCAGGCCGGCCGGGCCTCCGCCGATCACGACGACCTTCCGCGCCGGTCCCTGCGCCTTCGGGATTTCATGCTTCAGCGTGAGTTCGCGACCCGTGACGGGATTGTGCAGGCAGGAAGGCCGGTGCTGTGACTGGCAATGCGTGGCGCCGACGCAGGGCCTGATCTCGCTTTCTCTCCCGCTCGCTAGCTTGGCGACGATATAGGGGTCCGCGATCTGCGCCCGCGTCATTCCCGCCATATCGACCTTGCCCTCGCGCACCGCGTAGCGAGCGGAGGACAGGTCGGCGATCCTGGCGGCATGGAAGACGGGCAGAGCGACCTCGTGCCGGAACACGCCCACCGGCTCGACCCAAGGTGCGAGCGGCGTGCCCATTCCCGGCATGTTGTATTTCGCCAGAGCCGGCACGTTCTCCATCGACCCGTAGATCGCGTTGAAAAAGTCGACGGCGCCGGCTTCCTTCAGGATCAGGGCGATGCGAATGCCCTCCTCGAGGCGCAGGGCGCTGTCCGGCCCCTCGTCGATCGTGAACCGCATCCCGACGAGGAAGCTGTCGCCAACGGCCTTTCGGATCGCCTCGTGGACCATCAGGGCGAAGCGGCAGCGGTTCTCCCGCGATCCGCCGAAGCGGTCGGTGCGCCGGTTCGTGTCCGGCGAGAGAAACTGACCGATCAGATGCCCGCCTGCCATCGTCTCGATGCCGTCGAGGCCGCCCTCCTTGCAACGCAGCGCAGCCGCGGCGAAGGCCTTCACTACCCGGTCGATATCGTGCTCGTCCATCTCCTTGGGGATGCTGCGATGCGCAGTCTCCCGGATGGGCGAGGGGCCGATCGTCGGCAGTCGGTCGCCGCCATAGGGATCGCCGCGCCGGCCCAGATGGGAGATCTGGCACATCAGGGCGGCCCCCTGCGCATGCATCCTGTCGGCGAACCGCTGCAGGTGCGGGATGATCGCGTCTGTGCCGACGTTGAGCTGGCGGAAGATGTTGGGAGAATCGATGTCGACATTGGAGGAGCCGCCGAACATCGAGAGTCCGATGCCCCCTTTGGCCTTCGCCTCGTGATAGCCCTGATAGGCATCGTCGGGCATGCCGTTCTGCTCCAGTCCGCAGGCATGGCTAGTGCTCATGATCCGGTTGCGGAGCGTCACATGCTTGATCGTCAGCGGTTGCAGCAGGGGATCTTTCGCTGTGATCGCGGGGTCGGGTTGGTACATGGTTGCCTCCGGAAAACGTCAAGGCTTCGCCGATCGCGCGAACGGGGAGGTTCGTGCGGCGGTTGCCGTGATGGGTGAACAGATCCGCGCCGCAGGGCGCGGGGGCGCGTTGCTAAAGGACTTGGCTCAGGAACTGCCTCGTCCGCGGATCCCTGGCATTGGTGAAGAATTCCTGCGGCGGACCGTGCTCCACGATCACGCCCTTGTCGGTGAAGTAGATGTGGTCGGCGACCTCGCGCGCGAAACCCATCTCGTGCGTCACGAGGATGCAGGTCATGCCGTCGGCCGCGAGTTCCTTGATGGTCACGAGCACCTCCTTGACCGTCTCGGGATCGAGCGCCGCGGTGACCTCGTCGAACAGCATGACGTCGGGGCGCATCGCGAGACTCCTCGCGATCGCTACGCGCTGCTGCTGTCCCCCCGAAAGCTGGCCGGGATAGGTATCCTCCTTGCCGGTCAGCCGCACTTTCCCGATCAGCGCACGCGCACGCTGCTCGACCTCGGCCTTCGGCTCGCGGAGAACCTTCACCGGCGCCATCATGACGTTCTCGAGCGCCGTCTTGTGCGGGAACAGATTGTACTGCTGGAAGACGATGCCGACCTTCCTCCGCAGCGCGAGCTTGTCCAGTTTGGGGTCGTTGACCTCCTGGCCCTGGACCGTGATCGAGCCCCGCTGGATCGGGCTCAGGCCGTTGATGCAACGGATCAGGGTCGATTTTCCGGAGCCGGACGGCCCGATGATGCAGACGACTTGGCCCTTGCCGACATCGAGGCTGATGCCCTTGATGACCTCCAGCGTGCCGAACGACTTGTGCACGTCACGCAAGGAGACGATCGGTTCGCCCGGCTGCGATGCCGATATGGCGGTCACTCTGGTTTCAAACGACATATTGACGCTCAAGCTTTCGTGTCAAAAGCGCGATCGGATAGATGTAGGCGAAGAAGAGGCACAGCAGGAACAGGTAGAACGGGAACAGCAGGTCCGGCCTGGCACCTGTCGCTTCCATGCCCGCCTGGGCGTTGGCGACAGCCTCGTGCACGCTGAAGATCGAAGCCATTGGCGTCGAGAGTGTCAGCAGCGCGTACCAGTTCATCCACGGCGGAATGGCACGCCGGACGCATTGCGGCAGGATGATCCAGCGCAGCGTCTGGGAGCGCGTAAATCCCAGTCCTTCTGCCGAATCCCACTGCCCGGTCGGGATGGAGTGCACGGCTCCGCGGACGATCTCGCTGATGTTGCCCATCACCGGCAGGGCGAAGGCGACGACGGCCTTGGCCCAGTCCGGCAGGGGGACCCTGCCTCCGCCGGGCAGGCGCAGCTCGGTCGGCAGCATGTACATGATGGCGAAGAGGATCACGAGCCAGGGCGAGTTGCGCAGCAGATGCGTGACGAACCGTGAGGGCATGCGCACCGGCCAGATCAGGCTGATCTGCATCAGGCCCAACGCGATGCCCAGCACCGTGGCCAGCGCCATCGCCAGAAAGCTCATCGCGAGGTTGAGCGCAAACCCGCGCAGGATGAAGGGCAGCCAGATGCCGAGCGTTTCGATAGCCGAGGCACGTCCGGGTGGGTTGGACTGCGCCCAGGCGGAGACCAGCGACAAGGCGAATGCGATCAGGAGGCACAGCCCGTACCGCCAACTCAGCCAGGCCAGCGGGCGCGCCGGCGACAGGCGTTCCTTGTCGATGACGAAGGCGCGCGTCGTCATTGGCCGTACCCCGGCAACGCAACTTTGCGCTCGATGAAATGGAGCACGCCCGCCAGCGCCGTCACCACGATGATGTAGAAGAGAAACAGCAGGAGCATCATCTCGGGAACGTTGACGTTGTCCGACCAGACCTGATTCAAGACATAGGTCATCTCCGGCACCGCGATCACGTAGGCGAGCGAGGTGGTCTTCGCCAGGCTGACCAGATTGTTCGTCAGCGCCGGCAGGGCGATCCGGAATGCGAGCGGCAGGGTGACGTAGAGATAGGCCTGCCAGCGAGAGAAGCAGAGGCTTTCCGCCGCCTCAAGCGTTGAATCCGGCACGGCCTCCAGCCCCGAGCGGAAAATCTCGACGTTGAAGGCACCGCCGAAGATGCCGAGCGAGATGATGGCCCAGCCATAGGACGTGATCAGTGGCTGCGAGTAACCGCCCATGTCGACCGCCGGCATGAACGTGCCGAGGCCGAAGAAGAAGAACAGCAGCTGGATCATTGGCGGCGTGTTGCGGAAGGCCTGGATATACGCGTCCATCACCACCCGCACGATCGCGCTCCTTGCATTCTGAGCCCAGGCGCCGAGAACGCCGATCACAAGCGACAGCAGCAACGTCCAGAAGATCAGCTGAAGCGAGTTGCTGGCGCCGGTGATGAAACGATCGAACTCATACTGATCGTAAAACACGTTGAAGTTCAGGCCCGTCGTCTCGTACAGCCTTCGGAAATAAGGTCCGATGAGATTCAACATGAGCGGCCATCATCGACGGGACGGGTCTGAACGCGCATCGGTCTAGTTCTTCGGGTTCAGATAGCTCGTGTCCCAGCGCAGCTTTTTCTGCTGCTCCGTGAACCAGTCGCCGGGCTTCACATTCCACTTCTTGGCCAGCTCGATGAGTTTGCCCTCGCCCTGCCAGCGATAGGCCATCCCGGCCATGAAGGCGCCCCAGCCCTTGTTCAGTTCCTCGATCGGGACCGCCGCTGCCCAGGGATTGTTGTAGAACGCCGAAACCGGCATCTCGTAATCCTGCCATTCGGGCGCTTCGAGATCGGCCATGATGCTGACGTCGTCATAGACCCAGGCGATGCATTTGCCCGTCCGGAGGGCTTCCTTACCCTCGGTATTTCCGGCGAAAGCCGTGAGCTTGGCCTTCAGCTCGGTCTCGACCATCTTGTTGTAGGCATTGCCCTGCTTGCCGCAGACGGGCTTGTTGGCAATGTCCTTCCAGTCCTTGATGACGCCCTTCTTAGCGAGGATGCTCGGGCCGGAGGTCCAATAGGCCGGTTCGATGATCCCGACGATCTTGCGGCGCTCGGCGGTGTCGTACATCCCGCCGATGATGAGGTCGATCTTGCCCTGCTGCAGCATCTGCATGCGATTGGCCGAGGTGATCACGACAGGCTCGAACTTTACCCCGAGCGTGTCGGCGACGCTCTTGCCGAGATCGACTTCGATGCCCTGAAGCGTGCCGTCCGGAGCCGGGAACGACCAGGGCTTGAACGCTCCCTGCACGCCGACCTTGACCGTGCCCCGCTCGAGAATCTCCTTGAGGCGGCCTTCTGCGGCCTGGGACGGTCCGGCTGCGAGGATGACGCCGCACCCTATCACTATCGCGGCGAGCGCCGCGAGATGCTTCGAACTGCTTGACGATGCCATTTCTGTTTCCCCTTTTGTTTGGACTTCTGGCAGCTGGTCGTCTTCAGGCCGCATTCCCCGTCGGAAAATGGCGGCTCTGATAGTCCAGGAACGTTTCGACCTCCTCGGCCTCCCGGGCCGGTTCCCAGCCCAGGAGATCGGCCACGGACCGGGCCGCCTGCGCGACGAAGTCTCGATCGACATGCCGCCCCCAGGCGTGGCCCGTTCGCGTGTAGAGGATGCCGCGCAGATCGCGCGCGTGCTCGTCGCGCACCGCCGCCCTGTAGGCCCCGGCCTGATCGGTCTCGCCGTCGGTAGATATGCCGGCATCGCCCATGCGAGCACCGACGTTCGGCCGCGAAGGCGGCAGCAGTCTCGAGACGGCTGCGCGCAGTTCGCGCCCGGCGCTCATATGGCTCTGGACCGGGCCCGCCGTCATGGCCAGCACGCGTGGCAGACCCCTGGCGGTCAGGTCGTGAATTTCGCGCGTGCGCCGGCCCATCGGCTGCTCGGGGTCGAAGGTGAGCGGACGCACGCCCGCCCAGGTGAAGCCCACATCCTTCTTCCCCAGGGACAGTCCCGGGAGCAGGTGGTTGGCCTCGCCAAGCAGGAAGTCGACATCGTCGCCGGTCGGGCGCGCTTCGTCCGCATCCTCGTCGAACGGCGTCTCCGTGGGGCCGAAATAGAACCAGTCTCCTTCAAGCGGCAGGCAATAGAACGGCATGCCGCCGCGATGGAGCGTCGCGATGCCGTAATCCTTGTAGCGCTGTGGCAGGCGCACGACGATGTGCGAGCCCTTCGTCCCGCGCACGAGCGGCTGATTGGGTTGCTGCCCGACCGGGCCTATGTCGTCGACCCAGCTCCCTGCCAGGTTCAGAACGACTTTCGCACGGATCGCCTCGCTCCCACCCGAGCGATCCGTGAGATCGACGATCCAGTCGCCGTCGGGAGCGCGCTCGCGCAGCGCCGCCCGCGTGAACAGTCGCAAGCTGGCGCCGTTCCGCTCTGCCTCGAGCGCGTTGTCGACGCAGAGGCGATCCGGCCAATCGATCATGTATTCGCGATAGGTCGCGACCGATTTGAGCTGCCCCCGGTCGCGCAGATCGGCGACGAAGGGGATGTCTCGGTCGAGGTCTGTTCGGATACGGCGATAATCGAGCGGCGGGTTCGCGGGACCGAGGCGGTTCAAGAACGCGAAGCCGATGTCGAGATGCCAGCCGCGGATATCGGCGCCGCTGTAGAGCGGAAAGCACATCGTGAAGGGCTTGCAGCGCTCCGTTCGAAGGCGAACCAATTCTTCGCGCGACTCCATGGCGGCTTTCGCCATCTTGACCGCCCCCAGGAGGCGCATTGGCGAGCGGGCGAACGTCCTGACAGGGTGGTGCGTCTCGAAATAGCGCAGGCCGCAATGGAGTATGCGTGACGAGCGGCTCGATGCGCCATTGGCGAGATCGGCCTTCTCGGCAAGCAGCACATGGTAGCCCGCGGCTGTCAGCTCCCGCATCGCACTGGTGCCGTTGATGCCCCCGCCGATGACGACGACATCGAAGCTATTCGTGCTGGCCCCTGCCCTTGCCATCCGTCGGAACGATCCTCTCCGAAAAAATCGACGCCGCAAGTTAATCGCCAGATCGGAAATACTCAAAATAGAATGTTCGGGGATCGTTATGCAGAAAACTTATATTGAATCGCGATTGTGCGTCTTTCTCGTAGGCCTGTGACCGCGGCACAAAGCCGGTACCACCGAACTTGGTCTGTTGAACCTCGTCGCCAATCAAGCGTACCCGCTGCTAGCGCGGTAGTCGTTTCAGTACCTCATCGCGTTCGCTTGCAAGCAGGTCGAGCAACGCGTCGACCGCCCGACTGGGCGGCCGTGAACCCGGCCGCAATAGCGCGACGTTGAAGGGAATCGACGGCGAAAACGGGATGATGCGGACGTGTTCGTCGATTTCGGTGACAGCGGTGTAGGGATCTATGAGCCCGACACCCATGCCATGTTTAACGAGCTGGTACGTGGTGGCAGACACAGTTGTCTCATATGCAGGCTCGTATTTGATACCGGACGAACGAAATGCCTGCGCAACCAGCTGGCCGCCTGAAGTCACCAACGCCAAGGAGATGAACGGCACGCCGACGAGATCACCAGGCTCAATCCACGATTTGTCGGCAAGCGGATGATCAGTGCGGACGGCCGCAACGTAAGGCATATCGCTGAAGGGTTCGATGCGGAATCCGGATCGTCGAAGGGGGGTCTCGGCTAGGCCGATGTCGATCTGCTGAGAGGCCGCCCACTCTTCGACCCGGGCCGATACGGTGACGTTTAGCAGAATCTTGGTCTTAGGCCACTCAACCTGGAATTTCGCGAGAAGCCGCGGAACGAACCCCAAAGCTAGGGCTGGCATCATGGCAGTTTCGATGCGACTGCTTTCACCCTCCGCCACGCGTGCAGCGAAGCTTCTGAGGGAATCGAGCGAGACATATGCGCGTTCGATTTCATCCAGGAGAAGGCTCGCGACGGATGTCGGCGTGACCAGGCCGCGGCGACGCTCGAAGAGTGTTACGCCCAGCTCGGCCTCGAGCTTATCGAGCAGCCGGCTGACCGCCGGTTGGCTTCGCCCGAGTAGCTCAGCTGCAGCGCTCACGGTCCCCGTCAGCATGACCGCTCGAAACGCTGCAAAGTAGATCAAATTCACCGATAATCGCTCCAGCTCATACTGGCTATCCACGCGGACAGCTTAGTCGAGCGATACCCAAAACCCAATGCTGGACGACATACGGGACCTAAGGGCGATCGGCCTAATTTCCTAGAGTATAATCGAAATGACCAAGATTCGTGTCGGGAAGTTGACCTCCGGTTTTGAAGGAGATTCTTCTGAGCCGGGTGTGAAGAACGGCTAATTGTTGTCGTCTCGCAGTATTCGACTATGCCAGATTCGAGCGGCGACCCTATCAAATTACAGTAAGTTGATTTAGGGCCGTGACCGTGTTCCCATCTCTGCCACGAAGCGCGGCGGGGATTTCGATGCGCCCGAAGGAACGTCGCCAGGGGCGTGGCCTGACGACGGTATTTACGAATATTTGTATTTGCCGCCCCATCAAGCAGTGCTTCATCGCACGCTTCCATATTGTGCTGCCTTTTTGACGTGAGCACTGCAGTCGTGTCCCATCCTGCAACTGGCGTATCTACTTGCGTCCGGTTGAAGCGAGAGGTCTCAGACCACGCTCTCATTCACGACCTCGGGGATACTGTGCGGAATGACCAAACTATCTCGCCGCAAGCGCCGGTTCTGAGCCCGGTGACACGAATATCTTCATCATCAGATGAGCCTGCATAGCCTCATCGCGTCGAGCATTCCCGCGTGGATGTCGCGGGAGGAAATGGCATCACCAATACGGTGGAGATCATAGTGGCCATCGGGATTGAGACTAAGGGTTTGCCGGTCAGCAACGACAAATGCGTCCAAATCGGTGACACCATCATTTCGCGAGCCTGCGCGTAAGTCATTGTAAAATTCATCCATAGGAATGGTTCCGCGCTCGATAACGAGGCGGTCGCAAGCCATAACCTCTTCGACGCCGGTGTATTCGTTTACGAAAGTCGCTTCGATGCGGTGTCCGTTGCGGACAGCGCGAACAAGCCGCTTATCCGGATACATTGGCGTGCCGTTTTGATAGAGCTCCCGCATGATGAAAGGGCGATCGAGGAAGCTCGTCTCCAGCGCCGTGTGCCTATCAGGGGTAACATAAACGAGTTGCGCGCCCTGCTCAGCCAGCATTTCTGCGCTCGCCGCGCCGGCGATCGTGCCCAACCCGTCATAAAGGAGCACGGTTCCCTGCGTTTTACGTGGGGTCTCCAGTATATCCCAGACAGTTTCTGCTAGGGGGCAGAACAAGAGCTGCTCGAAATCGTACGCTAAGGTCGAACGTACAATGAACGTCATGCAGCCCGGAGGATTCTGGCGGGAAGTCGCAGGGGTCTGAAGCCCTCGGTCATCTGCTGCTCGGTGTCCCAGGAATAGATGCCTGTGAGATTGATGTGCTCCCAGCCGAGCGGCGAGACATGCTTGAGCAGTTCGTCGGGAATGTTGCGACCCTGCTGGCGCAGATGGGCTGTCGCCCGGCTGAGATAGACGGTGTTCCAGTGGACGATGGCGCTGACCACCAGATTGAGTCCCGACGCCCGGAAGGCCTGACTGTCGTAGGACCGATCACGGATTTCGCCACGCTCGTGGAAGAAGACGGCGCGCTTGAGCTTGTGGGCTGCTTCTCCCTTGTTGAGACCGGCCTGGCAGCGCTGGCGCAATGCCGGACTCGAATACCATTCGATCATGAACAGGGTGCGCTCGATGCGGCCGAGTTCGCGGAGCGCTTTGGCCAGATCGCTCGATTTCGATGAGGCGGACAACCTTTTGAGGATCGTCGACGGCGCTGTGGTACGCGTCGTGATCGAGGCGGCCAGGCGTAAAAGATCGTCCCAATGCTCGAGGATGAGCGCGGTGTTGATCGGCACGCCAATATGGTTGGCCAGCGCCGGATAGGCATCGGCCTTCTCGAAGGCGTGGAACTTCCGGTCCTTGATGTTGCGCAGCCGGGGCGCGAAGCGTTTGCCGACCAAGGCGAACAGCGCGAAGACATGGTCGCTGGCGCCGCCGGTGTCGGTGAAGAGTTCCTCGATCTCCAAAATCGTGTCGTGGTCGAACAGACCGTCGAGCACATAGACAGCCTCGCTCTCGGTCGGGCTGATCGGCAGGATGCTGTAGTAGCCGTATTGGTCGGAGAGCCCGCTATAGAATTTCGTTCCCGGTTCGCTGCCATAGTGCAGATTGATGGCGCTGAGCCGGGCGGCCCGGTCGCTGGCCCGAAAGAACTGTCCATCGGACGATGCCGTTGTTCCGTCTCCCCAGAGCCGTGAGTGCGGATGGCGCGTATGTGCATCGGTCACGCAAGCCTGCGCGGCCCGGTAGGTTTCGGAGCGAGCATGGAAGCTGCGCATCCAGCCGATCTGATGGGCGCTGATGCCTTTCGACGCCCCCGCCATGCGCTTCGGGCCGAGATTCGTGCCGTCGGCGAGCACGCCGGCCAGCATAGCGGCGATGTTCGGTGGTGCATCTCCCGTCCGTACATGGGTGAACTGGTCGGCAAAACCGGTCCATTCATGCACCTCCCGCAGCAGGTCGGGCACCTCGACCAGGGGATACATGTCGCTGATTTCGGCATTGAGGGCCTCGGCCGCGGCAGGAATATCGCTCGCGTGCGGCGTCACGATCAGGGTGCCGGCCTCCAGCCTCACGCTGTCGAGCTTGCCATAGCGAGCCCGCCAGGCCAGACGCTGCAGGTTGAAGTCCATCATTTCCCGGACTTCGGAGAGCCAGGCTGCGCCGTCATCTTGGACGCCGAGGCCGAGCCTGTCTTCCTGCTTCAGGGCAACGAAGGCGGGCTTCGGCATGAGATGTTCGTCTACCGGCCGGAACGAGCGGCTGCCTTCGACCCAGACGTCTCCCGAGCGCAACCGATCCCGCAAATGAGTGAGCGTCGCAATCTCGTAAAGCCGCCGATCCGGCTTTCCACCGTCAAAGACCAGTTCGCGTTCCGATTTTGTCAGATGCGACACCGGAACGCGATCGGGCAATACACGCCGCCCTTCCACGTAGAGTCGTTTCAGGGTCGCGATCGCGGCAAGCAGAGGATCGTGACGCCGCTGCGAGTGGAAGGCAAAGGTCTGGAGGAACGCGCCGGCATATTTGCGGACGGTGGCATGCTGCTCTGCTGCCATCGCCAAGGGAGACACATCGCTGCGCTCCACCATAGCCTCGAGCCCGGGTTTGACCTGAAGCAACCGATGCCATCCGACGCGCCGATCCAGCGTCCGCATGAGATCTGCATCGGTATCGTTGGCCACCTGCAGGGCCTCGATCGTGTCGAGGAACAATCGCAATGCCTTCGACGTCTCCAGGCGGACGCTCATATGACGCTGCTTTTTCCGATTGTTGACCTGGGAAAACAGCCTGCCCATCAGCTTGATGAACATCAACACGGCATCGTCAGTGAGCTTCTGGCCGAGCTTGATGATCTGCGCGACGATTGTCGCACGCCGGCGGCTGGCGTTGAAGTCGCTGGCGAGCCATGCCGGCGTGGCGTCACCCTCGCGGACCATCTGATCCCACCGTCCCGAGGGGATTCGGGCCTGCAGGCGCGGGTCGATCCCGAGTGTACGCAGGAACGCGATGCGCTCGGTCAATCCGACGAGATTCATCGCTCCTGGTGCATCCGGAGCCGAACGCAGCCAGTGGAAGCGCGTCTGGCCAATCGCCACCTCGACTTCCAGCAACCTGTCCAGCATTTGCAGCTTTTCCGGATCAAGGTCCGCGATCAGGGTGTTCTCGGCGCGACGACGGGCAATGGCCCGAGCGGCCAATCCCATGCGCTCGATCATGTTCGCGGCCGGCAGCAGCACCCGGCGCTCCCGGAACGAGGCGATAATCGCTTTCGCAATCGGCATACCTTTATCTGTCGCCGAGGCTGTTTCGATCGCCGCCACCAGAGCCTCGCGTCGATCCCGCAGGGATGCGCTCCTCAGATCCAGATAACGCAGCAAACGTCCAATATGATCGCGACGGGTTTCCTCACGGCGGGCGTAGAGATCAAATTGCCTGGGATCGGCATTGATCTGCTCGGCGACATAATTGAGCATCGCGGCTGGAGGACTCTCGTTCGGCATGAGTGGCCGGCCCGGATAGCGCATAAGGCAAAGTTGAACCGCAAAACCAAGCTGGTTGTGCTTGCGCCTACGAAGCGCGATTTCAAGCCGATCGGCTGGCGCGAGAGAATAATGACGGATGAGGCTGTCCTCATCGGTCGGGATGTCGAAAAGCTCCTGTCTATCCTGAGCCCTGAGGAGTGTCCGTCGGGCCATCTTTTGCTCCTTGCACGTGAGCGTCGGCGCACCAACCCTCTGTCCAGAAACGGACGATTCCGTACAGGGGCAAAATACCCTGTCCACAAATTACCTTGACATATTTCTGAACAGGCGTGATATTTCGGACGGCCTATTCGGACGAAAACAGCCCCATGCCACGCACCTTCGCCTATGTCCGCGTCTCCACGACAGGGCAGACCACCGAGAACCAGATTCAGGAGATCGAAGCGGCTGGCTTTCAGGTCGAGCTGCGTCGGATCGTTACCGAGACGGTGTCCGGCAGCACCGCCATCGTGCAGCGCCGTGGTTTCTCCCGGCTCCTGGACAAGCTGGAGTCCGGCGATGTTTTGATCGTCACCAAACTCGATCGCCTCGGCCGCAACGCGATCGACGTCAGCACCACGGTCAAGACGTTGGCCGAAATGGGGGTGCGCGTCTATTGCCTCGCGCTTGGTGGAGCCGATCTCACCAGTTCGGCCGGCATGATGACCATGAACGTGCTCAATGCTGTCGCACAGTTCGAACGGGATTTGCTGATCGAGCGGACACAATCTGGCCTCAAGCGCGCCAAATCGGAAGGGAAAGCCCTCGGCCGCCCCGCGACGCTGAGCGACAAGCAAAAACAGGACGTTCGCGACGACCTAGAGACAGGGATGAGCATTTCGGCCACTGCCAGGAAATTCGCAACGAGCCGGCAGACCATCATGCGGGTTCGCGACGAAGGTTCATCCTCCGTTCGACCTTAGCGTACGATCTTGAGCAGCTCTTGTTCTGGCCCCCATCCTGCACAGCTGGGGGCAGGCGCTCACGCATCACCCCCATCTCCATTGCCTCATCCCCGGCGGCGCATTGGCGCGAGACGGCCGCTGGATCGACTGCCGGCCGAACTTCTTCCTGCCCATCCATGTCCTCTCGCGCTTGTTCCGCCGCCGGTTCACCGAACGGCTCGTCCAGGCGCATGAGGCGGGCGAGCTCTCTTTCTTCGGGCAACTCGCCGCGCTGAACGGACCCGAGGCCTTCGCCAGCAGGGTGACCGAGCAACGGCGGATCAACTGGGTCGTCTACGCCAAGCCGCCCTTCGGCTCAGTCCATTCGGCGCATTCGTCGTGGGTCAAATCCCGCAGAGCGAAGCCGTCCAGATGTCCGTATTTGGCCCAGACCTCATCGAGGACTTCGATGGCCGCGATCGAGAGGTGCTCGAGGTTGTCGATGGAAACGCCGTGGGCGGCCTTTACGGCGGAGTGATCTCGCGTTCCGACGTAGTGCTTCCATTCCGGATTGTCCGGAGTGGCGCTGTTCACGTGATCGAGGGTCGGGGAGAGGACCGGGCCGTGAGGCATAGCGACCAACGTGTCGCCGATGAGAGGGAGCTCGTAGGCATCCAAGTAGGCTCGTTCCGCGAGGTAGACGAGCTTGGCCACCTTGAGCACATCGATAGAATCGTCTTCGCGGAGCGTGAAGTATGCGGTGACCTGTGCTGCTTTCTCGACCTTAAATGTGTTCACTTGACACCTTTGTCGTCCGGCCCGGCTCGCGCCGAGCGATCTTATGAGTCGAAATAGCGGGTTCGTGCAGGCAGAAGCGCCATACTTCGGCGCCTCATTCAGGCTGGCCTGCATCGCGGACCGATAGTCATCGAGGTCTTTGCTGATTGCCGATTGGTGCCTCCTGTTCCACGCGCCATCCTGATCGGCTGGGAGCGGCGTCTCGGCACGCCCGTCATCGCGGCGAAGTCGCAATCGATCGGAAGAGTTCGAAAGTCCAGATGCGAACCTGATGCGCATCCGGGCAGGCAACGCGGCATTCCCTTGCTGCGCCGGCATATGCGGTGGCGACGGCTCATCGGGAGAAGCGGGACCATGTAGCCTTTCTCCGGTAGCGTTCCGGTTTGAGCTGCGCTTACCGGCATCGCCTCGGGTTTGCTGCGGTCTGAGCCGTCGGCCGTGCATTTCAAGGTCGCGTGCCGCGCCGCGTGGCGGCCGGCCTTCGCCGATCTCGCAAGCCGGACTTGCGTCCTTCGCGAGGGCTGAAAGCCCTGCTCGTCCGCACCCCCGGCCCGCTCGCCTGGCAAAGGCCGGACCTGTGAACCGCCCGGCTTGCGCCGGTTCCTTTCGACCGCACCCGAGGCGATGCCGGCAAGCGCCAGCGAGGCTCCCCGGGAGCAACCGAAGAAAGGATGACGACATGGCCAAGACCGCACAATCTTCCCGTCAGACCGCCCGCGTCGTGCCACTGCGCAAGGGCACCACCCTCGAAATGGTCCGCCTCGCCTGCCCCGATGCGACGCAGGCCACGCGCATCTCGGAGAGCTTCGGGCTCGCCGTGCTCGACAGCAACGGCATCCGTGACCTGCACGAGCGCCTGATCGTCGAAACCGCCGACAGCCTCAGCGAGGGTCTCGCGGAGCGGGCGATGCAGATCCACCTCCAGCGTATCGTCGGTGCCTATGTCGGCTCGGCCCATGGCGCCGGCCAGTTCTACACCCGCGCGGTCACCGAGGCGCGAGACGCTACCGCTAAATCCGCCTGCGACGATCGTGACGAGGATCTGGACGGTCCGGTCGGCTTCGACGGAAAGGCCCAACGCCGCCGCGAGTTCGCCGCCGACATGGGCCTTCAGGCTCACGCGCTCCTCATGGCGGCCGAGGGCGCCGTGCGAGCTTACGAACAGGTCGTCGGCGAGAGCTGGAAGCCCTTCGAGCGTCCGATGGATAACATCGGCACATCCGTCGACCGCAAGGCGGCCGAACTCCAGATGGCCGCCTTCGGCTAGGCCGTAGGGCGGGGCTCCGGCCCCGCCCATTTCGCGCTGCCTTGCAAATGTAGATCGCGGTATCTACATTCAATTTCGATGCTATCTACATCGAGGCTGCCATGCCGATCAATGTCAACAATCCGGAGGCCGACGCGCTGACGCGGAAATTCGCCAGCATGGCCGGCGTCAGCATCACCGATGCCATCGTCATCGCCATGAAGGAGGCGATCGAGCGGCGGCGCAATGTCGAGACGCCGCAGCAGACTGCGGCACGGCTGCGGGAGAAACATGGCATCGCTCTCAACGACAAGGCAAGAGAGCCGCTGCCGCGAGAGGCCTTCGACGATTTGTGGGATCAGACGTGATGTTCGTCGACGCCTGCGCCATCATTGCCGTCTTGTCGGATGAGCCGGAGGCCGAGCGCGTGTCCCACGCGCTCGCCAGCGCAAAGAAGCGGATCACCTCGCCGGTTGCCGTGCTCGAGGCCGTTCTGGGCCTGACGCGCCCGGACAAATTCAACCTGTCGGTCGAGGCGGTCGAGCCGCTGATGCTGGAGTTCCTGGACGAGCGCGGCATCGATATCCGCGATCTGCCGCCGGCAAAACGCGCCACGACGCTCTCCCTCTCGGCAGTTCATCGCTATCGCTCCGGACGCCGCGGCCTCAACCTCGGCGATTGCCTGCACTATGCCTGCGCGAAATACTACCGCGTCCCGATCCTCGCGACCGCCGACGAGTTTCGCGAGACCGACATTGAGACCGTGCCGTAATCGCCCGGTCACTCAGGGTGCTATTTCAGTCGTTTCTTCTGCGGGCTTAGCGGGAACATGGCCGGGTCGTCGTTCCACGGGTCAAACACGGTCGCGCCGGAGCCGCGTGTGTCCTTCACATTGCGGGTGACGAGATAGAATTCGTGCTCGATCGCCACAGCGGCGATCATGGAATCGATCACCGGTGGGGCGTGTCCGGTTGCCCGCTTCCCTTCTCCGGACATACGCCCCCAACGACGCACGATATCGTCAGAGAGCGACAGCACGCGCGCACCGAATCTTTCGGCCAATGTGTCACGGGCGGCCGCATAGCGCGGCCGGTCAGGATGATCGTCGGGCAGATTATGGATGCCTTTGTCGTATTCGGCGAGGGTCAGAATGCTGATATGGAAGGTCTCCTCGTCCTGGCCGGCGGCCCAGGATTTTACGGAGGGCGCACCGTGGGGATTGATCAGCGCGGCGACGACATTGGTGTCGAGTAGCCAGCCCTTCAAAGCTCGACATCCCGGCCGCGATCGGGCTCACGTTCAAGGTCGAGGCCATTGAGGTGAAGCCCTTCCATGAACTCGACGAAGGGAGGCTTGGGCTTCCGAGGGACCAGGCGCTCGAACTCCTCGACGCTCATGACGACGACAGCATCATGCCCACGCACTGTTACCCGCTGCGGTCCGTCCTCGCGGGCATGGCGCACCACTTCGCTGAAGCGGGCCTTCGCGTCCTCCAGCTTCCAGCGGCTTGTCGCCCCCTGGCTTCCAGTTCGCCCTGCTTTCGTCAGTCCTGCCTGCCTGGCCATTTCCGCGCACCTAGTCAGATAGTCAGATATATAGCCTATCCCGAGCCATGATGCCAGACCGTGCCGATGGATGAGCGTAGAAGGAGAGGGGAAGCGCGGCTCGCGACCCCGTTCCGGCTGCGGTCCTGCCGGGGGCGGGCAGGCCGCGCAACGGCTGCGCCGTCCTCCACATGCGTTTTGGCCCTTCGCCATCCCATTGGCTTTGCCATGGGCTCGGCTCGGGTGCGCGCCCTCCCTGATGACCCCGGCTCTGCGGACCGCCGTGACGGGGTCGCGAGCGGCGCGACCTCCACGATGGAGGTTCAGGACCATGACAAGGAAGAATGAAGGCGAACGGGCGGACATCTACACCCGGATCACAGAGAAGATCGTCGCAGATCTGGAAAAGGGGGTGCGACCCTGGATGCAGCCCTGGCGCGCCGGGAATGCCATCGGCCGGGTGACGCGCCCGCTGCGGCACAATGGCGTGCCGTACGGCGGCATGAACGTGCTGTTGCTCTGGTCCGAGGCGATGGCCCGCGGCTTCGCCTCGCCCACCTGGATGACATTCAAACAGGCGCTTGAGCTCGGCGGGGCCGTCCGTAAGGACGAAACCGGGACCATCGTCGTCTTCGCCAGCCGCTTCACCAAGACGAAGGTCGGTTGCGGCGGCGAGGAATTCGATCGCGAGATTCCGTTCCTGAAGGCTTACACAGTCTTCAATGTCGCCCAGATCGATAGGCTGCCCGAGCAATACTACGGTGAGGCCGAGTCGGTCCGGGACCCTATCCAGCGCATCGAGCACGCCGACCGCTACTTTGCGAACACCGGCGCCGTGATCCGTCATGGCGGTGACAAGGCGTTCTTCGCTCCCGCGGTTGAATTCATCCAGATGCCGCCTTTCGCCACGTTCCGCGACGCGGAGTCCTATGTGGCGACCCTCAGCCATGAAGCGACGCACTGGACAGCGGCGCCCCATCGCCTGAACCGCGATCTGTCCCGCTACGCCAAGGACAAGAGCGAGCGCGCCCGCGAAGAACTGATCGCCGAGCTCGGAAGCTGCTTCCTCTGCGCGGACCTCGGCATCGTTCCCGAACTCGAACCGCGTCCCGATCACGCTTCCTACCTCGATTCCTGGTTGCGCGTACTCGCCGATGACAAGCGCGCCATCTTCCAGGCTGCGGCGCATGCGCAGCGCGCTGTCGCCTATCTGCATGGCCTTCAGCCGGCGGCCTCCGAAGAACGGGAGGCCGCATAACGGCTGCCCATTCTTCCTCCCGTCTGCTGATCCTCGCCTGCTCGGTGACTAAGCGCAACGGCCCGGCTTGCGTGCCGGCGATCCAACGGTATGACGGTTCGCTCTGGCAGACTTTGCGCGCCGTCGATCCTTACGGCGAAAAGGCGAAAGTCGCCTTACTCTCCGCGCATCTCGGCTTTCGCGCCGCCAGCTCCCCGATCGAGACCTACGATGCGCGCATGACGGACCAAGTGGCCGCCGCCATGAAGGTCCGCGATCTCGGGACACGCTGGCCGGGGCTCGATGTCATGCGCCATCTGGTCGAGCTGTTCCGCACGGGTGGCTATGTCGTCAGCGATGCGCGGGTGCGTGAGATCTACGGCCCAATCGGGCAAATGCGCCGCGATCTTCGGCTGTGGCTCGATGGCCATGATGGGGAGGGGCCCTGATGCTGGCTTCCCCGAACCCGGCCGCGAAGGACTGTGCGCCCTCGGCCATCCGTCTGCGCGCCCTTAGCCTCGGCGCCGGCGTGCAGTCCACGACGATGGCCTTGATGGCCGCCCATGGCGAGATCCAGCCCATGCCCGATTGCGCCATCTTCGCCGATACCGGCTGGGAGCCGAAGGCCGTCTACCAGCACCTCGACTGGCTGAGGACCGGCAATGTGCTGCCTTTCCCCGTTCACATCGTCTCCGCCGGGAACATTCGCGAGGAGCTCGTTGGCGCCGGCGAGGGCAAACGCTGGGCCTCGATCCCGGCCTTTGCGAAGACCGTCATTCCGGCCGGCTCGGAATTGTCGGTCTACGACGAGAATGAGGAGGGCGAAATCATCGAGATCGGCTCGCGCAGCACATCGCGCGAGCCGATCTCGATTGGGATGATCCGCAGGCAATGCACGACCGACTTCAAGATCGTGCCGATCCGCAGGAAGGTGCGGGAGCTTGCCGACCTTACGCGCAAGCGCTCTCCCTCCTACGCTGTTGTCGAGGCCTGGATCGGAATCTCGACCGACGAGATCATCCGCGCCAAGCCGAGCTTCGAGGCGTGGCAGGTCAAACGCTTTCCCCTGATCGAACAGCGGATGAGCCGGCGCGATTGCCTCGCCTGGCTGCGCCGTCATGGCTATCCCAAGCCGCCGAAATCGGCCTGCATCGGCTGTCCGTTTCACGACAACGGCCGTTGGCGCGACATGCGCGACCACGATGTCGAGGCCTGGGCCGACGCCGTCGAGGTCGACCGAGCCCTGCGGGCCGGACTGCGCGGTATTCGCGGCGAGGTGTTCCTGCATCGCTCCTGCGTGCCGCTCGATGAGGCGGACCTCTCGACCGCTGCCGACTACGGCCAGCTCGATCTTTTCGGCGACGAATGCGAGGGCATCTGCGGTGTCTGATCCATGGCGGTTTCCACGTCCGGGGTGACAGGCACCAGGTCATGATCCAGTTGGGGTCACCGCCCGTTCCGGGCGGCCTCGCTCTATGCCTGCGGCACGGAGCCAGCCTGCGGCCGTCTCCGCCGGGTCCGGTTACGATCGTTTGTCCAGCGGCGTTATACAGCGCACCATCGGGAAATCTTGCTGGAGCGCCTGTCCGGGGCCGCTATGAAACAAACCCTATAATAGGATTATGTTCCATAATCGATCTTATGCGAATCGCGATCCACACCCTTTCATGCTTGCGGCTCCGCGCTGGCAGCGGGGCCAGCTTGGACAGGGTTCTGTGGCGGCGGATTGCCTGGCGATCAGAGCAGGCTTCGCTTGGCCGCACCTTCGATTTCAGTGGCGGTGGCAGGAGGGGCGGCGGAAAACCCGGCCCCTCACAAAGGCCTGCCATGGAGGCAAGCGGCACCTCAGCTGCGGATAGTGCCGGCGCGCGAGCACGTTCCGATACCGAGAATAGCGCGACGCGTTGGCCGGACCTCGGAGGTCGAGGCAGAGGGTTGTCGCATCCGTGGAGAGCCGACGGGCGGATCGTTCCAGTGTGAGCTGCTGGCGGATGTGGAGGCGCCGACACGGCCGCGGCCATATCGCGGTTCCTTTCCGGTCTTATGCCGGCCGTCCCTCCCGCGGGCTCGATGGGGCATGTCTGACCGGAGAACGGCTTCGCCTCGATCGTCCTCCCGCAACGGCGCCGTAGATTTTCTGACCCCTGCCGGCTGCGCCGTCATTCCTCACCCACTAACAAAATCGCCAGTTGCCGTCCTCCATTGCATTTCGGCCTCTGCGAGGTGCGGTCCGATCGTCCCCGGTCTTGTCGACAGCCATCGAGGCCGCGAAGGCGCGGCCCGAAACTGCAAAGGAACGGCACAATGGCTAACATCGGCACCTTCACCTCTTCCGCCACCGGCTTCTCCGGCGCGATCAAGACCCTCACCCTCAACGTCAAGGCCCGCTTCGAGCGCATCGAGAACCCCTCGGACAAGGGCCCGCACTTCCGCATCTTCTCCGCAGGCGTCGAGCTCGGTGCGGCCTGGCAGAAGCACTCGGAGCAGAGCGGCCGCGACTACCTCTCGGTTAAGCTTGACGACCCGAGCTTCCCGGCTCCGATCTACGCCACCCTGGTCGAGGTGGAGGGCCAGGAAGGTCTCCAGTTGATCTGGTCCCGGTCGAACCGGGACTGACGTCCGGCCCCCGGCCCCGCCACACGGCGGGGCCATTTCCATGTTCGGCCGACCAAGGTTCGAGCGACGGGAGCTGGGCCGGCTGCCGCCGGCAAGCGGACACGGCGCCTGACCGGCGCCGTGGTTTTCCCTCTCTCTGACGTCGCAGTGTACACCTGCCGCTCCGGCGTCAAGGACATCGCGGTCCCCCCGAATTTCAGCCCCGGCCGCGGCCGGGTCGGAAATCCGGCTCCCCGCTCGCCGCCGCTGGCGGGCGCTACGCGCTCCATGACCCCTCGCGGCTTCGGTGCAGGCCCCTGCCGTCATCGAGACGAAAGGAGAACACCATGATTGCCCAGAAAGCCGTCTACTACAGCATGATGCTCGACTGCTTCAGCGACCTCGTCCGCGCCAATCGCATCGGCTGCGACAACGACCTCCCCCGAGAGGTCCACGACAACGTCCTCGCGCTCCTCACGGAATTGCGGGCCGACCTGCAGGATTACCTCGCCTTCGAGAGCCGGGCGCTCTGCGAGACCGATCCTGAGCTGCGCGAAGATCTCGCATGGCAATTGCGACGGCGCCAGCGCGGGATCGACAGCTACTGGTACGAAATCAGCCCCTTCAGCCTCGGCGGATGGCATCGCGTTGGGCGCGATGGCTGCTTCGTCAATCCGGTCACAGGCTGCCGCGGGCAGCTCGGTGACGACATGTTGTTCCTCCCGATCCCCAAGGAGCGGTTATGCGGGCTCCCGTCGCTCCTGCCCGCCATCGTGAAGGAATCCTGTCTGGGCTTCGCGTCCGAGATCGTATTCTATCGGGTGAAGCAGGCACCGGCGCGGTTGAACGGGAGGCCGCAATCCCTCGATCTGGACGCCGAGATTCCGTGGTGATCAGATACCGGGAGGCGGCGGTCGCGGCCGCCTCCCTCTCATCTTTCCACCGGCGTCGACCAGCTTGGCGCCCTGTCGAACCAGGCTATCAGAGCCGGGAGCCCGCGTTTCCGGGAGCGCGCGGCACCGTGGAGCCAGGCCGTCTTTCTCTGTGTCGCCTTGAGCATACTGTCAGCTGGCCCGCCGGTTAGCTCGCGGCCGTTTGCGACCCCCGTCGTCTTCGAACACATCGGTCATCGAGCCGTCGACGGATGATCAGCAGAATGTCAGCTTCTTAACGGTTCTGCTGGAAAGCGATCGCGGTCTCTTGCGTTGCCCTTCCGTTTGGCTAACCTGCCCTTGCGGAAAGCGAGACCCTTTCCATTTCTCCCAGAGCCTGGTTCTCAGGCAACCTCAAGGGCCTACGGGCCCTTCTTCTTGAGCGATTGCTGCTGCGGATGGCGCCGCGTCGCGTGTCGAGCGAAACCCATCATCCAATTGTCTGCATGGCGTGCATCGGTCGCAAAACATGGGGCCGGGCTGTGCGCGAAAAAAAAGGCCAGCGTCCCTATCGGAAGCTGGCCTTGAAAGTTTGAAACATTCGGCGACACGCCGAATATCTCCGAGGGGAACGGCTGAAACGGGGTCGACGCCGGGAGGAGGTGGCGGAGCCCGTTCGGAACAACCGTGGGGCAGATATCGATCTGCGCCGGTCATTTTGCAACGCAGCATTACCGAAGGCGGTTATGCGTCTTGTGCATAGCAAGGCCATAGCAGCTCGATACGTCAGGCGCGCAGGTTCTGCTCACGGTTCGCCGCCCGCTCGAGTTCGGACTGGCTGACCAGCACACCCTTCTGGAAGACGCGCAAGATGTGACGCCGGATCCAGCCTGCATCTCGCGAAAGAGTCGAAGCGCTTCGCCCGCGGTGGCGGCGCGTTTGCTGTCCTTGGAGGTCCGCGTGAAGGCTTTGACCTGATACACAATATCCTCGCCGTTGATTTCAGACTTGGCGATAGCGGAAGCGAAACCGGGAATAAAGCCTGAGGCCGAAATCGCGGCTCCCATGCGCCGTTTCTTTGGTCCGTCGCGGCTGACCGGATGAAGCAGGCGCCAGAGTGGTTCGCCGCGAAGACACAATCCCCCGATCCGGACGCGGAGATCCCGTGGTGAGCATACGCCGGGGAGGCGGTGCAACCGCGTCCTTCTCCTCTCCACCGGCGTCGCCCGGCCCGACGCTCTGTCGAGCCAGGCGATCAGAGCCGAGAGCCCGCGTTTCCGCGAGCAAGCGGCACCGTGGAGCCAGGCCGTCTTTCTCTCTGGGGTAATGAGCATACCGTCAGTCGGCCCGCCGCAAGGACGGGCGGTGCCCCCAATTTCGCCGCCGCTGCGCGACAACGAAATCGGCTCCCCCACCCGCCGGCTCCGCCGGTTGCTGACGCAATCCTTGCCCCGGACCTCCAATGACCGGTGGCGGCCTCCCGTCATCGAGACATTGGAGGTTCACATGAACAACGCTTTCGACATCTACGCGGACATCGCCGAGCTGCGCGCGGAGCTCGCGGAATGCATCCTCACCCGCAAGGAACGCACCGAGACGCAGGCACGTCTCGACCAACTACTCGCCGAGGCGGATCGGCGGCGCGAGAGGGAGGAGGCGTGAGCCTCCTCTTCGCATGTCGACGACGGCAGTGTTGCCGTTCGCGGTCGGGGGCTTCAGCCGTTGAGTGCATCCTTCACGGCTTTCGCCGGCGTGAAGCTCAGCTTCTTCGAAGCCGCGACCTTGATCGTCGCGCCGGAGGCGGGATTGCGGGCTTCGCGCTCCGGCATGTCCTTGATCTTAAATTTCCCGAAACCCGGGATATTCGTTTCAGCGCCGGTCTTGGCCGCTTCAGCGATCTGCTTGAACACGCTGTCGACGATGGCCTTGGCCTGCGCTTTCGTCAGGTTCTGATCAGCGGCAATCTTGTCGACAATCTCAGCAGTGGTGGCCATCGGGGCGCTCCTTGGTGTCGTCGTTGGTCGTCAAATCTGTGCGTAGGCGCCGAATAGCGACGCGTCCGGTATAGGGCGTACGCACCGTGATCCCGTCAAGATGCGGCGCGGTTCTACGTCGGCGGATTTCGGGCCGCGTCACCGGAGCGGTCGAGTGTGCCGGCCAGCATCCAAAGCGCGAGGGGCGCCGGGTGTCGTTGGAGGATGAGGGCCATGCAGTCAGCGGCTTCGACTGACGCGGTGCAATCCCGCTCTCTCGTGATGGCGTCCTGGTCCATCCCCGGATCTTCCACGATCAACCCACAGGGGGGCCGCTAGCAAGCTGCGGCCGCTTGGCTGAAGCCCGCGCGGTGATCGCGACCGGGGCCGGCCCTTCGAGGAGCCATCGAGCGGGAATTCCCCCGCTCCGGATGGAGCCTCAATACCATGTCCGATCTCAGCCTCGCACGGGACCATGCCTTCCACCTCGCCCGCACCCTCATGGTCCCGGTCACGCTCTTCAAGTCCGGCGACCATTACGGCGTCCTGCCCAGCGAGGAGCTCGACGCCGACGACGACCTTGAGCCCATCCACGATTATGATCCGTGGGACATTATGACCACCTCCCGGTGAATCAACCGAAGCATGTGCAGCTCAAGCATCCCCGAGCTGCACATAATCTTGCGTCGATTGGCTGGCCGAGAGACCGCAGCAGCAAATTCCTCTCACAACGACTGAAGAAAAGCCTTGAGCCGATCCGGCGGCCGATATCTCAGACCTTGCGAAGCAACTGGCTGCAAACGGCTTAGCGCTGCCTCCTTCATTGCAAGATCTGCTTCCATGTAGATGTGTGTGGTGCTCGGATCCTCGTGCCCCAGCCAAAGAGCGATCACGGTCAAGTCCACGCCAGACTGCAGGAGGTGCATCGCCGTCGTATGTCGGAAGGTGTGTGGCGATATTGATTTCTTTTTCAGGCTGGGCACCGTGCGAGAAGCCGCTTCGACCGCAAGGCTGAGCCGCTGCGTGACATTCGAGCGCGATATCCGACCGCCCAAGCTACTGGGAAACAGATAGGCCTCGGGATTTTTGTCATCGAGATGGTCGAGCCATCTTCGGAGTGTCTTCGCGGTCTCCTTCCAAATCGGTACGCTACGGCGTTTGCGACCCTTCCCCCGAAGATGGGCAACCGGCGCAATCTCCAGGACGACATCTCCAACGCGGAGGCCAATCGCCTCCGAGACACGAGCGCCGGTGTTGTAGAGGAATGCAAACAGTGCGCGATCCCGCCTACCCGCCCATGTTCCACTATCGGGCGCGCTGATGATCGCTTCCACTTCAGGCCGGGTGAGATAGCCGAGTACGGGCCTGTCGTGCCGTTTTTGCGGGATCGCAAGGCTACGCTCAATCGTCGTGATCGCCGTCAGATCCTCATGAGCGGCATATTTCAGGAAGGAGCGGATGGCCGACAGGCGCGCGTTTCTGCTGCGAGAACTATTTCCCCTGTCTCGCTCCAGATGATCGAGGAAGCCAAGCACCATATCCGCGTTGAAGTCCGAAAGGCTCAGTTCGGTCGGCGATTTGCCGATCGACCGTTCGGCGAACGTCAAGAGCAGCTTGAAGGTGTCGCGGTAGGCCGCGATCGTGCAGGGACTGACCGCCCGCTGTTGGCACAGGTGCTCGACGAAGAAGCTCTGAAGCAGCCTCGGGAAAGATGGGGCAAGATCATTCATCGCAATCTCCCTCTGCCCCATGAAAACGTTGCTCAAACCGGCGGCCAGCCAAGGCCATCAATTCAGGGACCGACTCGAGATACCAATAGGTGTCACGCAAGTTGACGTGGCCAACATAAGTCGAGAGCATCATCATCGCCGCATCGACGTCCGCCCCGTTCGCCTGCCAATCCATGATCCGTCGGCATATGAATGTATGTCTCAGGTCATGCAGCCGCACGGATGGATGCTCCCCCCGGGGTCTGATCCCGATTTTCAGCACCAGCCGGCTCCATGCGTGCCGGACGTTCGCGTATCTTAAGACGCCACCCGTCAGCTCATTCTTGAAGAGTGGATCGTTTCGGCTGCACCGGAATCCCCGGCACTGTTCCTCGACGAATGCGCTCAGGGCGGCTACGGTCGTTGGGTGAAGCGCCACGATACGCTGGCGTCCGTACTTCGCTTGCCGGACGACGATATGCGCTGCCTTCAGGTCGAGGTCTCCGATTTGCAGCCCCAGCGCCTCGGAGATGCGAAGCCCGGTGGATGCGAGCAACCCGATTAGCGGAGGCAACATCAGGGTACCGGCAGCGCAAGCGCGGCGATTTTTTCGAGCGACGGAGAGGATGGCCGTTATCTCTTCTGGGGCGAAGATGTGAGGTGCGAGCCGCCGCTTCGAACTGCCGAAAGGACTCGTCGCTGGGAAGGTCGTATCCGGTTCTTCCGCTGTGAGATGCAGGGCGAACGGTCTCAGAATGTCGAGGCGCCGTGCCCACGTAAAGGGATCGCCGCGCGATGCAGCGTCCTTGGCCCAGCGAACCGCGATTTCGGATGTGAGCGCGCCTTGGTGGCCTATGTCGTCGGCGAACCGGGCAAAGGATAGGGTTTGGTCGCCAGGGCGATCGAGTTTGAATCCAAGATGACGGCGATAGGCGAGATAAGCCTCTGCTCGCGATAGCATGGTGGGATGCGTCATCATGCGCTTTCTCCCGGCCAAGGCAGGGCAACCGCTGACAATCTCGTGGAATCGACGCGGGCATAGCCGGCGGTCGTTACAACGCTGCGGTGGCGCATAACATCTGCAACCTGCTTCAGCGGCACGGCATCGTTGACCAGATTGCTGGCGATCGTATGCCGGAGGATGTGGACACGTGTGCGCTCCCATCCCAGCCGTCGATATGCCGTATGCAATGTCCTTTGCACGACACGTCTGCCAACGGGTTCTCCGATTGGCGCGAGATGACGAACAAATACCTCTCGTCGGACGCTCGGTGGTCGTTCATGGACTATGTAGTCCGCGAGCGCCTCTCCAGTAACGGATGGTAACGGCATGAAGTCACGGCGGCGCGACTTGGATGCTGGCACCCTGACTAGGCCATTCTCCCAATCAATGTCGTCCAGGGTAAGTCGGACCACCTCCAATGATCGCATCCCAAGGTCGGCGAGACATCGAACAATGGCGTGCGCCCTCCTTCTACTGCGGCCCAGCGTGGATGAAATCCGAAGCAGCTCCTCCAACTCGCTTGTCGACAATGCCTCCGGAAGATCCATCGGCGGCTTGAATGACGGTGTCGGCACGGCATGCAGTAGGAGGCGGACGTCGTCACCAAGCAGGGCCCGATAGCGCAGATAGCACCGAACTGCGCTTGCGTGACAGCGGATCGTGCGAGGTTTTCTATATTCGTCGCCCATGACGAAAGCGCGCAGATTGGAAGGTGTTAGAAAGTTGGCGATCGGTTGATCAGCACGAATCCGAGCGATCAAAAGGCGCCGGATAGTGCCGCATCGATGACGGCATGTTTCGAGCGATAGCCCCCAAACATCTTTCAACGTTGTCTCGAATGCCGATATCTCGATGTCTATGGCGCTTGGCACGGGCTGCCCGACGACACCTTCGGCGCGCAGCACGCGAAGTAGGATGCTCAACGCCGGCCTCAAGGTGATTACGTTGGACGGCATGCGATGTTTGCAGGTGCAAACGCTCTGGTGTTCCGACAAGAACTCGCCGATGCAATCCTCGTCAATAGATTCCAGCGGAAGGCCGCATGAACTCAGCCAACTGCCGAAATGAAGGACGCTGGCGATGTATATTCGGTGACGTCTATCGCGATAGCGGCCTTGGGCGAGATAGTCCGAAAGCAATCCGAATGCGGCCACAAAATGTTATCGGGATCTTCTGTACAAAGGCGCGTTTGAGATGCTGTCGGCATACCCGTTCTCCTTTCATGGTGGGAGTGCGGGTGCCATGTTGCCTACAGAACGATGCGACTGAGCAGACTGGATTATGTGCAGCTCGGGGATGCTTGAGCTGCACATGCTTCGGTTGATTCACCGGGAGGTGGTCATAATGTCCCACGGATCATAATCGTGGTTATGCGGAGCTGAGCATAACCACGAATTCGATCCGCACGAGCGCGGGCCGGCTCATTGAGCCGGGGCCGCAAGTGCCGCAGAGCCACCCCACACGATGGCCGCGATTTATGACCGGGCGCCGCGAGCCGAACCGGCGTCGCCGGTAGGTTGTCAGACGTAGCCGAAGCGGGTCCAGGTGGTTTGCCATCAACGGGGCGATGCTGCCTCACCGACGCTAAGAGCGAATGCCAAAGGCCCCGCCGACTGCGCCGACGGGGTGAAGTTTTGGGAGGAAACGCCCTGGAGGGGCAGACTTGATATTGCGCCGCAGCATGCCGCCCGCAAAGGGTTCCTCGGCTCAAACAACCGCCACCATTGCATCAATATTGGGCCGCGGATCTCCTCGGTTGATAACCGCGCTTCCGCTTCTGACGCAGCAGGTCGAGGAAGAGCCCGACAGCCTCCTCCTCGCGGGTGAAACTGTGGGCCATCGTCTGTCCGCGTGCGCCGATCCGACCCCAGCGGCGCGTCAATCGGACTTCGCCAAAGAGCGTCGGCTCGATGCTCATGGCGTAGAACCTCGCCAAGTTCTTCGCGGTGTCGGTTCGCTCGACGTAGAGCTTATAGGGCTGCGCGATCATCTCGGCAGAATCCCGCGCTGCGGAGTCGGCGTCCAATGAGTTTCCTGAATCGATTAGGGGCGACCGATGCCTTCCCGCGATCCGGATTTGGGCGGGCCGCTCTGACGAGCGGACGGCTCTATGCGCGATAGCGCACCGAACCCGCTACTCGGTTTCGGCCTCCGGTCACGATCCTCCCGCAGCCGATGGCGCGGTCGAGGCAACCGATGATCGCGGGGATTGTAGAACCGCTCACGTCATCCACGGACGCACCAGTCAGGCCGTGGCTCGTTCCACCGGCGCGCCAGTCCCTCCTCGACGAGCATCTCTCCGAGCGATCGGTTGCCGCGCGTGACCGTGCGCAGCTTGCGGCCATATCGATCGGTCTCCCGCCATCCCGATTGCAGGCTGAAGCCGCCAACGTTCAGGAGCTCGAGCAGACGATCGCGCGCGAGCTGACCGACGATCTTCTCGTCTTCGCAATGCGGCGCCGAGATCTCCGGCGCATCGATATCGGCGATCCTGATCTTGTCGCCCTTGAGCCAGAAGGTATCGCCGTCGACGACACAGTTCATCCGGACCGGGCCATTGCAGAGCGTGAATCTCTCCGCATGCATTTCGATCCGTGGCGGTTCAACGATCGGCACGTTCTCGACCGCCACGGTCCGGTTCGGAACGTTCGCCGGCCGTCCGAACCGTTCATCGCTTGCGATCCAGAAGCCGGCAAGCACCACGACCGCCAGCGCCGTCCCGATGAGCGCGATGCGTTCCGCCGTCACGATTTCTTCTCCGGCTGAAACCTGCTCACCCCAACGCATCCCTTCATGTCGTCGCGCCGGAACCAGATCGCGCGGCCGCAGCGGAGCGGCGCGTTGCCGGCGGTGAAGACGATCTGTTCGTCGCCGCGCATGCGCAGGACCTCATGCGGCTGGATCAGCGGGCGTGAGGCGAGCTGCTTCGAGCGCGTGCGCGACGATCCCGACGCTTGCGACGAGCGGCTGATCTGGTCGATCTCGACCGTGGTCATGCCGCAGCGCTTCGAGATGTAGTCGGCGGTCTCCGGATCGTTCACCGCCGAAAACGAGATCCAGCTCGCGCTCTCGAACCATTTGCTCGCCGCGTCCCGGCCGCCATAGGTCTCGCGCATCTGGCCGATCGACTGGAACAGCAGCAGGAGCGTGATGCCGTATTTGCGGCCGGCGTCGCGCGCCGTCTCGAGGATGCGCATGAAGCCGAGGCGCGCCACCTCATCGAGCAGGAAGAGCGCCCGGCCGGACACCTCGCCATTTCGGTTGTAGATCGCGTTCATGAAGGAGCCGATGATGACCCGGGCGAGCCCGGCATGCGTCTCCAGCGTCTTCAGGTCGAGATTGATGAAGACGTCGGTCTCGCCGCTGGCGAGATCGTCGCTGACGAAGGTCGAGCCCGACACGAGCGCGGCATAGTTGGGATAGGACAGCCAGTGCGTTTCCTTGACCGCATTGGCATAGACCCCGCTGAAGGTCTCCGGCGTCATGTTGACGAAGACCGCGACGTTCTCCTTCACGAACTGCGAGTCCGAGCCGTCATAGATCTCCTGCAGGCGCGCCCGCAGCTTCGGCTCCGGCTCGGAGAGATTGGCGCGGACCTGGCGCAGCGTCTGGCTCTCTTCTTCCGTATGCCCGGACAGGCACACATCGGCGATCAGCGCGGTCAGGAGTTGCAGGGCGGAGGCGCGAAAGAAGTCGTCTCGCACGCCGCGCGCACCGCCGCTGTCGCTCATGATCCATGACGCGACCGCGGCAATATCCTCCTCTTTCGTGCCGCCGAAACGCCCGATCCAATCGAGCGCGTTGAAGCCGTTTCCGGGCTCGCGCGGATCAAGCACATGCACCGTGCGCCCGGCCGCGCGCCGATGATCGATCACCATCGGCGCGACCTCGTTGGACGGGTCGAGCACCACGAGCGCGCCGCCCCATTTGAGCGCGGTCGGGATCGTCACTGAGGTCGTCTTGAAACCGCCGGACCCGGCGAAGACGATGCCGTGCGACGAGCCGAACGAGGCATCGAAGCAAAGCAGCGGAATGCGCCCGCCCTGCCCCCAGCTCTCCTGCTCCATCGCACGAAACGGGCCGGCGGCCACGCTGTCCTTGTCGACGCGGTAGCGCTCGCCTACGACGATGCCGCCGGCATCGCAGAAGAGCTTCGCCGCTTCCGGCATCGACATCCACTCGGCGTCGCCATGGAGCGCGCGCCGGCCGCGCACGCGCTTCGGGATCGGCGTGGCGAAAGCCGCGTTGCCCTTGACCACGACGCGCAGCGCGAAGATTGCGGCCATCACCACGAGGCCCACGCCCATCATGATCGCGGGATCGAGTTGCGCCAGCAGCGACCGGCCGGGCGCGGAGGTCGTCGGCAGCGCGGAAAGGCGAGCAGATTCGCGCGTGACCGCGATGACGATCGCCGACGCGCTGCCGGCGATGACGCTCCACGCGGCCGCGCGGATATTCGGGGAACCGGCCGTCGCGAACAGGACAATGACGCCGATGCCTGCCGCTGCGGCGTAAGGCATGGCGGTCCCGGCGCGGATATAAAACAGCCGTTGCGCTTCCGTCTTGCCGAGGACGGCAAGGGTGCCTCCGATGCCGGCCAATCCGACGATCGCACCAAGCATCATCGCCATCGGCACGATCAGCAGCAGGAGCCTATTCGCCGTCACGGCCGAACGCCTCCGCGCCGATGGCAGCAAGCCGCGCCCGCTCGGCTTCGTCGCCCTCTAGCCGCCGGCCGAGCTCGATCAGCGCGCCAAGCAGGACGGCGCGCTTCTCATAACGCAAGCCCGCCTTGGCGATGAGGCCGCCGAGCTCGATCTTCTCGCGCGTGTCCTTCTTGCGGGCGTCGGTCGATGACATCTGGCGCATGCGCTCAAGCCTCGCCACCGCCTGCCGCATCCGCGCTAGCCGAGACCTTCGCGGCGGGCGCGCCGTCGGCGTTGCCGGTCTCGGCTCCTTTCCTTCCGGCCGACTTCCCTGCCCTCCCGCGAAACCGGGCGGCCAGCTCCTCGAACGCGGTCTGAAGATCGGCCTCCTCGATCTCGATCTCGCCAAGTCCCGCTCGCAGCGCGACGCGCCCGATCCTTTCGGCCTCGCGCGTCTCGGCGGCTTTCAACTGCTCCTGCAGGCGAGCGATTTCTTCGCGGATCTTCGAGGATGGTTTCTTCATTTCCGGTTGGATCTCCGTGCTGGTCTGCATGGAGAATTCCGAAAGTCGCCCGGCAGGGCGACTAATGAATTAGCTAGTCGGCAGAGCCGACGCCGCCTGAGATTATCCCGGCCGTTCCGAAGGAGCGGTTCCAAGGGCGCAGTAATACGTCGCTGACGCGACGTCCTGCTTCGCACCTGCCGGCGTCGCCCCACTCCCGCTCCCGACGAACACGCCTGTTTCGCCGTCACCGGGAGCTTCCGCCGCCTTGGCCATCACGCATTTCACGCCCCAGCTCATCTCGCGCGGCTCCGGCCGCAGCGCGGTGCTGTCGGCCGCGTATCGCCATTGCGCGCGGATGGAGCACCAGGCCGAGGGCCGGACCGTCGACTATTCCGGCAAGCGGGGCCTGCGCCATGAGGAGTTCCTGCTGCCCCCGGAAGCGCCGGACTGGGCGAAGGCTATGATCGCCGATCGTTCGGTTGCCGGCGCGGCCGAGGCGTTCTGGAACGTGGTCGAGGCTTTCGAGAAACGGTCCGACGCACAGCTCGCCAAGGAGTTCATCATCGCCTTGCCGGTGGAGCTTAGCGTCGAGCAAAACATCGCGCTCGTGCGCGAGTTCGTCGAAGCCCAGGTCCTCGCCCGCGGACAGGTTGCCGACTGGGTCTTCCACGACGAACCCGGCAATCCGCACGTCCACCTGATGACCACCTTGCGGCCGCTCGCCGAGGATGGATTCGGGCCGAAGAAGGTGCCGGTCCTCGGCGAGGACGGCGCGCCGTTGCGCACCGAAGCCGGCAATATCGTCTATCGCCTGTGGTCGGGTGACAAGGCCGATTTCCTCGAACAGCGCGAGGGCTGGTTGTCCCTCCAGAACAGGCATCTGGCGCTCGCTGGTCTCGATATCCGTGTCGATGGCCGCTCCTACGCCGAGCGCGGCATCGATCTCGTGCCGACCACGCATATCGGCGTCGCGACCAAGGCGATCGACCGGAAAGGGGAAGAGGCGGGCGCGGCGGAAAAGCCCGAACGCATCGCGCTCTTCAAGCAGCGCAAGGCGGAGAACCGCACGCGCATCCTGCGCCGGCCGGAGATCGTGCTCGAGTTGGTCACGCGCGAGATGAGCGTCTTCACTGAGCGCGACATCGCCAAGGTGCTGCATCGCTATATCGACGACGCCGAAACCTTCCTGCAGGTGATGGCGCGCATCATGCAGGACCCGAAAGTTCTGCGTCTCGACCGTGAGCACATCGCGCTTTCGACAGGCACACGGCAGCCAGCCAAGTACACGACGCGCGAGCTCATCACGCTCGAGGCGACAATGGCGCGGCAGGCAATCTGGCTCGCCGGCCGATCCTCGCATGGTGTTGGCGAGGCCGCGCTGAAAACCACATTCGAGCGGCATGCGGGCCTTTCGCAGGAGCAGCGAACGGGAATCGAGCACGTCGCCGGCGCGGCGCGGATCGCGGCCGTCGTCGGCCGCGCCGGCGCCGGCAAGACCACCATGATGAAGGCGGCCCGCGAGGTCTGGGAAACGGCGGGCTACCGCGTTGTCGGCGCGGCGCTGGCGGGCAAGGCGGCTGAAGGTCTGCAGAAGGAAGCCGGCATCGCCTCGCGCACGCTCGCCTTCTGGGAGCTTGCCTGGAGCAAGGGCCGGGACGTGCTCGACGACAAGACCGTGTTCGTGATCGACGAGGCCGGCATGGTGTCATCGCGGCAGATGGCGCTGTTCGTCGATGCGGTCACGAGGGCGGGCGCGAAGCTCATCCTCGTCGGCGATCCCGACCAGCTTCAACCCATCGAAGCGGGCGCCGCCTTCCGCGCCATCGCCGATCGCGTCGGCTATGCCGAGCTGGAGACGATCTATCGCCAACGCGAGCAATGGATGCGCAACGCCTCGCTCGATCTGGCGCGCGGCAGGGTCGCTTCCGCGCTCGACGCCTATGACCAGGCCGGCATGGTGCGGACCGAGTGGACGCGGGCCGAGGCGATCGACGCGCTGATCGACGACTGGAACCGCGATTACGATCAACAGAAGTCGTCGCTGATCCTCGCGCATCGCCGTCGTGACGTGCGCACGCTCAACGAGATGGCCCGCGCGAAACTCGTCGAGCGCGACATTCTCGGCGAGAGCTTCGCCTTCCGCACCGAGGACGGCACGCGCCAGTTTGCAACCGGCGACCGGATCGTGTTCCTGAAGAACGAGGGGAGCCTTGGCGTCAAGAACGGCATGCTGGCCGATGTCGTCGAGGCGGCACCTGGCCGGATCATTGCCGCCATCGGCGAGGGTGCGGACCGTCGCGAAGTGACGGTCGATCAGCACCTCTTTGCCAATGTCGATCATGGCTATGCGACCACCATCCACAAGTCGCAGGGCGCGACAGCCGATAGGGTCAAGGTGCTCGCCTCGACCACGCTCGATCGCCATCTGACCTATGTCGCGATGACGCGCCACCGCGAGGCGGCCGAGCTCTATGTCGGCATGGCGGAGTTCGCCAATCGCCGTGGCGGCGTTCTCGTTGCCCATGGCGAGGCGCCCTTCGAGAACGATCCGAAGAACCGCGACAGCTACTTCGTCACCTTGTCCTTCCGCGAAGGCGAGCAGCACACGATCTGGGGTGTCGACCTCGGCCGCGCGATGGAGAAAGCCGATTCTCAGATCGGCGATCGCATTGGCCTTCACCACAAGGGCGCCGAGCCCGTTCGCCTCCCCAACGACACCACGGCCCAGCGCAATAGCTGGGAGGTCGTTCCGATCCGGGACGTCGCCATGGAGCGGCTGACCGCGCGTCTGTCGCGCGACGGCTCGAAGGAAACCACGCTCGATTACGAGAAATCGTCGGCCTATCGCCAGACGCTGCGCTTCGCCGATGCGCGCGGTCTCCATCTCATGCGTGTCGCCCGCACGCTCGTCTCCGACAAGCTCCGCTGGACCGTTCGGCAGAAAGAGAAGCTCGCCGATCTCGGCGCTCGCCTGCAGGCCCTCGGCGCGCGGCTCGGCCTTGTCTCAGGTTCCAAACCCACGATCCCCGAAACCATCAAGGAGGCAAAGCCGATGGTTGCCGGCACCACCACATTCGCCAAATCGATCGACCAGGTTGTCGAGGACAAGGTCGTCGCCGATCCCGCACTGAAGAAGCAGTGGGAGGAGATCTCGACCCGGTTCCGCCTCGTCTTCGCCGATCCGGAATCCTCCTTCCGCAAGGTTGATGTCGGCGGCATGCTGAAGGAAAGGCAGGCGGCGGAATCGACGCTGTCGAAGCTCTCGCAAGCGCCCGATGGCTTCGGTGCGCTGAATGGCAAGACGGGCCTTCTCGCCAGCCGCACCGACAAGCAGGAGCGCGAGCAGGCGAACCGCAACGCGCCTGCGCTCGCCCGTGATCTCGAACGCTTTCTGCGCCTGCGCGCCGAGGCCGAAAGGCGTTACGAGGCCGAGGAACGCGCGACCCGATTGAAGGTCGCGGTCGATATCCCGGCGCTGTCCCCGGCGGCGAAGAACACGCTCGAACGCATTCGCGATGCCATCGATCGGAACGACCTGCCGGCAGCGCTCGCATTCGCGCTCGAGGACAAGATGGTCGGCGCCGAGCTCGAAGGTTTTGCCCGTGCCGTCTCCGAGCGTTTCGGCGAACGCAGCTTCACCGGCGTCGCGGCGAAGGAGGCGGACGGCAAGGTGTTCAAGACGCTGTCGGACGGCATGGGCCCGGCGCAGAAGCAGGAGTTGAAGGCGGCCTGGCCGGATCTCCGGACCGCGCAGCAACTCGCCGCACAGCAGCGCACGGCGGAGGCCTTGAAGCAGGCCGAGACCATGAGGCAGGCACAGTCGCAAGGGCTGAGGCTGCAATGAGATCAGGGCTGAATCTCAGAGACGGATCGCATGGTCCGAATGGAGCGGCCGGAAGGAGAAGGTGGCGGCAGCGCCGGGGCGCTGGCACGATCCTGGTGGCCGGTAGCTTGATGGTGGCTGTCCTCGCCGGCGGCGCCTGGCTTGGCGATCTGCGCCTCAATGTGACGCCGAGCGAACCGCTTGGGCTGTGGCGGATCGTGCCGCTCGATCGGCCCGTCGTCGAAGGCGATCTCGTCTTCATCTGCCCACCGGCCGGGCCAGTCTCGGTTTTCGGTCTCGAGCGGGGATATTTCCGGAGCGGGCTTTGCGACGGCGGCGCGGCGCCGCTCATCAAGATCGTCGCCGCGACGACAGGTCGCCGCATTCTCGTTGCCGCCGATGTCGTCATCGACGGCGCGCAGCTTCCTCAATCCCGCACCAGCACGGCCGATGGTGAAGGGCGCTCTCTTTCACCCTGGCCGGGGGGCGTCATTCAGCCCGGCCACCTCTTCCTCCACTCTTCTTTCGCAGGTTCCTATGACTCCCGGTATTTCGGGCTGGTCCCGGAGGCCGGTCTTCTCGGACTGGCACGGCCGGTCCTCGTCTTCGATCCCTGACCGCTTCCATGCGCTTGTCCTCGTCGCCGCGGCCGTGGCTGCTGGCGGGATCGGATGGAGCGGCCATGCCCTCACCCTGCCGATGGCGATGGTCTTTCCGGCGCTATGGGCGGCTTCGCGCGATCGCCTCACCGCCGCGGCCGTGGCAGTGGGCTACTTCCTCGCCGCGTCGCGTGGCCTGCCGGCGGGTGTCGCCAGCTACTTCAGCACCTCGGTCTGGGCCGGGGTTCTGTTGTGGTTCTGCGCGTCCCTCGGTTTCATTGCAGTCCACGCGGCGGTCTGGAGTTCCGGCCCGGGGCGAGTGAAGGCGCTCCGCTATCTCACCGCCGCCGTGCTGATGGCCGTGCCGCCCTTCGGCATCGTCGGATGGGCCCATCCGATCACCGCAGCGGGCGTCCTCTTTCCCGGTTGGGGTTGGTGGGGCCTCGCGGCCGCGACCAGTCTCCTCCTCGCCATGACGACGCGCGCCTGGCCGCTCGCGGCGGCCGTCATGGTGGGCTTCTGGATCTGGTCGGCTCTATCGTGGTCGACGCCGCCGACACCCATCGGCTGGCTGGGCATCGACACCGCGCTGAGCTCCGCGCTCGGCGAAGGCAATGTCTTCGACCAGCATCGCGTGCTGGCTGGACGGGCAGCACGGGCTGCCGATGGAGGAGCCAATGTCGTCGTCTTCCCCGAAAGCACCCTTGGTGTCCTGACTCCGACCGTCGCCCGGTATTGGGCCGACAGCCTCGCCGGGCGCCCCGTCACCGTGATCGCCGGCGTGGCCGTCCTCGATGCCGATGGCTACGGCAATGCCATGGTGGCGATCGAACCGTCCGGTGCGAGGATCCCCTATCGCTCCCGCATGCCCGTGCCGGTCTCGATGTGGCAGCCCTGGCGGGCGTGGCTCGGCGCGAGCGGCGGGGCGCAGGCGACCTTCTTCGGCGATCCCGTCGTCGACATTGCCGGCCGGAAGGTCGCGCCGCTCATCTGCTACGAGCAGCTCCTGGTCTGGCCTGTCCTGCAATCGATGCTGGAGCGGCCCGACGCGATCGTCGCCATCGCCAATGGCTGGTGGGCGATCGGCACCTCCATTCCCGACATTCAGATCGCTGCGCTCGAAGCCTGGGCACGGCTGTTTGCCATCCCGCTCGTCACCGCCTTCAACCGCTAACCAGGAACCCCCTCCATGGCCATCGATGCCGATTTAATCCGGACATGCGCCGACCCCTCTCTGAAGCCCGCCATCGTCGAGAAGTTCATCCAGGCGGCGGGCTCGGCCGATCCGCTTGCCGTCGTCGTTCGCAGCGGTGACCGCCTCATCCTCGTGCCGCCGGCAAAGACACCCGACGAGGCGCTTCAGCTCGTCCGCGCCCATGTCGGACGTGCGGTCGTGCGGGTCGGTATCACGCAGTATCCCGCCGGCGTCAGCATCAAGGATCCGTCCGAGGTCTCGCCGGATTTGTTTGACGCCTGCAAGAACATCAAGGTCGGCACGGCCATGTTCGGCAAGGTCTGGCGCATCGTCTGGAAATGGTACGGTCGGCCGAGTTCGGAGGAAGTCATGCGGCAGGTCCTCGACGATGCGCTCGATGCCTGGAAGCGGGGCCAGTTCGAGGGGACCGCCGTCTTCACCGCGCCCGATCCCGGTGGATCGCCGACGGCGGATCAGAAGCAGGTGGTCACCGTGCAGCCGGCCAAGGCCGTCCCGGCCGCGACCCCGCAGGAAACAACCACCGGCGACCCCAACAATTCGAGCATCCGGATCGACCTCTCGGGGATTGGCGGACGAGCGCCTTGACCGGCCGCTGGCGCACCCATTGGGGTGCCGAGCGCTATTCGACGATGACGTCGAGCGTCAGAAGCTCGGTTTCCTTGAAACGCTGATCGGCGAGATTGATCGAAACGTAGAGTTTCAGGCGGGCATGGGTCCGTGACGAGGTTCTCAGCTCCGTCAGGATGATATCGTCATCCTTGTCGCGCAGTTTGTCCTCATCCAGATAGCGAATGGTCGCGTCGAGAATCGTATTGACCTGAAGGATCAAGCCGATCTGCTTGCCGTCGAATGCCGCGACACGATAGTCGTCGAGGCTGACAATCTCCTCGAGCTTTGCCTCCTGGACGCTCCCTTCCGGGAGATCGCCATAGTAAGTGAAGTCGACGAAATCCAAGTCCGTCTCGATGGCGGCGATCACCTGATCGTCAAACCCTGGCGCTGCGAAGAGCTCATCGACGAGTGCCTCGATCTCGGCCTCGTCGCCCGGCGCTGCCGCGGCAGCCGCAAGGATCTCGTCGATCGTCTGCAGGGGAATGAGGACATCGTGGCTTTCGGCCGCCCGGCGTAAGGCTGCGTCCCTGCTGACGACATACATCGTGATCTCGTTGGATTTGCAGTAGCACGCGAGGCTCTCGACCACAAAAGCGTCCGGAAACTCCTTGCTTCCGCTCTCGTCGAATGGCGCCTGCCGCGCGAAATACCGCTCGAAAACGACCCGGGGCGGCATCTCGAGTGCCAGGATCGAATGGCAATTCATTCCGGTCATCACCTTCTCGACGAAGCCGCTCCACGCTTTGTCGGCGAGCGCCGGTCCGTCGATTTCCTTCACAGTGCCATTCTGCTGGCCGGTGATCTGGGCGATCCGATTGAAATCCCGGGCAAGGCGTTTTGCCTCGGCCGCCTTTTCGATCACCATTTCCTTCAACTGTCGGTGAATCTCCGCCAATGTGATGTCGGTGATATGCAGAGCGATGCGCCCAGCAGCGATCTCCTTCGCCAGAAGAGCAAAGGCGGTGTGCGAGACATTGAAGCCGGCGCGGCGGTAGACCTCGGTATCGAAGAAGACGTGCCGCGTCCGCAATGGCTCCGTGTGTTTGCGTGCGGGCTTGGACACCGTGTCTCCGTTCGATTTTGCAATCCTCGAGGCTCCGCCGAGGCAATGCTGTTTCGACGTTGATATGGCGGAATCCGGTTCCTTTGAATAGGAGCCAAGAGCCTCGCCGCCTTCGCGGATCCGTAGGAGAAGCGATTGCGGTAGTTTGGGGCTGCTCTTTGATCTGGTGCGGGGACGCCCATGCCTCTATAAGCGCGCCAGGGCGGTACGCGCTGCCTCGGGGCTTAGAATCCCCTGATGACCGGTTGGTGTCGGCCGTAACGGCACCAAGTCCTCTGACCTACGGCCGGGGGCCTGCGACGTATGTCCAGGCTTCCAGCTAAAGGTCGTAGGGCCGTGTCACCACGGATTCTAACCCCCGGCTCGGGGTCAAGGGATATGTCGGCGGGGGCGTACCGCGGACGCCACACAGAGCGGAACTATGGATATCTCGGGTGACGCTCCTGCTGAGTCGGCCAGCTGGGGTCCGATCATTGGACTGGCGAACAGCCTCCCGAAAACCAGGCTCGAGACGATCGTCATCGAGGCGATCTACAGGCATCGCTATCTCCGCGACGTTGCCGAGCTCCGCCACGCCGAGTGCCGTCAGATTATCGAGCACGACGACGCGAGCCGCCCTGCGCGCGAGGCCTATGTCAGGGCGATGATCGACATGCACGCGCAGCAGAGCATCTTGTCGACCCTGCTCGGTGTCCTGGGATATGTACCGGAGATGCCTGCGGAGTGACCTCGCCGTCAGATCAGGCCGAGTTTCGTGGCCAGCGCTGTCGCCTGGGCAAGGCTTGATGCGTCGAGCGCTTTGCGAGCGTTGTTGAGATGGAAGCTCACCGTTGAGAACGACATGTTCTCCAGAACCGCGATCGCCTTCATCGACTTACCCTCCGCCGACCATTTTAGGCAGGCGGCCTGCCTCGCTGTCAGGTCGAAATGGGTCTGCCCCGTCGGTTTCGTGTCTTGCTCTTCAATTCGGGCGTGCAGGTAGGCAACAGCCGTGATGGCGGCAATCTGGTCGATGTCTTTATCCAGGGTCAGGGAGGGCTTGTTGGACGCCAGCGTCAGCATCGACATGTGGCGGCAGGCGGTCCTGACCGGAACGCTGATGCCGGATCGGATTCCGAAGTCGGCGGCTTCTGAATAGAAGCGGCGTGCTTCCTTGGTTTCCGCAGGGTATGAATTGGGACACCAGGCGAATGGTCGCAAGCTCGATTTTGCGGCCGCCACAACCGGGTCGATTGTTGGGTAGCTGCTATCGAAATAATGGTCTTGCCACTCTGGCGCGTAATTCGATACTGCCTTCGTCAAGGACGGATGAACGTAGAGGTAAGCGTAGCTGTCGAATCCAAGCTCATCGACGAGCTTCGGGAGCGCGCCCGTTAGCATATCTTGCGATCGCGCGACTGATGTGACGTCCGTCAGCCGCTGAAACCAGGTCCTTAAATCCATTACCTTTGGGGCCTTGTCTTCTCAGATGCGCCCCAAATACCTTCCGAAGCGAAAGCTGGACGCAGTTTGACTGTGGATGTGAGCTAAGGTTGTGAGCCGCTGACCACGGCCCACATCCAGCCACCCGTCCCAGGGCTGCTTGAATATGATGCGCGCTCAGCACATGACGCGGCGCAATGCGACAGCAATAGCCGCGCCGATTACGTTACGCGAAGGTCCTATGACGCCGTTGGTCCATGGGATCCGGTCTGCCGTTGGACGGCAGTGCCAGCCTTGAGGCCTCGAGCTCGTAGGCCCTGAGAGTCGTCTGCAGGGCATATTCCGTCACGTCGATTGTCCAGGCACAGATCGACATCCCATCGTGTGAGATCGGAAGACCTAGCGGCCGTGGTCGCCAGCCAAGCGAGCTGATCCGCGGCATCCAGTACGTTTCGCCGACGGCATTGAGCTTGCGGACGCCGCTTCGAAGGCAGTAGTCGATGATTGCTGCGCTGACGAGGCCGCCGGTTTGGCACAGGCGACCCTCTTCCCGGAAGCGCGGAGCGACGAAGAAACGCGTCCATTCCAGCACGTCGGGCGCACGCTCATATGGCCTCATATCCGCCAAGTGCGGGAAGACCTCACCTAGCAGCGTCGGCTCCGTCGACTGCAACAGGCGCGTACCGCCCGCGACCTCTCCGTCCTCGGTCAATGCAAGAAGATAGATCGCACTCGGCAGATCGAACTGATCATGCTCACGGCCGTTGCTGCCTCGAAGGGCGCGCCATTTGCGCTCCCCGATATAAATATCGTGTCGAAGGCGATGATGCTGATCCAGCTGATCTGCAAAGTGCCTACGATTTCCTTGGTCGATGACATGAACGCGCATCTTTCCCTCCGCTCTGGATAGAAAGATGCGCCAGCACAATCGCTCCGCGTATCCTCGAAAACGAGGACACCGTTCACATGGCTTCTAAGGCACTTGGCCACGTTCGTTGCGGGAAAAACGTTGCGTTGCCGGCCAGCACACAAGCGATTGCGATTGTCGAACGACCGCTATCCCCGACTTCTCGCCGCTCTGGTCAAGATGGGCCCTCCCAACGATGCGCCGGTTCATCGGTTCGAAGACAGCACGGAGGCTGTGAGATTCGGCCATATGGCTGAGCGGGGCACCTCCGCAGTCCGACCAATCCAATTTGCAGGCCTCAGATCGACCGGAGACAGTTCGCGCAATTCGTAGACATCGTCTGGGAGCGCTTCGCCACAGCCAAGATGGCTCGATCGCCAATCCATTGCCGCGCCCCGAAGACCGAAGGACCTTGAAGTCAGAGACGTATTTCCCGATGCCGGAGCGCTTCAACAACCGCGCTTACGGCGTTGACGGCGCCAAGCTTCAATCGCGCTCGTTCCAAGTGGGAGCGCACCGTGAGCGAAGACACTCCAAGCTGCGTGCCGACTTGCCCATTTGTTTTTCCAAGCGCAGTCCAGACCAGAACATCCCGTTCTCGCGGGCTCAGCCTCAAATGGGCTGCCTCTCGTTGGGAGCTTTCGCGCCGCTCAAACCACCCATAGGTGGCGATCGACGCCAACTGCAAAGCGCTACGCCGCCTTCTCGACAGTTCTGGTGCGGCGCCGGCAAAAGAAGCGACTGCTGAAAAACCAGAAAGTCCGTGCATTGGTATGCAGAGACCTTGCCGCATACCATGTTCAGCGGCCTCATTCATCACACGCGACGCCATCCGATCGTTGGTGGGGTATCGAACGTCTGACCAGCAAAATGGTTCGGTTGTTTCAAGGCACCGTTGCCCCACCGGATCATATTGATAAAGGCCGGCGCCGTCGTAGTAGTTGAGCCAAGCCTTGGACCACTTGTTGAGGAGCATCGCAGGGCCAAGATGTACTTTCGGTTGAGGCAGGCGAGTGATCGTCACAAAATCAAACCCGCATTCCGCCGACAGCTTGCCGAAACTGCAGGTTATGCTGCGCTCGGTCACGGCGTTGTCTTCAAGGCTGTCGATGTAATCGAACGCCCGTTCGACAAAATTCATATCGGCTTTGGGCATGATCGAACTCCATCCCCTGCGGACCAACTGACGGTTGTCCGCGACCGTTGCCCGCTCCGATTGAGATGTCAATTTCAGTTAGCCGGCATTTTGCAGTTGGGCATCGAGGCTCGACGCATGGCGTCTGGTCGCGCGGGAGGCCGTGAAGTGCGTCTCAGCGTCATGCGGCTTGAACCCGATCATGATCATCCCCGGTAGGTGCCAGGGAACACGACATCCTGGTCGACGAGGATGTTGAACTGATAGCCGGGACGGATCTCGAGCGTCGGCTGCACATCGAGGTTCTTGCCAATCGTGCGCTCAGCGACGCGGCCAAACGTCTCGGCGAAATTCCGCCGTGCCGCATCCGAGGCCGTCGTCTGGTTGGCCAGCGTCGAGTTCTGAGGGATCGCCATATCCATGCCGGTGCCGATGATCGCGAGCAGGACCGCCGAACCGAAGGTCTTCAGATAGTGGTTGTCGACCTGATCCTTGAAGCCGCCATAGCCTTCGGCGTCCGTGCCGGCCATGCCGCCGATCTGGAGGGTCGAGCCGTTCGGGAAGATAATGTCGGTCCAGATAACCAGGACGCGGCTCTGGCCGAACGAAACTTTGCTGTCGTAGCGGCCCATCAGCTTCGTTCCTTGCGGGATCAGCAGCCGGTGGCCGGTGGCGCTGTCATAGACCTTCTGGCTGACCTGGGCGGTGATACGACCCGGCAGATCGGAGTTGATGCCGGTGATCAGCGTCGCCGGGATGACCGAGCCGCGTTTCAGCTCGTAGAGCGATTGCGGCGGCACGACACGGTTCGGCAGGTAGCCGAGCTTGGCGAGGTCGGAATTAAAGAAACTCTCCTTCTTCGACTGCCCGTTCGGATCGAGGTTCTGGCCGCCCAAGCCCCCCTGGAGCGCAAGGCTGTAGAGATCGCTGGGCGAGGATGAGCCTGCTGCCATCGGGCCCGGATTCGCCGGCGATGTGGCCGCCGACGCAGCCTTGATCTTCTGGGTGTCGATGGCGAGCGGCGAATCCAGCGCGACGTTGCTGGCCTGCAGGCGCGCCATGCGTTGGCGCTGCCGCTCCCGCAGCAACTGCTCCTGAGCTTCGCGTTCGAGACGGGTCCGCCAAGCCTCTTCGGATTCCAGCGCGCTTCCCTTAGGCTCCGCAGTGGCGGGCTGCGGCGGGACGAAGGGGTTCTGCGGCGCGGACTGCGGTTCAGGCGCGGGCGCTGCGGGAGCCGGCTCTCGGCCGTCACCGATAATGCCGTCGGCGATCCCCCGTTTCATCTGATCGGCGAATGTCGTTGCCGGCGCGCCTCCGCTTGCGCTGCGATCGGATGCCGAGCGGAATATGAGTCCGCGCGAGGCCAGCCCGTAAATGATCACCGCGAGGAACAGGATGCCGACCACGCCCGCGACGATAATAGGCAGGCGGTTGAGACGACGAATGCCCTTGGGGGCGCCTGCCCCGCCAGGTCCGCCGCCGAGCTGGAGAGATTGGGTCATGGCTCCCCTCCCCTCAACCGCGTTTCATGACCGAGACCGGGCTTGCCGGCTGGGCCCCGGTCGCGGTCGCGGAATAGATGCGTCCGATTTCGATCGATCCGGTCGAGAGCCGGGCAAGGACCTGCCCATCCGCGGAAGCCAGTACATAGGCGAGCTGGATGGCCTTTGGATCCTTGGTCTCCTGATCAGTCTTGACCGTGTAACCCCAGCCACGAAGGGAGGTTTCAAGCGCCGTGCCGAAGGCCGACCCGTCGGACTTCAGGAGGACCGTGACCTTCCCCTGGCCGATCTGCTCGGCCAGGCGCGGCACGAGATCGCCGGCGACGGCCGAGGCGGCCGGCGCGGAGAGTTCGGCCGGGGCCGTGCTGTCGACGAGCCCGCCGGATCCGAATGTCGAGCACCCGGAAAGAAAAGCCGCGGCGAGAACGAGAGCGCCGGAGCGTGCCGGCCGCAAAGTGGGGAGCAGCGGATAGGTCATGCCGTCACCCTCCCCTCTGGATGGTGACCTTCTCCTGGGTCCACCAGCCGACGCCGGAGATCAGGATGGCCTTGTCGATCGCATAGTCGACGATCATCATGTTGCTCTTCATCCGATAGTTGACGATGCGGTTCTGCCCGCCCGAAACGACGAACAGGACGGGTGCGTCGCGCGAGGCGACCGATTCCGGGAACTGGATGTAGGTCTTGGTGCCGTCGCTATAGACCTGAGTCGGACGCCAGCCGGCATTGCCCGAAACCGAATAACTGAAGCTGAGCTGCTCCGCCGGCACGCCGGCGCCGCCCGCTTCGATCCGGGCGTTGACGTCAGCCAGACGCGTGGACACATCCTCAGGATAGTCGAAGCCGACGCGCGCCATGTAATGCGTGGCGTGAGATTTGAGCTGGATGTGATAGGTCCGGCGCGACGTCGTCACAACCATGGAGGTGACGAGCCCGGCTTCGGTCGGCTTGACGATCAGGTGGATGGCCTGGCCGCCGCTCGCGCCGGACGTCGCGGGCTCGACCTTCCAGCGCACGGTGTCGCCGACGAGAACATCGCGCACGACCTCGCCACCTTGCAGCTCGATATCGCAGACCTGCAGGGGCGAGCAGACCACCGAAGGCTGGACCTCGCCATAGAGAAAGATCACTTTGCCATCGGCGCCGCGCGTTACCAACCCGGTCCGGCCGCGCCACTGGCCAGAGATGTCCATCCCCTTCGCTTCTTTCCGGTTGATGGCCTGGGCACCGGCATCGGTGACGCCGGCGATGGAACCGAGGGCGATCGCAATCAGAAAGGCCGCCTGGAATCCTGGTCGTGTTGCAGTCATGGGTTTGGGCGCGCCTTTCAGATCTGAGCGGTCCAGTCGAAATCCTTGAGGTAGAGACCGAGCGGATTGAGCCGGATCACCGCCTCGTCCTGCGGCGGAATCAGCACGACGCTGGCCACGCCGCGGAAGCGGCGCGACGCCACTTCCTTGCCCTTGCGGTCGCGCTCGTACTCGGTCCAGTCGATCTGGAACGACAGCGGCGACAGCGGCACGACATTGTTGACCTCGATCGCGACCGTCGCGGTCCTGGCCTTGTCGAACGGGGAATTCGAGCGGAACCAGGCATTGACCTTCTCGGTCGCTGGGTCCGTGGTGCGCAGCATGGCGTAGATGCGGTCGATATATTGCTTCTGCACCACGGTATCCGGCGTCACCGAGCGGAAGTTCGTGATGAAGCCGGCCAGCGTCGCGCGCACCACGCGCGGATCGGCATATTCGATTTGGGCCGGGAAACCTGCGCTCACCGACGAGCCGAGCTTGTCGACCTCGACGATGTATGGGACGAGCTTGACCTTCGTGCTCTGGTAGAGCGCGTAGCTCGTGCTGATCAGCGCAAGGCTAAGGCTGGCGATGCCGACGACACGCCAGGAATTCGCTGCCTTTACATAGGAGCCATAGCGCTCGGTCCATTCCTGCCGGGCGGCGATGTAGGGATTCTCAGGCGATCTGGTCGAGGCCAAGCGCGGTTCATCCGTCATTTGTCGTGTTTCTCGGGCAGTGGTGTCCGCGAGCCGTTGCCGCCTCGTTCGAGTTTGGCGTTGGCGAGCCCGAGCAGCGATCCGGCATAGGCGCCGGGCGAACCGATCGCCTTGTCGCGGGCGGCCGAGGCAAGAGCGCCGCCGGCGGAAGCCGCACCACGCAGGCCGGCGAGCGCCGCGCCGCCCATCGAAGTGCCGCTGGCCCGGGCCGCGTTGAAAGCTGCCGCGCCGGCGCTGGCTCCGCCGACCCCGAGCGCCACGCCGCCGGTCGCGAAGCTCGCTGCCTGCGAGCCGTGGCGGATCACCTCCATGCCGCCGGTAACCGAGGCGCCCTGGACCACGCCCTGAACGATGGTCGGCACATACATGGCGAGGATGAAGACGACGACCGCGATGCCGGCGATGGCGAGCGCGGTCTGGTACTGGTTGCCGATCGACGTGTCCTTCGCCAAGCCGATCAGCACGTCGGAGCCGATCTTGGCGATCATGACGAGCGCCATCAGCTTCATGCCGACCGAGAAGGCGTAGACGAGGTAGCGGATCGCAAAATCCTTGGTGAAGGACGAGCCGCCGAGGCCGAGCATGATCATGCCGGCGAGAAGGCCGACATACATCTCGACGAGCACGGCGAGGAAGATCGCGGCGACCAGCGAGAAGGCGATGACGCTGACGATCATGGCGAGCGAGGCCGAAAGCGCCAGCGCATTGTCCTGGAAGACGCCGAACGAGATCTTCTCCGACATGGCGGAGGCGACGGTCAGGCCGGCATTGAAGACATTCGCCGGCGAGGCCGAGCCGGAGCCGCCGCCGATCTGAAACAGGCTGTCGACCACCGCCTTGGCGAAGCTCGGCCCCTGGGTCAACACGAAGGCGAAGAAGCCGATGAATAGGATGCGGCGCACGAGCTCGGCGAACCAGGCCTCGATCGTCGCCGCCTGAATGGCGAGCCAGACCGCGGCGATCCCGATCTCGATGCCGGCGAGAATCCAGAACAGCGATTTCGCTGCGTTGGTGATGGTCGTTTCCCAGCCCTTCGCGGCCGCAACCACCTGGTTCTCGACGGTTGTCAGCACGCTCCCGTCCGCCGCGGCGAAGGCGGGGTCCAAGGCATGCAGGAACACCGCCATCGTCACGACGATGACGAACATCGTCGTTGGACGGGTGAGGAAGGCGACCGTCACCATCGCGGCCGCATCTCCTGGCCGTTGTCCATGTCGTATTTCTGCGGCATGCCGAAAAACGCCTTGGCGCGCTCGCGCTCCTTGCTCGGGCGCGCAGCCGGCGCTGGATCGGTTGCAGCTCGGTCTGGCGGTGTCCGTAGGGAAAGCCAGAGGCCGACAGCCGCGGCCGCGCCGGCGCACAGGATGATGATCCGAACGGGGGGCCTTACCATCGGGGGCGCATTTCCTGGCCACCCGAGGTCGACGGCGCCGTCGACTTGAAGAACTCCTGCCGGCGCGCCTGCGAGAGGTCCTTCTCAGCCTGTTCCGACTGATACCAGGTCGCCATCATCGTCATCTGCTGGGAGACGAGCCCCCGCAACTTCTGCATCTGGGCTACCTGCTGGGTCGCGATCGAATGCCCCACCTGCAGGGCCTTCATCTGGCCATCGGCGCTTTCCGACTGCGAGCGGAGCTGCGACATGGTCGACTCCTCGCTCGAGAACTGATCGGCCGTCAGGCCGGCGGCGCGCAGCGTGCCGCTGATGGTGTCGCGATTGGTGGACGACCAGTTCTGGTAGGTCTGCGAGAAGCTCGAACCGTCCGGCAGGTTCGACTTAAAGTCGGCGAAGCTCTTGAAGCGCTGCTTGAGCACATCGTCGAGATTGCCCATCGAGAAGGCGATGCCCTGCCCCTGGCTGACGATGGTCTTCAGCTTGTTCAGCTCGCCGGCGACCTGTCCCCAGATCCGGGCCGGCAGCTGCGCAGTGTTCTGCACCAGGTTCTTGTAGATGTTGAGCTGGTTCGTGATCTGCTCGGCGAGCTGGGTGATCTGCTTGATCTGGTTGTTGACCTGCTCGGCCGATTTCCCGACCAGCGCGATGAGCTCGCTATTGTTCAGCATCTGCGTCCATTCGGTCGCGCCGCCACCCAGGGCGCCGCCGCCTGCGAACGCGGATCTCGCGATCAGCGGCAGCGCAATGGCCGCGATCGCTGTACCGCGCAGGAATTCGCGCCTAGTCATCTGCGAGTATCGTCTCGGCATGACCGATCCCCCTTGTCTGGAGCCAATGCATCGGCCACGCGGGACCGTGCGCCGTCTTGAGTTCGATAATCCGTTTGAGATCGTCGCGGCCCGAGGCGCCGACGAAGGCGAGCGCGACCGGCCCGAGCGCCATGTCGAAGAGGCGCCGGCCGGCGGGCGAGGTCACGTAATAGTCGCGCTTCGGGATCGCGTTCGAGACGATCTCGATCTGACGCTCGTTGAAGCCGAGGCGCTCGTAGAATTCGCGCGTTCCGGGTTCGCGCGCCGCGCCGTTCGGCAGGCAGATCTTGGTCGGGCAGGATTCCTTCAGCACGTCGATGATGCCTGAGCGTTCGGCGTCGGAAATCGACTGGGTCGCGAGCACGACCGCGCAATTGGCCTTGCGCAGCACCTTCAGCCATTCGCGGATCTTGTCGCGGAAGACAGGATGGCCGAGCATCAGCCAGGCCTCGTCGAGCAGGATCAGGCTCGGTGCGCCGGTGAGGCGTTTCTCGATCTTGCGGAAAAGATAGGTGAGCACGGGCACGAGGCTGCGCTCGCCCATGTTCATCAGCTCCTCGATTTCGAAGGTCTGGAAGCGGCCGAGCGTCAGCCCGTCCTGCTCGGCATCGAGCAGGTGCCCCATCGGGCCGTCGACGGTGTAGTGGTGCAGCGCATCCTTGATCTCGCGCATCTGCACGCCCGAGACGAAATCGGCGAGCGAGCGCCCGGGCGCCGCCGCCATGAGCGCGATCTGCCGCGAGATGGCGTTGCGATGGTCCGGGCTGACGGTCACGCCCTGCAGGACGACGAGCGTCTCGATCCATTCCGACGCCCAGGCGCGGTCGGCGTCGGTGGCGAGCTCCGCGAGCGGGCAGAAGGCGAGCTGAGGCCCCTCCCCTGCCCCGCCGCCGATCTCATAATGATCGCCGCCTGCTGCCAGCGTCAGCGGCATCAGCGACCGGCCCTTGTCAAAAGCGAAGATCTGCGCGTCCTTGTAGCGGCGGAACTGCGCTGCGATCAGTGCCAGCAGCGTCGACTTTCCCGAGCCGGTCGGGCCGAAGATCAGGCTGTGACCGACGTCATCGGTATGAAGATTCAACCGGAAGGGAGTGGAGCCGGATGCGACCTGCATCAGCGGCGGCGAACCTTCCGGATAGAACGGGCAAGGCGCGACCGGGCTGCCCGACCAGACCGAATTGAGCGGCAGCAGATCGGCAAGATTGCGTGTGTGGATCAGCGGCTCGCGGATGTTCGCATACCAGTTCCCCGGCAGCGAGCCGAGGAAGGCTTCCGTGGCGTTCAACGTCTCGATCCGGGCGCCAAAACCCTCGGCCTGGACAACCCGGCGAATGCCCTCGCATTTCTCGCGGAGCCGTTCGGCATCCTGATCCTGCAGCACGATGACGGGTGTGTAGTAGCCATAGGCGACGAGCTGTGACGCGGCTTCCGCGATCGCATCCTGCGTCTCGACGACCATCGCCATGGCATCCTGGTCGACCGACCGCGACTGGGTCTGGAAGAGCTGGTCGAAGAAGGGGCGGACCTTCTGCTGCCATTTCTTGCGGGTGCGCTCCAGCCGCTCGCGCGCTTCGATCTCGTCGAGGAACATGAAGCGCGAGGACCAGCGATAGGTCAGCGGCAACTGATCGAGCCCATTGAGAATGCCGGGCCAACTTTCGGCCGGCAGGCCGTCGATCGCCACGACGCCGACGAAGCGGCCATCGACCGTCGGCGTCAGCCCGTGCTGGTATTCGGCCGTGACGAGCCAATCGAGATACATCGGGATTTCCGGCAGCCGGACGGGGTGGTTTTCGCCACCAACGCAGAAGCGTACGAACTGGAAGAGCTCGTCATAGCGTGCGACCCGCGTCTCGCCGTGCTCGGGGGTCTCGCGCGTCCGCATGCGCTCAATCGACAGCAGGTTCGACAGGTACTGCTCGATCTCCCGGATCGAGGTCCTGAAATGGTCAAGCGCGGTGTCGGCGAAACTCGCCGAGCGGCTGTCCTTGTCGGAGTAGATATACTTCGCGACTCCCGACTTGCGCCGCTCCGGCGGCCGCCAGGTCAGGATCAGGGCATGGCGGCTTTCGTAGTGCCCCCTCTCCCGCTCGAAATGCCCGCGCCGCTCCTCGTCGATCGCGCGCGTGACCGCATCGGGGAAATGCCCATCTTCGCGGGCGGCATAGTCCGTCGTGGGAATGCGCAGCGCTTCGACCTGGATCATCCAGCCCGAGCCCAGACGGGCGAGAATGAGGTTGATCTGCCGGGACACCTCGTTGCGCTCGGCGTCGGTCGAACTCTCGGAATCCGGTCCGGCGAAATACCAGCCGGCCATCAGCGAGCCGTCCTTGTTGAGGACGATGCCGTCATCGACCAGCCCAGCATAGGGCACCAGATCGGCGAAGGAGGGGCCGGAATGGCGAAAGGACCGCAGCGCAACCATGACCGGACCTCAGAAACGCCGCCAAGGCGACGAGGTCGGGCGATAGTGCTGCCGATAACCGACATGGCGCATGTAGACGCGCCGCATCGCCGGATCGGCCTTGGCCATCATCCGCAGGAGGCCGACGGTAAAGGTCCAGATCACGATGCCGAACAGCGCTGCGTACCAGGTCAGCACCACGAAGATCAGGATCACCGCCGCAAGCCCCGTCAACAGCACGAGTTCGCGATCGGCGCCCATCAGCAGATTGGGCCGCGACAGGGCGCGGTGAATGCGCGAACGGGCGAGCGCGGAACCGGGTTCAGCCACGGGCTCCCTCCCCTGCCCTGTCATCGCTCCAGGCAGGAGCAATGCTCGCTGGCGTGCCGATCGAGGCGCCGGTCGAGCCGAAAAGGGCGACGATCTGGGTCGAACCGAGCAGGATGCCGGCGACGAGGACGATGTACATCAGCCGGCGCGCGAAATCGTTGAGCTCGCCGCCGAAGATCAGCATGCCGCCGGCAACCGCCACGGCTGCGAGCGCGATGAATCCGGCGACCGGGCCGGTGATGGATTTCTGGATCTGCTCGAGCGGGCTTTCCCAGGGCAGGCTACCGCCCGACGAAGCGAGCGCGGGATGCGTGATCAACAGGCCGAGCGCGGCCCACAGGACGATGCGGACCGCAAGACGTTCAGGCGTCATGGACTTCTGCTTTCTGGCAATAGGATTCGGTCTGGTAGCGGTTGTTGACGAAGCCGTTGACGTGGAGGAGGTCGCGCAGCACGCGCCCCCGGGCGGTCCGCTCGATCGAGACGATCAGGTTGACGGCCTCGCCGATCACCTCGCGCATCGGCTGCTGGCTCGCTTCGGCGGTGAGCTGCTCGAGCCGGCGCAGGGCCGACTCGGCGGTGTTGGCGTGGACAGTGGCGACGCCGCCGGGGTGTCCCGTATTCCAGGCCTTCAGCAGCGTGAGCGCTGCTCCGTCGCGAACCTCGCCGACGACGATCCGGTCGGGCCTCAGCCGCATGGTGCTTTTGAGCAGCCGGGCCATGTCGACGGTGTCGCTGGTATGCAGGGCGACGACATTCTCGACCGGGCACTGGATCTCGGCCGTGTCCTCGAGGATCAGGATGCGGTCGTCGGGGGCCGCCTCGGAGATCTCCGCGATGATGGCGTTCGCCAGCGTCGTCTTGCCAGAGCCGGTGCCGCCGGAAATGACGATGTTGAGTCGCGAGGCGACGGCATTGCGAATGACGTCTGCCTGGCGTTCCGACATCACCCGGGCCTTCACGTAGTCGTCTAGAGGGATCAACCGTGACGCACGTCGGCGGATCGTGAAGGTCGGTGCCTTGACGACAGGCGGCAGTAACCCCTCGAAGCGGTGGCCGCCGATCGGCAACTCGCCGGAAATGATCGGCTGCTCGTCGTCGGCCTCGGAGTTGAGTGCATGCGCAACGCTGCCGATGACGATCTCGGCCGCCGCCCGCGTCATCTCTCCGGTCGCGGCCATGCCGTGGCCGAGCCGTTCGACGAACAGCCGCCCATCGGGATTGAGCATGATCTCTACCACGCTGGGGTCATCGAGGGCGACACAGAGCTGGTCGCCCAGTGCCTCCTGCAGCTTGCGGATCAGGCGTGGGTGGGAGCGCGGTTGCGTCATCGCGAAGGGCTCCGCCTCACGCTGCTCGACGGAACGGCTTGATCGACGAGGTGTAGCCGGCCGGACGCACGCTCTCGAAGCTGACCTGGTCGATCGGCAGCAGGCCGACAACGGCCGTCGTGTTCCCGATCGGTTTGGGGTTGCCGACCCGAGCCATGGGCCAGCCGGCGCGGCGCAGGATCCGCTCGATGCGGATGTCGGTCACGGTGACGAGCTCGTTATAGCCGTTCGCCATCGACCACTCGATGATCGCCGCGAACATGGTCCAGGTCGCACCGTGCAGCCCCTCCCCTGCCCTGCTCGTTCCGATCGATGTGTCGACACAGAAGCGCGAACTCTCGATCATCGCGGCGTGAGGCTTGAACAGACTCGACCCGACGAGCTCCGGAAAGAGGATTGAGAGCAGGGTGGGTCCCGTCGCGGGCAGCAGTCGGGCGCAGCCGGCCACCTGATTCCGGTCGGATATCGCGAGGACGTAGGTCGGGCGGCAATGGTCGAACTGGTCTCTCTCGCGGCCGTTGCTGACGTCCACATCCCAATTCATGCGCTCGCGGAAGACGCGGGCGCGAAGCTTGTGCATCGAATCGAGAAGCGGTGCCTGGCTAGTGTAAGCCTGCGGCGCGATGGCGATCGCCTGCATGCGTGATCCTCCGAATCCATTGCGGTCGGAGGGCTAAAGGCCACCATCGTCGGGCCGGCGCGACTAATGAAAGTATGAGTCCGATTCTCTCGCAGGTCGGGCCTGTCGGAACGAATCGACCCTGAAAACGGTCCTTAAGCGGGAAAAACAGGGCTTCCTACCCTAATAAAAGTATTAGTGGGTTTCCGAGCCGCCAGCTCAGGGGAGTTTCCGCTATGGGACTGAATACGTTTATGAAATCTAGGATGAGGTGTTGTTGGCGGGCCTTGTTCGGATAGATCCCTTAAGGACTCGTTAACCCTAAACTCCTTGTCAGCCCGATAGAATCGCCCATACTGGCGCCAAATCGGTATTTTGGCCGCTTATGGCGCTATTTTCTTCAGGATAGGCTAAGATGGGTTCCCTCCCCTCGTTCGAATTTGACGAGAAAATTTTGTCCCAAGGGGCAGAGATCTCGCGCAAGCTCGATCAACTGCGACTGGAGAAGTTTCCGCCTGACGCAAAGAAGACGCTGCGCCGGTTCCCGATGGCCGAAGTCGCACATTATCTTGGTGTTAGTCCGAATAATTTGAAAAGACTGCACCTCGAAGGCAAAGGGCCCGAGCCCTTCATTGCCGCGGCCGGGCGACGCTTCTATGCCGCCGAACAGATGATCGAGCTCAGGCATTACCTGGACAAGAACGGGCGCTCGGACGCGAAGAAGTACGTCCCCTATCGTAAGCCGGGGGAAAAGCTTCAGGTTATCTCGGTTGTCAACTTTAAGGGTGGGTCGGGAAAGACTACTACCGCCGCCCATCTCAGTCAGCATCTGGCCCTGACTGGTCACCGCGTGCTGGCAATTGATCTGGACCCCCAAGCCTCGTTGTCCGCCTTGCATGGGTTTCAGCCGGAGCTCGACCGGAATCGATCTTTGTACGATGCCATCCGCTACGATGAGAAGCGGCGGCCGGTTGGCGATGTCATCATGCCCACGAACTTCCCTTCGCTGGATATCATCCCCGCCAACCTTGAATTGCAGGAGTATGAGTACGATACCCCTCTCTCCATGCAGAGCTCGAACGAAGGGAAGCGGTTCTACGCCCGGCTCGGGCGAGCGCTTGAGCAAGTCGACGACCGATATGACGTTGTTGTCATCGACTGCCCTCCCCAACTCGGGTTTTTGACGCTTACGGCGCTTACGGCTTCGACTTCGGTTCTGATCACTGTGCATCCCCAGATGCTGGACCTGATGTCTATGAGCCAGTTTTTGCTGATGCTCGGGAATTTCGTGAAGGCGATCCGAGAGAAGGGCGCGCCGGTCAAGATCGACTGGCTGCGTTATCTGATCACCCGCTACGAACCGACTGATGTCCCGCAAGCGCAGATGCTCGGGTTCATGCAATCAATGCTGGCCGAGGAGATCCTCAAGAATCCCATGCTGAAGTCCACCGCGGTATCGGACGCGGGGCTGACGAAGCAGACGCTTTACGAGGTGGAGCGCGCGAACTTCAACCGGGACACATACGATCGGGCGATCGAGGCGTTGGACGCGGTCAATTTCGAGATTCAGGGGCTGATTCACCGTGCGTGGGGGCGTCTGTAATGTTGACCGCAGTCAAAACCGGGGAAAGACCCTTTTATTTCAGCTATCTAGCGAAATCCAAGAGGCTGAATTATGGCTCGTAAGAACCCGTTCGCGAACCTCGTTGATAAGGACACCCCGTCGAACCGTGCTGTCTTGGATTACACGACCAAGGGAGCATCGCGGTCAATTCTGAACTCGTTGGACGAGATGGCCGCTCGCGCGGATCGACTCGCGGAAGGCGAGACCGTCGTCGACCTTGATCCGGATCTGATTGACGTTTCTTTCGTCAGAGATCGACGCACGGACGATGATCAGGAGTTCGATGAGCTGCTCAGCGCTATACGCGATACCGGGCAGAACTCGCCGATCTTAGTTCGACCGCATCCGAAATCGGCGGGTCGATACATGACCGTCTTTGGGCATAGGCGCCTGCGGGTTGCGAAGGAGCTCGGGCGCAAAGTTCGCGCGATCGTCAAGGAGATGGAGGACCGAGAGCATGTCCTTGCCCTCGGACAGGAGAACTCAGCGCGGGCCAATGTGCCGTTCATCGAACGAGCATTATTCGCTGCCGACGTCGCACGTCTGCACTACGACGACGACAACTCGACCATCCTGAGCGCGTTGTCCATCGACCGAGCAACGCTTTCGAAAATGCTGTCTGTCGCAACTCTTCCAGCGGGAGTGCTTGCTGCAATCGGTCAAGCCAAAGGCGTCGGCCGAGACCGTTGGTATGAGCTCAAGCTGCTCCTCGACAATCCGGCGAACCACGGGCGGGCAAGCGAAATTCTCCGCGAGGATGGGTTTGTGCCGTTGTCGAGCGATGAACGATTTCATCTGCTTGTTCAGCGCTTGAAAGTGAAGCCTGGTCGGAAACGAGCTGCGCTGGAAAAACGCGGCTGGACGGCGTCTGACAAGGCGCTGTCGGCCGATATTCTGGCGGAAGGCAAGAAGTTTACGCTGGCGCTCAAGGCCAAGAACGCCGATGCGCACGCATTCGGAGCATTTCTCTCGGATAGCCTCGACCGGCTTTATGAGGAATTCCGTAGAGATGCAGTTTCACAGAGGGATGGAGGCTAACCCGCAAAAGAAAAAGGCCCCCGAAACGGAGTTCCGGAAGCCCTTCTCTTATCAGTTTGGCGACTGAGAGAATCCCACTTCCGCGAATCAGTGTCAAGTCCAACGGCGCTTTTGCATGCCGTTTTGGAGGCTGGACTTCTTTTGCCTAGCGATAGGTGAAGGACAATGCAGACGCATGTGACAACGACGCCCTTTGGGCGGCGGCCGATGACGCTCGGCCAGATTTCAAATCAGATGACGGCAAAGGCGGCGAAGCCAGATGCCGTCGTGCACAAGTGGCAGGTCTTCCAGGACATCCGCGTGGCCCGGGAACTCGTCGGCGCGACGGATCGTTCTCTCGCGATCCTCAACGCGCTGCTGACCTTTCACCCGGAAACGGCGCTCACCGGTGACACGGAGCTCGTCGTGTGGCCATCGAACGAGCAGTTGATGGCCCGGGCCAACGGCATGCCAGCGACGACGCTGCGGCGGCACATCGCGGTGCTCGTCGAATGCGGCCTGATCATTCGTCGCGACAGCCCGAACGGCAAGCGCTTCGCGCGTAAGGGCAGGGGAGGGGAGATCGAGCAGGCTTATGGCTTCGACCTCGCGCCGATTGTCGCACGCGCCGAAGAGATCAAGGACCTGGCGGAGGCCGTTCACGCCGAGAAGAAGGCTTTTCGGGTCGCGAAGGAGCGGCTCACGTTGCTGCGCCGGGACATCGTCAAGATGATCGACACCGGTATCGAGGAGCGGGTTCCGGGCAACTGGGGCCGAGTTCAGCAGACCTATCAGGCCATCATCGGCCGGTTGCCGCGCACGGCCCCCAGGCAGCTGGTGGAGGCCATCTGCCTCGATCTGCAGGATCTCTGCACGCAGATCCGTGACGTGCTGGAATCATTCGCTAAAGCTCAGAATCTGGATGGCAATGAGTCCCATTCTGGTCGCCACATACAGAATTCAAATCCAGACCCTCTATCTGAATCTGAACACCGCTTTTCGAAGAGTGAGGAAGCGGCCGTCATCGTCGCGGAAACCGACAACATCCGGAGCCTGCCGAAGCGGGAACTGCCTCTTGGGATCGTGCTCGATGCCTGCCCGAACTTGCGGGATCTGGCGCAGGGCGGGGAAATCCGACACTGGCGCGATTTCCTGGCTGCTGCAGAGCTGGCCCGGCCGTCGCTCGGGATCAGTCCCAGCGCTTGGCGTGAAGCGCGCGAGGTCATGGGTGAGCAGCACGCCGCGATCACCCTGGCGGCAATGTATCAGCGCGCCGGGCAGATCAACAACGCCGGCGGTTACCTGCGCAGCCTGACCGAAAGGGCGAAGGAGGAGAAATTCTCGACCTGGCCGATGGTCATGGCGCTGCTGCGGGCCCGGCTCGATGCGCAAAAATCGATGGGAGTTGACGAGGGCACTGCTGAGGGCGCCGTCGCAACTGCTAAACCTCGGTTGCAGGCCTCGGAAGCGCTCTTGAAGAGCCTGCAGAAGCCGCGGCCGTGATGAACCACGTCCTAGCCTTGGGCGGCGCCGACCGTCGTCTTGTCGTCACCGGCGATCAATCCGGAACGGCGGGCGCGGTCGATCAGGTTCTTCACCGAGGAGGGCGACCATTTCGAGCCGCCGCGCGGCGTCCGCTCGTGCAGCCGTTCGAGCTGGGTTGCGATCTCGCGCAGCGTCAGGGTCGGGTTCGATACGTGGATGCCGGCCACCAGCGTGACCAGGCGATCCTCCGGGAGGCGCGGAGGAGATTTTCGCAAGAGCGCCCGGTCGGCCATGTGCTCGCTGACCAGCCATTTGACGGCGCGGCGGAGGCGCTCAGGGGTCCAGTCGAAGCCGCGTTGCTTCAGCACGCGGGCGACGTCGTCCCAGTTATGATCCGGCCGCATGCGCCTGACCGTCGGCAGCCATTGGCTCGCCGTCGCCTGAATGCGATCCCCATAGGCCGCCTTCTGGGCCGCGGTCATCTTCGCCAGCATCTCCGGCCGTCGCTCGCGAATGCCGGGATTGCCGGGAAGCCGGCCCTTGGCCTTCGCTGCCCTGATGCCGGCCTTGGTCCGCTCGGAGATCAGCGCGCGCTCGAGCTGCGCCACGGCGCCGAGGACCTGCAGCGAGAACATGCCCTGCGGCGTCGTCGTGTCGATCGGATCGCGCAGCGAACGAAAATGCGCCCCCTTCTCCGTCAGATCTTCGATCACGTCGAGCAGATGGCTGACGGAGCGTGCCAGGCGGTCGAGCCGGACGACAATGAGCGTGTCGCCGGCGCCGATCTCCCGCAGCAGCTTCGTCAGGGCTGGCCGAGCACGCGATGCGCCAGAACCGTGCTCCTGGACGATGAGATCGCAGCCGGCCGAGCGCAGCTCGATCTCCTGGGCTTCTGTCGTCTGCTCGTCGGTCGACACCCGTGCATAGCCGATCAGGCGTCCCTGGGGTCGACGGGAAGCTCGATTTTGGGTGTCGCGGGCCATTTGGAGCGCCTGAGAGAACGCAGAGCATCGGTTTTCCAAATTCAGAAGATACGGATAACTGATCGTTTGTAAACGTCTCTAGGTGCTATTTCCGGCGCGCGAGCTGCGCGAAAACCCAATGAAATCGGGGCTTCTCGTCGATCTGAGGCACGACCGGCGTGCCCCTGTTCAATCCGGACGGCCAGGCAACTCTACCCACCACGAGCGTGTCTGTTAGATATCTATGTGACGGAAATCAAAATCGTGATAGCTTCTGTATTGATATCGAAGCGGCGTATTTACAATGGGTTATGAAATTGGAGAACTGCCACTTCGGACCCTGCTTCCTGAGGTGGCGCGAGCTGAGGACCAGCTGGCTCGGCTCGATGAGATCGTGCGCCGCAGCCCGGTCCGCGAGGGGTTCGCGGAGCGCGGGCATTTCCTCGAGGCGGCCGCCAGCATGTGGATCTCGGGCCAGCTTCTCCACATCGAGGACCTGGTCTTTCACGACGCCCACATGGATATCCGGTCGCCGACGCATGAACTGGTTGTCGGCCACGTCATCCTTCGCGCGCGACGTCGCGTCGCCGGCGCTGAGCCTGGGTGGGCAGTTTCCGAAGCCGGTATCGCGGCTCTAACGGGGGCCGAGCGCATCACCTCGCCGAAAGCACCAGGCATTTCTGATGAGAGGGGAGGGGAGGAGGACGAGGCACCTCCCGATGATGACGATGATCCACTTTCTCGCGAGCTCGCACACATCGATGCGATGCTGGAACGCTCGCGGCGCGTTCTGGACGGGATCGCCACGCAGGCGCCGGTGGCCGTTCGCGAAAAGCCATCGCTCGTCGTCGGCGAGCTCGTTATCCGCGATGCGGGGTGGGACGAACAGGAGCGGCTGTTCGAATGGCATGGAGTAAGGAGCGACGCAGCTGATTTGCCGCCTGTGTTGTCGGCCGCGCTTCTCCTCGACGCATGGGAAGCTATTGAGCCGTTGCAGCGGCAGCATTGGCTCGGCAGCCAGCTCGTCGCGACCTGTCTGCAGGCGCGAGGCAAAGTCGTTTCGCACCTGCCTGCGCTCAACGTCGGCCTGAAAGCCGTACCTCGCGAGCGGCGGCGCTCTTTCGATCGGACAAAGCGATTGCTCGCCTTCCTCGATGCGATGTGCCTCGCGGCGGAATCGGGGATGAAGGAGATCGCCCGGCTCGATCAGGCCCGCCAGCTTATGGAGCGCAAGCTCCGCGGCCGCCGGTCGACCAGCAGTCTCCCGGCCGCGATCGAACTGATCCTGTCAAGGCCGATCGTTTCGGCTGCCATGGTCGCTAAGGCGGCCGACGTGACACCCCGTGGCGCCCTCAATCTGATCGCTGAGCTTGGCGTTCGCGAGATGACGGGGAGGGGGAGCTATCGCGCCTGGGGCATCCTTTGAGCGTTCGTCCTTGAATTTTGCCCTCAGCCATCTGCGCGGCGTGATTCCAGAGGAAGTCACCGGAGAAGGCGACGGGTTCCTATCCGACTGGCGAGGTGTGAACTAGGAGGTCGTCGGGAACAGTTTCGCCGGTTGATAGCAGGTGAGCCACAGCACCGAACATATAGGTGGAGTGCCAGTAGATGATGGCGGCGATGACGAGGTCTAGGGCTTGTTGAGGTTCATCTTGAATTTATGACGGCGGCGCAAGCGTAGATCATCGCTGAGAAATTCCGGTCGGTTTTGTCGGACCGCATGGCGATTGCCTTGAACTCTTTGAGTTTGCAGAAGAAGTTCTCTATTAGGTGCCGCCACTTATAGACTTCCCTGTCGACCTCGATCGGATGTTTTCGCTTGGGGCGCTGCGAGATCACGATCTGTGCACCGCGCTCGTTCATGTCCTCGATGATCCAGTTGGCGTCGAACGCCTTGTCAGCAAGGATCGCCTCGAACGCGATCCCTTCGATCAGCGGAGCCACTCCGATCGTGTCGTAGCGTTGACCTGGCAAGAGGTGAAACCGGACGAGGTTGCCAAGGGCATCGGTCAAGGCAAGGATTTTGGTCGTCCATCCGCCTTTCGATCGTCAGATCGCCTGATTTTGAGTCCCCCTTTTGCGCCGTGTCCATGGCGGTGGACCGGAACGATGGTTGCATCGATCATGGCATATTCCATGTCCGGATCATCCGAGACGGCTTCGAAGATCCGTTCGAACACGCCTTTTCTCGACCAGTCATCGAAGCGTTTGAAGACCGTATTCCAATTGCCGAATTCGGCCGGCAGATCCCGCCAGGGGCTGCTGGTGCGCGCTTTCCACAGAACCGCTTCGACAAAAAGCCGATTGTCGCCTCCGCTGCGGCCCGGATCGGTGCCTTGCCATGGCAGTGCGGAGCCATCTTTGCCCACTGGGAATCCGTCAAGACAGTCCGAAGCATCATCAAACTCCTCAAAAGGAGCTTGAATCATGATATCGCCGTCCAGAAAACTCTGAACCTCAACAAGCCCTAGTCCAGAGGCGCGATATTCTAGAGACTCGCGGCTCTGATCGATGATCCGGCCCTGTCTGAATGTGCAGATGGTCTGGGCCAGGGCATGGAACCGCGACGGCCGCGGCGGATCTTCGCCGCTTGCGCGATGACCGGGTGTGGCCCGCGGGGTCATATCCTTTGATCGGTCGGTCGCGGCGGAACTCGCCTTCCGAGGTCCAGTTTTGGGGCTGGACTGATGACCGCCAGCTTCGCCATGCGTCGTTCAAAGGAGTCAGGGGTGGCGCCGAGCTAGACGATATCCCGGATATCGCATCGAGCGGCCGAACGTGCTCGCTACAAACAGATCGGGCCGCCCGGCGGGTGAACGCTCGGGCAGCCCGATTGCATCGAGGTGGTGATCAGACGGTGGTGCCGATTCCCGAGACTGCGAGGATCTCGGTGGTGACGAACGTCTGGGCGATCTGTGTCTTGGTCATCTGTACCTCCTACTTGCTGGCATTGAGATGGGCGGAAACCAGGTCTTTGAAGCGCTTGTTCTTGAGACGTTGACGGAGATGACCCCAGTCGGGATTTTTCTCAATCGAGAGCACCTCTCCGGGGCTGTACGCGACGTCCGAGAAACCGCGATCGAAGGACATGAGCGGCCCGTAGAACTTCATCAGGATGTCGTCGGGCTGATTGAGCCGGTTGGCAACATCGAGACCGTTATAGGCGAGACGCCATTCCCAGGGCGCGGTGAGCATCGCGTCGAGGAAAAGCTCGATGGCATTGATTTCCTTAAGCTCGGCCGTGACCTCGTCCTTGCGGATTTCCGTCTCATCCGTGATGTAGAAACCGCGAGCAGTGACGTGATTCAGCAGGAGGTACGCATCCAGTTCCCGGATCTTCTTCATATCGGGATGATGCGGGTTTTTCTGCAGCGTATCTGCAACCAACTTGCGGGCTTTTTCGAGAGCATCAATGCCGCGATCCAAGATTTGGCGGAAGCTCTTTTCATTGCCAAACATGGATTGCTTATTGTTCAGCATCGCGCGGGCATGGCATGCCGCGAAGTACAGGTACAGCGCGCCGATCTGAGCCCATTCGCCGAGCTGATTAAGTTGGGTCGTATACTCGATCGTCTGGACGCAGACGAGGAGCTCCTGGCTTCCCGGCCGCTGCTTTGCTGCGTTCAGCATGAGCCGGAGATCGGCAAGGCCGTCGGGGAGGGGGAACGGATAATGGGCCGTGAAGAGGCTGGTGATTTGGCTGCGCACCAGCGGGGAGGCTGAGTGGTGCCTGGGCCACCCCATGAGGTATCGGATCACGCGTTCGCTGACACCAAGGTCGCGCGCCAGCTTTGGAACGGTGCCGAAGATGTATTTCTTGAGGACGTTCAACTCGGGAGCAAGGCTTCCGGCCATTGTGCAAGCCCTAGTGAGTGGGGGTGCGGACGAACGCGAAGGAAGCTGAAGAACCGCTCCTGAACGGAAAATGAATTGATCGGTAACGTGAGGTGGCAGCATGTCCGTAAATCATACGGATAACACGTCGTTAACCAGTGAATAGACCGACATGGCGTTGATTTCGTAGCGTTTTCTCAACCGGCGCCGTTGCCGCAAGCCCCCGTCGCGCCTGACGGACATCGCGGCGGAGTCGGGAGGAGAAAACCATGACCAATACGAAGTTCGTTGCCGCGGCGCTCGCCGCGGTCATCGCGAGTCAGGCGGCGCCGGCCGCGGCCAGCTACTGCGAGGAGCGGGCAGGCCCGAGCCGTGCCCAGGTCGAGGCCAAGGTCAACGAGATGCTCGGCCCCATCGACAAGGGCATCGCCGAGATCATCAAGGGCGGCGGCGATCCGAGCAAGATCGCGCTGCAGGCTGAGGATGGCTCGTTCAAGACCCTGCCGGCGCTGCGGAACCGCCTGCTGGCTGATAAGGCTGCGGCGAGCCGCCAGATCGACGAGGCGGTGACGTCCTGCACGAAGGACTTGAAGCCCCTGCAGGATGTCACCGATGCGTATGTGACCAGCTTGACGGGCGGCCTGAGCAAGGTGTTGCCCAAGCACATGCTCCATGTGGATGTGGGCCAGATCCTGGGTGGTAAGCCCTTCGGAGGCGAGTGGGCCGTCATCCCGCATCTGCGGGAGCAGATTCTTGCCGCGCTCGGCCTGAAGAATGATCGTGGCTTCGTCACCTCGTTCTTCCGCGACCCGATCCGCACGATCCTGGGTCGGCGATAAGCGGTCTTGCCGATCAGGCTACAATCAGGAGGGAGGCGCAATCGGCGCCTCCCTCTTTGCAACAGGCGGCCGGCGCCCTTGATGGCCTCGATCTTGTCGCCGTCGGGATCGAAGACAAAGGCGCCATCGTAGTGAGCGTGATAACTTGCGCGCACACTTGGGGCGCCAGCATCGGTGCGGCCATGGGCGAGTGTGGACCGGTAGAAGGTGTTGACCGTCTCCCGGCCTCCCGCTGAAAAGGCGATGTGAGTCCCGTTGCCGTTGGAAGCCCTCTTGCCGTCGACCGGTGTCTCGATGCTGAAGAGGATGGTGCTCACGCCGTAATCGGCTGATCGGTCGCTGCTACCGAGAAGCCTGAGCGGCGCATGGAGTTATTTCTCTGATCAATAAATGAATGCGGCGTGCACTCGCCGTTGCGGCTGCAGCGTTTGTGCCGAGCATATGCGAGAGATGACCGGCCGTGGGAGCCAACGCGCTTGAGGAATTTCATAGGAAGCGCAAACCTACCCATGCCTAGTATTGCGTTCTGGTCAGTCCGCTATCACGGTTTCGTACGCGGCAGAAAACAGGTCAAGGTTGTGGTCGCTATCCGCAGTCAGAAATTGGAGCGCGTATTTGACCACAGCCGCGTGCCGGCAGAGCTAGCGCAGTCCCCCGCCGACGCCGGGCTCTTGTTCTAACGTGTCGTTTGGCGGTTACCTTGACGAGCGCACCCCGAGCAGTGGCGGCAGGATATCTTCGGGCAGGCGGATGCCTGGCTGCAGGCTCCGAGGATGCGACAGTGACGCAGCCGCTTGTTCCGGCTTCGTCGAAGCGACATTGATTGGGGGAAAGATTGGGGAATTCAGGCTCGCGGTGGCTTCGATGGGAGCCCCATATTCACGCCCCCGGCACGGTGCTCAACGATCAGTTCAAAGGCACGGGCAGCTTCGAACAGTACCTCGCTAAGATCGAGTCGGCGACACCTGCCATTCGCGCGTTAGGCGTGACCGACTACTATCTGCTCGACACCTATGAGCGTGTCCGCGAGGCGAAACTTCGCGATGGGCGGCTTGCTGGTGTCGATCTTGTCTTCCCGAATGTCGAACTGCGCCTAGCCTTCGGAACGGTCAAGGGGAACTGGGTAAACTGCCACCTGCTGGTCAGTCCGGATGATCCCGACCATGTCGGAGCCACTCAGCGCCTTCTGGCGCAACTGACCTTCGAATATTCCGGAGACCGTTTCGCTTGCACTCCGGACGAGCTGATGCGGCTCGGCTCTAAGATCGACCCCAGCCTCTCCGGCCGGGCCGCGCTGGCGCGCGGCGCGACACAATTCAAAGTCAGCTTTGAGCAGTTGGCCGAGCTTTACCGCGCGATCGATTGGGCCAAAGCCAACATGCTCGTTGCTGTGGCCGGCAGCGAGCATGACGGTACTTCCGGTATGCGCGGTGAATCCGATGGCGCGCAGCGCCAGGAGGTCGAGCGGTTCGCGCACATCATTTTCGCTAGCGGCGCGAGCCAGCGCGATTTCTGGCTAGGGCGCAAGGGCAGCGCAACGCCACAGGAGATCCGAGCTCGCTATGGCGCGCTCAAACCGTGCCTGCATGGCAGCGATGCCCATGAAACCGCAAAGGTCGGAGCTCCGGACGGAGATCGCTATTCCTGGATCAAGGGCGACGCCCATTTCGACGCGTTGCGGCAGGCGGTCATCGATCCCGAAGGGCGCGCCTTTGTCGGTGCTGCGCCCCCGATCCGTGCCACCCCGTCTCAGGTCATATCTCGCGTGACGATCCAGGGCGCGGCCTGGGCGACAACGCCGAAGGTCGAGCTCAATCCCGGCCTTGTCGCAATCATCGGCGCGAGAGGTTCAGGAAAGACTGCGCTTGCTGACGCGATCGCGGCGGGGTGTGATGCGGCCTCGGAGCACCTTAGCTCCGCCTCCTTCTTGGTGCGGGCAGGGGATCTCCTCGAGGGAGCCAGCGTCCGGCTGGATTGGGGCACCGGCGAACCTTCCCAGCGCGACCTGCTCGACTACGAGTATGATACTGAGCTCGACGGCCGATTTCCGCGGGCGCGCTATCTCTCGCAGAAATTCGTCGAGGAACTCTGCTCGGCTGACGGGATGACCGACGCGCTGCTGCGCGAAATCGAGCGGGTGATATTTGAAGCCCATCCCGAAAAGGACGGCACGTTTCGGTTCGATCAGATGCTAGAATTGCGCGCAACCCGGTACCGCCTCGGGCGCCGGCGCGAGGAAGAGGCGATTGGAACCTTGTCCGACAATATCGGACAGGAACGAGAAAAACGGCGGCAGATCGCGGGGCTCAAACAGCAGCTCGCCCAGAAGGAGCAAACCGTAAAGGGCCTGGAAGCAGATCGCGACAAGCTTATCGTGAAGGGCACGGAAACACGAGCTGATCGGTTGAGCATTATCGCCGACGCCGCAGAAAAGGTTCGCTCCTACCTCCGGTACTTCGCCAACCAGGAGAGCGCGCTGCTTTCCCTCCAGGACGAGGTGAGGGCTTTTCGTCAAAACAAGGCGCCGGAGGCGCTGCGGCAGACAAAGTCGAGTTTCGTGGCCGCGCGCCTGGAGGACGCGGACTGGCAGGCGTTCCTGCTGGAATATCATGGAGATGTCGACGCCGCTTTGACTGCAAAACTCGAGAAAGCCCGAAAAATGGCGGCGGGTTGGCGTGGGACTGTGCCGACTCCCCCAAGCGATCCCAATCACTCCTATCTCGCCGACGACGCCGACCCGGAGAAGACTCCGCTGGCAGTGCTCGAGGCGGAGGCGTTGCGGCTCCAGGGCTTGATCAATATCGACACCGAGACAGCGAAGAAGTTTGCCGGACTGGTCAAACGCATCGCCGAAGAGAACACCCAAATAGAGGCTACGCGCGTAACGCTCGCCGACTGCGAAGGAGCGGCCACACGAATGGCGGAGTTCAGCAAGCGTCGGCGGGAGACCTATCTTCGTGTGTTCGAGGCGATCATCGCTGAGGAGCAGGTCTTGCGCGACTTGTATCAACCACTGGTCGACCGACTAGGGGCTGCCCAAGGCACCTTGCGTAAGCTCTCCTTCTCGGCTCGACGGCATGCCGACGTGAGCCAGTGGGCATCGACGGGCGAGAGGCTCTTCGACCTGCGCCGTGCAGGCGATTTCAGGGGAAAGGGGTCGCTCGAACAATGGGCCAACACCCACCTTCGTAAGGCGTGGGAGACCGGCGACATCGCCGCCATCGACGAAGCCATCCAGCAATTCACGGAAGCTTGGCAGGACGATCTTCTCGCCCTAGCCAATGTGGCGGCCAACGATCAGGCAGGTTATCGCAGCTGGTTGATGCGCTTCGCCAAATGGCTTTTCAGTACCGATCATATCCAACTCTCGTACAGTATTGATTATGAAGGAACCGACATAACGAAGCTCTCGCCGGGGTCGCGAGGGATTGTCCTTCTTCTCCTCTACCTTGCACTCGATGAAAGCGACCACAGCCCGCTGATCATCGACCAACCGGAAGAGAATCTTGATCCGAAATCGATCTTCGACGAACTCGTCGGCCTGTTTGTCGCAGCCAAGAGCAAGCGTCAGGTCATTATGGTGACCCACAATGCCAATCTCGTCGTCAATACGGATGCCGATCAGATTATCGTAGCAACCGCAGGCCCACATAAGTCCGGCGACCTGCCGCCGATTACCTATCAATCCGGCGGGTTGGAGGACGCGGAAATGCGCAAACTCGTCTGTGACATCTTGGAAGGGGGCGAGGCGGCATTCAAGGAGCGCGCTCGCCGTTTGCGTGTCAGCCTCGAACGGTAGCGCGCGCCATCAGCGCGCCGATAGGGGGTAGTATACATGACGGTCTCTTCCGCCGCCATCGGGCCGACGAACATGTCGCCACCGCGCAGGGGCCAAGAGTTGGGAGCACGTGTGCTGAACGATGCGCGGGAGCGTTCGCTGATCCCGGAAGGGTGTCACGAAGCTCCAGCCTGCCGATCGCGGATGGTCGATGACCTCTCAGGCTCTTCTCACGTAAATGCTCGTCGGCGCGTGAGTGCCCGAAACGTCGATCGAAGCGCCGGCCCCGACTCGCGAGATCGAAAGAAGGGCGCGATCATCACGCTCGCCTTCGCTTGCCGGAAGCCGCCCTTCACTAAACGCATTCTGTTCGTGCAGGTCGAGATCTGCCCAGAAGCCATCTGTCCCAACTAGCAACGTCTGGTCCTTGAGATCGGTCAAGGTCAGATCGGGTGCGATGAAGCGCTTCGATCGAAAGCTTCGCGTGAGAACGTGCCTCGCGTCAGCCTTTACCAGGGTCTCATGCGGGATCGCCGCTAGTGCGTTCGCGAGCGTATGTGGCTGCAGAAGCCATGATATCCGCCCATCGGTATCGCGATGGCCAAGTAGGCAATCGCCGGCGTGCAATACGATGGCGGGTGGCGCGGCGTCCGCGTACAGCAGGACGTAGCTTGCCGAGGCCTTTTTGAAATCCCCTGCAAGGGCCACATGCGTCATGCGAAGCTGTTCCGTCATCGTCGCGGCGGTGACCTCCGCGGGCGTGGTCACGAACCAATCGACGACGTGACGCGCGATCTCGCGCGCGAACAGTCCGCTCGCCGATCCTGAGGTCGATCCGTCAAGAACGATTGCCAGGATTGAACCGCCGCGAATGCCGATTCCGGCGTGATCGCGATTGTCAGCCGTTCTGGTCCCCTGCTGACAGTGCCATCGGACAGCAAACCCCATGTCAGTGACCATCAAATTCGCTGATCGCGACCAGGCGTTCGTAGACGATGTCCGCGCGTCCTGCCGGTCCTCGAACATTCCCTTCGAGAAAGTGCTCGAAGCTGGGATTGCCCAGCATCGCCGCTATCTGCTCGGCGATATAGGTTCGGATCTCGGGGGCGGCTGCCGCGATCTCCTCCACGAGCTCTTCCCGCCCATCGACGAGCAAGAGAATATCCTCCGCATCTCGGCTGCCGAGGAGGTCGCCTCCACCACGCCCGCGATAGGCCTCCAGTTTGGTGGCGACGAAGAGCGGAGGCGTAAGGTGCCGGATCTCGAGCGCTTCCTCCAGCGCCGCTGGAACTGCCGTCTTGACCCCCTCCGCATACCAGCGATTGCTGAAACCGAGGATCGCCTCATCGTCCGGCATGAAGTCGACTTTGAGCTCGCCCAGCTTCATGCGGCAGATGACATTGTCGTCCGCCGCCTCGGTGAAGCCGCGCTCTCGCAGCTGAGCCATCAGTTCCGCCCATTCCGCAAAGCCGGCGAGATCCACGATCAGGTCGACATCATCAGTTGCCCTGACGCCTTCCAAAGTGATTGGGTCGGTTATGTAGAGAGCGGTCGTGCAGCCGCCGACAAAGACGAGGCGCGGCCGAAGCTCGTCGCCGAGCGCCACGGCGACGGCCTTGAGCATTTCCTTCAACTGGCCCTGGATCGTCATCCCAACCTTCCCGCCAGCAGGTTGGCGGCCACACCCGCTTCGCGTTGATGGCCGAGGCGGATAGCATCGACGAGCGCGAGATAGGCGTAGAGGCGCTCGTCCCGTTCCGCGGCTTCGGGCACGGTTTTGAAGAGCGGTTCGACCGATTGACCCATCTCCTGACCGCGCGCATAGGGCCACACGCTGATAATGTTGCCGGCGCTATGCAGAGATTCCCGAAGCACTGGCGCGGCAAATGCCGTAGGCAAACCGCGCTGCATGGACCCTGGCTTCGCCGGAAATACAAACTTCAGACCGTGGACGATGAATTCGCGGAGCTGACGCCGGTTCGGCTTTGCTCTCCCGGTCTTCCGGTCCCTGATTGCAATGCCTGAATCGAGGCTGCGCTTGATCGAAGCGCTGACCTCAGTCTTGCTAATCCCGAGCGCCGCTTCCAGACCGCGTACGGAATAGAAATCCTCTCCCGTCACGACGCCATATCGTGCAGGTTGCTGGCCGATTTCGCGCTCGCCGTCCTCCAAGCTCACCAGCTTGAGCAGGACGACCACATCCTGGCTCTTCATCATCGAAGTTGCGTGCGTCCTCTGTCCTCGGACAAAGGACACTTGACCATGCGGCGCACCGCAGTGTCAACGCCGGTCCCCTCGGATTGGGACGCTCCTCCAGTTTTTCGAGCCGCTTTGTGCTGCTCACCGACCCACTACCTTAGGCGAGGGCGTTCTCTTGTGCCGATTTCAGATGTATACGACGGTGCGTTGATTTTGATTTATGCCGAGGCCTCTTCGTGATCGCCCATAGCCTCACGTTTCAGCTTCCATGAAGGTGCCGAAACCCTCCACAACCGGCCCCGGGCAGGACGAGCTCAATGAATTCCAGGCAGCGTCACTGGTCGGGATGTCGCCCAAGCTGCTTCGCTGGCTCACCAGCTATGCACCAAAGCAGGACTCCAGCCGCAAGCTGAAGGCGCGCAAGGGGGATGACCAGATCTACTTCGAGCGGGCAGAGCTCGAGGGCTTCAACGACTGGCTAAAACTCCCATGGCCCAAGAAGGACGGCGGCCGGCCGCCCGTGCCCGAAGGTATCAGGCGGGAGATTCAGGATGAGGCCGGCGGCGAGTGCGCCATCTGTCACGCCCACGCCAATTCCTGCGAGGCTGCCCACATCGTCCCTGTCGCAAAGACGCAGAACAATCATCCCGAAAACCTGATTTGGCTCTGCGCCAATCACCACACAAAGTTCGACAAACACACCTACGGGCCCAAGGCGGAGAACGCCGAGTTCGTCGCTAGCTTCAAGCATTCCCTAACCTATTACCGGCGGGCGCTTTGGCAACTGCAGGCCAAGGCGACGGGGCAGCTGTTCACAATGCTGAAAGCTTGCGAGAGCCTGAACTTGCAGTTGGCGGCCGCCACAACTCCGGACGAAGTCACCACCGTCACCAAGCTGGCGAAGGAGGCTTTGGCCCAGGTGCCGAACATGGCGCCGACTTCCAAGGAGGACCCCCATTTTGGGGCCTTCGAAGCGATGTCGGCTGAGTTCAAAGCCCTCGCCGACAGCTCGACTGGGCCGCAGGATATCGGCGCCACTCTGCATCTTGCCGCGTCAGTGAAGGCCGAGTTCGCCCAGCGGGCGGGCTATGTGAACTGTCCCCTCTGCGCAGGTAGCGGTCATTACAATGGCGAGGACTGCCCAGCCTGCGACGGCGAAGCGGAGCTGACAGAGCGCGACGCGGATGCTGTCGATCTCACCCGCTACGAATTGATCGAGTGTCCTCTCTGCGACGGAAAGCGAACCTTCAGAGGATGCGACTGTCCCGCTTGTGGCGGCGATGGCGATTTGGAACGACGCTACGCGGAGCAGATCGACACCCGCGAATGGGAGGAGGTCGATTGCCCGGCTTGTAGCGGTTCTGGCAAGCTGCGGGGCCAAGACTGCCCCGCCTGCGGCGGTGACGGTAAACTTGAGCGTCAACAGAGCGATAGGATTGACCTACGGGAATATGAGCTCGTCGATTGCCCCGTTTGTAAAGGCGAAGGACGATTTCGTGGTGAGCAATGCCCGGCATGCGGCGGCGAGCGCGAGATGGACCGCCGCTATGCCGACGGGATCGACCTGCGAGATTATGAGCGCGTCGAATGCCCTGTTTGCGAGGGCGCGCGTGATTGGCATGGCCGCCCATGCCCAGCCTGCGATGGCGAAGGTGAGCTCGATCAGCGGGACGTCGACCGGATCGACATGCGCGATTTCCAGATGGTCGACTGCCCCGCCTGCGAGGGGCGAACTAGCGACTACTGCGCGACCTGCGGCGACGAACGCATGATCCCCCGCTTCATTGCCGAGCGGTTAGAGTAGAGGCTTACTTTGCGTGTCCTCGGTCTGGGGACAGCGGACGCGCCGCTGGTCGGCAAATTACCGCGAGCTGATGGGCTCACGCTGCGTACGGCCCAGCCCTCTGGCGATCCGCGTCTCCAGCTAATCGGCCATCACCTCAGCGGTGACGCAGATGGACCCGGAGATACGGAGGGTCCAGAGCAGGGCCGGCCTATCGGGAGCTCGCATTAGCCGAGATCATGCTCAATATGAGAAAGGCCACGGTCGAACCGGAGCCTCCAATGGGTGTCCACGAGGCCCACTTCAGCCGGGCCTCGAACTCTTTCGACCGGCAACATGGTCGTTGTGGCAGTCGGTTGAAATCAGGCAGCCTGCTTGGCCGGGGCGGCGGCGGGAGTAGCCTGCTTGACCGCCGCCTCGACGGCAGCGGCGGCAGCCGGAGCAGCCTTGGCGACGATGCCCTCGAACGGCTTGTAGGCGTCCTTGGCGAGAGCGGCATAGAGCTCGCCCATCTTGGTCACCTGGGCGACGGCGTCCTCGAACGCGGTCTTGACGTACGCTGCCTGGAGCTCGAGAGCCTTGTCAAAGCTCTTCGCGCCGGCGAGCTTCTCGATGAACGCGGTGTTGGTCTCGAAGGACTTCTTGGCATAGTCGGCCGCTTCGGTGGCGATGGTCTGCACGCCCTTGGAGGCGGCGTCGAAGGCCTTCAGCGTGGCGTCGATGTTGTCCTTGGAAGTCTTCTGGAGGGTTTCGATCTGCTGGTTCATGGTTTTCTCCTTGCGCACCCTGGGTGCCCCTTTGCTGAAGGGCCATTGGGCCCGACGTATCGCCCCCAGGCTCGTGTGAAGAGAGCTCACCACCGGGGATTGATCGTCATATTGTGCAGCGCAGCATAAACGTCAAGGACATGCTGCAATGCAGCAGGTGCGGACCGTTTTGGTCGCGACCGTTCGGGCCTCAGCAGCGCTCATCCTCGCGGCTGCAAAAGGCGGTATGATGACGGCATTGTCGTTTGATGCGCTCGCGCTGAGGAAGGGACGGACCTCGCCTCTGATGCCGGCGCGGCGTCGGCTATAGCGAGAAGTCGAAGCGATAGGTCGCCGAGACCCCGATCATGAGCTGATCGCGTGAGCCGCGTTCTCGCACCAGGCTGGATTGGGCCGCGGCCCCATCAGGCGGCTGCCCTTCGCAACTGGGAACAGCGGATCGAGAAGCGCTTCGGCGAACCTCTCGACCTCCTCTGGACCGGTGGACGGCTCCGCGTCACCACCTGGAAATCGGCGTACTTCACCTCCTTGATCCGGGCACGGATCAAGGTCGCTATCTCGGTTGCGACAGGGATCCCGCCGCGGCGCTTGCGAACGCCCCTTGCAGCAGCAGAACATAAGCTACCGTCAGCGCGAGCCGCGCGCGGATGACGACCGTTCTGGTCAATCGCTCGTTCACATGTGTGGTATTGCGGATCACGGTCAACCCGCGGCGAGGTCGAACATTAGCTTGATGTTCAAGGCGATGATGATCGCGGCGATCAGGGCGGCGGTGATAGTTAGCCATTTCGGCGCAACCATCTCGCCCATCTTCGCCTTGGATGCGGTGAACATGACGAGAGGCACGATCGCGAAGGGTAGCTGCAGACCAAGAATGACCTGGCTGAGGATCAAGAGTTTGCCGGTCTCCCCCGCCCCGTAGAGCCATGTCACTAAGATCGCCGGGATGATGGCGACGAGCCGGGTCACGAGCCGCCGGACCCAGGCCGGCAGCTTGATGTCGAGAAAGCCCTCCATGACGATCTGGCCGGCCATGGTCGCGGTCACCGTCGAGTTTAGACCGCAGCAGAGCAGCGCGATGGCGAAGAGCGTCGGCGCGATCGACAGGCCCAGCAGCGGCGCCAACAGTTCATGCGCCCGTTCGAGTTCGGATACCGTCGTCTGGCCCGTTTTGTGGAAGGTCGCCGCCGCCAGGATGAGGATCGAGGCGTTGACCAGGAGCGCGAACATCAGCGCCGCGGTGGAGTCCAGTGTCGCCCATTTCAGGGCGTCGCGCTTCTCCGGCAGGCTCTCGCCGAAGGCGCGCGTCTGCACGATACCTGAGTGAAGGTAGAGGTTATGCGGCATCACCGTCGCACCGATGATGCCGAGCGCGAGATAGAGCATCTGCGGGTTGTTCACGATTTGCGTCGTCGGCGCGAAGCCGCGAACGACCTGACCCCAGTCTGGATCGGCCAACGCGATCTGAACGCCGAAGCAGATCGCAATCACGCCGAGCAGGGTGATGACGAAGGCCTCGATCCAGCGGAACCCCTTGTTCTGCAGCCAGAGGATCACGAAGACGTCGAGCGCGGTGACAACAACGCCGATCTCGAGCGGCATGCCCAAGAGCAGGTTGAGCGCGATCGCGGTGCCGATGACCTCGGCGAGATCGGTGGCGCAGATCGCGAGCTCCGCGAGCGCCCAGAGCGGCCAGGCGACGGCGCGGGGATAGGCGTCGCGGCAGGCCTGGGCGAGGTCGCGACCGGTGGCCACGGCGAGCCGCGCGCAGAGCGCCTGCAGGATGATCGCCATGATGTTGGAGACCAGCGCGACGAAGAGCAGTGTGTAGCCGAACTGGGCTCCGCCCGCGAGCGAGGTCGCCCAGTTGCCGGGATCCATGTAGCCAACGGCGACGAGATACCCTGGCCCGAAGAAGGCAAGAAACTTGCGCCAAGGCGTCGCGCTTTGCTTGACCGAGATGGTCCTGAAGACGTCGAGTAGTGACGGCTCGCCGCGCGACTTTCGCCAGCCGGTTTCGGTGGCTCTGACCTTGTCGAGCATCTAGCATCCCATAATTGCAATTGATTTGCAAAAGCTGTTATCTGGCTTCCACGGAAATTGTCAATGCACTTGCGAGATGCCTCAAGAGGAATCGTCATGACGACCCATGTCGATGCGCTGATCGCGCGATATCGGAATTCAGGGCGGCGAGTCACTGGACCGCGCCGGGTCATCGCCGAGGTGGTCGCTCATGCGACGGACCACCCCGACATTTCCGAACTGTATCGTCGGGTCGCGGAGATCGATCCGCGCATCTCGCTATCGACGGTCTACCGCACGCTGAAGGTGTTTGCGGCGAAGGGCCTGGTCGAGCGCCACAGTTTCGCGGGCGGGCGGGTCCAGATCGAGCCGGCGGCCGAGCGCCATCACGACCATCTGATCAATGTCGACACCGGCGAGGTCGTGGAGTTCCGCTCGGATGCGATCGAACGGCTGCAAGCGGAGGTTGCCAAGCAGCTCGGTTTCGAGCTGACGGGGCACAAGCTCGTCCTCTACGGACGTCGCACAGCGAGGCCTGACGGATAGCGTGCCTCCCGCTGCGACTTAATTGCAAATCAGTTGCAACTGCATTGACTCTACCTCCCTCCGCGGTAATCTCGGCTCGACTTTATGCGAATGGATCGCAGTCGCAGGTTGAGGGAGATCGAGATGGCGCGGCGCCGGCTTCTTGCGTGGATCGGATTGGCGCTGGCAGTGGCTTTGAGCCAGAACGCGCCGGCACGGGCCGATATCGGTGTCGAGACGCCGTGGCACCCCGCCGCGGCCGCCTATCGCAGCATGATGTTCCTAGGTGATCTCAAACCCGTGGTCTGGGACCAGATTGGCACCGCTTATGAGAGCCCCCATCCGGCGGCGGCGGTGTCGCGGCCGGCCAAAATCTACTTCGAGAGCCTGAAGGGGAGTGCCGCGGACGCGATCGTCAAGGCGATCGCGGCCAAGAACCGCCAGGCGCTCTATGAGGCAGCGACGCGGGCAACTTCGCAATTGACGCGCCAGGCGCTGGCCGAGGCGGCTGACAGTCTCACTATGCCCGGCAAGGCACATCAGAAGGTGATGGAGGCGCAGACGCTCTATCGCTCCTTCGGCGAATTCATCGACCAGACCGATCCGGAAGCCGGCAAGCGGCTCGGGCGCGCTTGGTTGGAGCTGACCAGCAGCGTCGGTTCGCAGGGCGTGCTCGGCACTGGCGCGGTCGCTCCCGAGCTCGAAGTGTTTGCCGCCGCGCGCAAAGTGATCGAGGACTATCTCGCTGCCAACTACGAGCCGGAGCGCTTCACAGCGCGCGAGCGCCTGACGCCGCTGCCGGAAAGCGTCGCCGCCGCCCAGGCCGAGGTCAAGGTCCGGCCCTGGCTGCCGCCGGGCAGCAATCTCAATAATCAGGATCCGCTGCCTAAGCTCGTGCTGAACTTCGAGGAGCGCGAGATCAAGGAAACCGATCTGCCGCTCGTCGCCTATGGCGACATGCTGTTCGACAGCCCGCTCATCTTCGGCGAGCCGGCGCGCTCGCTCGGCCTCGCCTGTTCGTCTTGCCACAACCGCAGCGACGTCAACCAGACCTTCTTCATCCCGGGCATCAGCCACCAGAAGGGCGCGATCGACACGCGGGGCTCGTTCTTCAACCCGCTCTTCAATGACCACCGGCGCGGGAGCCTTGACATTCCCTCGCTGCGCGGTTTGCGCTTCACCGCCCCGTACGGCCGCGACGGCCGCTTCGGTAGCCTGCGTGACTTCACCCGCAACGTCATCGTCAGCGAGTTCGCCGGCAACGAGCCAACGCCGTTCATGCTCGACGCGCTCGTCGCCTACATGATCGAGTTCGATTTCTTGCCTAATGACAAGCTCGACAAACGCGGCGAGCTGACCGAAAAGGCCTCGGCCTCGGCCGTCCGCGGTGCAAAACTGTTCCGCAAGCCGTTCCCACAGATGGACGGCAAGGCCTGCGCCACCTGTCACATCCCATCGGCCAATTTCCTCGACCGGAAGGCGCACGATATCGGCTCGGCCAGGCCGAGCTACGAAGGTGGCCGCGACGGTGCCTTCGACACGCCGACCCTGCTCGGCGCCAAGTTCACGGCACCCTATTTCCACGATGGCTCAATGCCGACGCTGGCGAGCGTCGTCGATTGGTTCAACGACCGCTACAAACTCAAGCTTCGCAAGACGGAGCTGGCCGACCTGACCGCCTATCTCGAGACCATCGGCGACGCCAACGAGCCCTACCAGAAGTTCGAGGGCAAAAAGACCAAATTCCGGCTTGACTGGGAGGAACTGACCACCTTCGCCTCGACCTTCGAGACGCTGTTGCCCAAGCGTGACGCCAAGCACGCCGATCTGATGCTGGAGACGGTCGCGACCGATCTCGCGGCTGATGCCAGCGGCATGGCCAATACGGCGGCCAAGCCCAAGGTCTATGAAGTCGCCGGACTTCTCAGCGACGTGCGCAAGGCGATCGTTGCCGACGACTGGGCGGCAGCCGAGAAGAGCTGGGCGCGATTCAAGGAGTTTCAGGCGAAGTACGACGAGGAGATGTATTGAGATGACGCGTCTGACGATTGACCGCCGCGCGCTCGTGCTGGCCGGCCTCGCCATCGCAGCGGCGCCTCTGGCCCCGGCCCTGGCGCAGAAACGCAAGGAACTGGTTCTCGCCTTCATTCCGCAGGAGAACCCGGAAAAGCTGCAGGGCGACATCAAGGTGATCTCGGCCTGGCTTGCCAAGGAGATCGGCGTGCCGGTGCGGGGCTTCGTCGGGAGCGATCACGCCGCCGCGGTGGAGGCTCTGCGCAACAACGACGCCGACATCTCCTTCATGGGCGCGCTGCCCTATGTCATCGCCAATGCCCAGACCGGGGCAGTGGCTGTGCTGGCCGAGGTCTATCGCGGCAGCCCGGCCTATACCGGCCGCATCTTCGTGCGCCGCGATAGCGCGATCGCGCAGCTCGCCGACCTCAGGGGCAAGGCCATCGCGTTTGCAGATCCGATCTCGGAATCGGGCTATCTCTATCCGCTCGACATCTTCGTCGAGAGCGGGCTGCTCCAGCGCGGCGAGGATCCCAAGCGCTTCTTCGGCAAGGTCTATTTCGCCGGCGGCTATCAGCAGGCCATGCAGGCGATGCAGGCCGGGCTGGTCGACGCCGCCGGCGTCAGCCAATACGCTGATCTCCTGCTGACGCCGGATCAGCAGCCGCAGGTGAAATGGATCGCCGAGTCCAAGCCGATCCCCTCGCATGTCGTCATCGCGCGCAAGGACCTCGACCCGGCGCTCAAGGCAAAGTTCGTCGCCGCCATGCTCAAGCTCAACGAGCCGCAGAACGTTGCGCTGCTCAAGCACGTCTACAGCCCGGACGGCTATGTGGCGGCCGATCCGAAGAGCTTCGACGGCGTCAGGGAGTTGGCGAAAGCCTATGGGTTGATGAATTAGGGTCACCGCCATGTCAGGCAGCGCAGTTGCGCTCGACAATCTGTCCTTTCGCTACAAGGGCGAGGATCGTGGCAGTCTCGCCATCGCGCAACTGCGGATCGAGGCTGGTGAGAAGGTGGCGCTGATCGGCGCCTCCGGCGCCGGCAAATCGACGCTTCTCAGGCTGCTCGACGGTCGCCTGCGCGGCTTTCGCGGGCAAGCCAGCGTGCTCGGCCGTGCCCTCGACCCGGCCAGGTCGCTGCCGCGCGCCTGGCGTTGCGACACCGGCTTCGTCTTCCAGGAATTCGCACTGGTCGAGCAGGAGAGCGTGCGCCAGAACGTGCTGAACGGGCGGCTCGGGCGCGCGCAGCCCTGGGGATCCCTGCTCGGGCGCTTCGGCCAGGACGACCACGATGCTGTGGAACGGGCGATGGGCGATGTCGGCATCGCCGAACTCGCGGGCAAGCGGGTCGACCGCCTCAGTGGCGGCCAGCGCCAGCGGGTCGCCATCGCGCGCTGCCTGGCGCAGGATCCGGCGCTCCTGCTCGCCGACGAACCGATCAGCAACCTTGATCCAGTAACGGCGCAAGCGATCCTGGCCCTGTTGCACGATTGTGCGGCGCGCCGGGGCGCGACCTTGCTGGTCTCCTCGCATCAGCCGCGCCTGATCGCCCCTTACGTGGACCGATTCATCGCGCTCGATCGCGGCCGCGTCGTTTTCGACGGGCCGCCAGAGGCGTTGCGCGACGACACGCTGGCCGGCATCTACGAGGAGGCCGGACTGGTTCCGGAACCCGCCTGATGAGCGCACAGGACAGCCTCGCTGTTTCCCCGGCCAGGGCCACCGGACCACGCCGCGACCGCGACGGGCGCTCCCGCTCCTATGCGCCGTTCCTGTTCTCGCTGGCGCTGGCTGCACTGATCGTCTGGTCCTGGAGCGGCAGCGACATCGAACTCGACCGGGTCGCTAGCAGCGGCGGGCGCATCGCCGAATTCCTCGCACGCATGCTGCCGCCTGATCTGTCGGTGCTGCCCGTCGTGCTCGAATCCTCAGCCGAGACTTTGCGCATCGCCGTGCTCGGCACGCTCGGCTGCGTGCTGCTCTCGATTGCTTTTGGCCTGCTTGCGGCTGAGACGCTGACGCCGCGCTGGCTGCATCTGCCGGTGCAATGGTGCCTCGCCACCATCCGCGGCATTCCGCTGCTCCTTGTCGCGATGCTGATGGTCGGCGCTGTCGGGCTCGGGCCGCTGCCGGGCATCCTCGCCATCGCCTTCCACGCCACCGGCATGCTGGCGAAATTCTACGCCGAAGCGATCGACGGCATCGACCGCGCCCCGATGGAGGCGCTCGACAGCGCCGGCGCCACCTTCCTGCAGAAGCTGCGCTTCGGCGCCTGGCCGCAGATGGCGCCGGACATCGTGCGCGACACGTTGTTCCGTTTTGAGATGAACCTGCGTGAATCGCTTATTCTCGGCATCGTTGGGGCCGGCGGCATCGGATTCTACATCCAGGTTTATGTTAGGACCTTTCAGTATCAGAAGGTCGCGACGCTCACCCTGGTCGTTGTCACCTTCGTCATCCTGATCGAACTGGCCAACGGGCTGATCAGGCGCGTCCTGCGTTGAGCCGGCAGGGGTATCGGCGATGACGATGTCTTGAAATAGTCTCGCTTTCGCAACCAGCCCAGTCATGACATTGCTATTCCCATGCAGCTTCGGCTCCTCGCGCATTGTTTAGTTCTGGCCCTGTTCGTCACGGCCACGATCCTGGCTGCCTTCGTCAGCCCGGCGTCAGCGAGCTTCGGGCGGACCGATGCCGTGGAAATGGCAATGCCTATGGATGGCGCGATGCCGTGCTGCCCGCCGGACCAGGGCAAGGCCAAGGACTGCGCGACCAACTGCCCGGCGTTGAGCTTCTGCTTGGCCAAGTGCTTCGCCAGTGAACCGACGTCGTTCGTTGCGCTCGCCCGGCTCATCGTTGCCCAACTCGGACTGGGCGGTGATGACGCCGATCATGTTTCGCGGCCGTTCGAGCCGCCCGCCCGACCTCCGCGAACCTGAGACATCGCCGACGCTTGTGCGTCGGCACCGACCGCGCGGCAGCGCCGACGGTCGGTGAACCGTGGCCATCGCCACGTTCAAGGCTGTGCGCCCGCGCGGCAGCCTGATGGATTCAGGATTTCGACCATGACCCCTATCAACACGTTGCGCGCGCTCGTCGCCGCGTTTCCGCTCGCCGCCCTCGCGGTGCCGGCGCTGGCGGAGATCAAGGACTATGAATTCCGGCTCGTGCAGAGCGAACTCAAGCAGGGCAACGGCGTCGTCGTCGCCGTCCAGCTCGTCGACAAGCGCTCGGGCAAGCCGGTTCCGGACGCCGTGATCTTCGCCCAGCGCATCGACATGGCGCCAGACGGCATGGAGACGATGGCGTCGCCGATCGAGGCGATGCCCTCGACCGAGCCCGGCACCTATCGCTTCAAGACCAATCTGACCATGGCCGGGGGCTGGCGCCTCTCGCTGGGCGCCAAGGTCCAGGGCGAAACCGGCACGCTCGAAAACAAGCTGATCCTCAAGGCAGTGCCATGAAACGGATCGCCCTCACGGGCCTGGCTCTCGCCGTTCTGGCGGCGGCAGGAGCGGGCTATTGGGCCGGACATCGCGGCCTTCCGGCGGCTGGCCCGCGCGGGGGGCTCGGCAGCGAAGGCTCGCTCGCGGCGAACGAGCCTGCCGGCACCGGGCCGGTGATCTACTATCAGGACCCCGACCGGAAGCCGGTGTATGCGGCTGAACCGCGCCAGACCGGGGATGGCAGGCCGTTCAGGGCCGTCCGTGCCAGCGAGGATATCAGCTTCGAGGAGAAGCCTCCGGGCGAAGAGCGGACGGCCCAGGCCGGGAAGGGGCGCATCCTCTACTACCGCAACCCCATGGGACTCCCGGATATCTCGCCGGTGCCGAAGAAGGACTCGATGGGGATGGATTACCTCCCCGTCCATGAAGGCGAGGGAAGCGACGACGGGGTCGTCAAGCTTTCGCCCGGCCGCATCCAGCGCAGCGGCGTGCGCTCCGAACCCGTCACAAGCCGCGCCATCGCACAGTCGATCCGCGTGCCCGGCACCGTCCAGCTCGATGAACGGCGTGTGTCCGTCGTGTCCCTGCGCGCCGACGCCTTCGTCCAGGAGGTCGCGCCGATTACGACAGGCGACCGGGTCTCAAAGGGAACGCGGCTGGCGCGCATCTATTCGCCCGAGATCAGCACGGCGGGCGCGCAGTTCATCACCGAGCTCAACGCCGCCGCGCGCGGCGGACCTGAAGGCGGCGCGCGGCAGCGGCTGGAGAATCTCGGCGTTCCGCCCGAGGTCATCGCCGAGATCGAGCGCAGCCGGAAGGTGCCGCTGAGCATCAATTGGTCGGCGCCGCGCGATGGCATCGTGCTGGAACGCAATGTCAGCGACGGCATGAAGATGGCGGCCGGCGACAGCCTGTTCCGGCTCGCCGACATTTCGATGATCTGGGTGCTGGCGGATGTGCCGGAACGGGAGCTGGCCGCGGTTCGGATCGGCGCACCGGCGACGGTGCGGCTGCGCGGCCGTCCGGGCACTGCGTTCGAGGGGCGAGTCAGCGTGATCTACCCGCAGATCGCGGAGGCGACGCGCACGGCGAAGGTCCGCATCGAGCTCGCCAACCGCGACGGCATGCTGCTGCCGAACATGTATGCGGATGTCGAGATCGGCTCCGGCGATGCAAGCCCGGAACTCGCTGTTCCCGACAGTGCCGTGATCGACACCGGCACGCGCCGCCTCGTCATCCTCGATCGCGGCGAGGGCCGTTTCGAGCCGCGCGACGTCAAGCTCGGCCGTCGCGGCGACGGCATGGTCGCGGTCAGCGAAGGCCTCTCCGAGGGCGACCGCGTCGTCGTCTCCGCCAACTTCCTGATCGATGCCGAGAGCAACCTCAAGGCTGCCCTGAACGGTTTCGCGCAGCCGGAGGCCAAGCCATGATCGCCCGCCTGATCGCCTGGTCGGCGCGCAACCTGATCTTGGTGTTTGTCGGAGCGGCCTTCGCCGTGGCAGCCGGCGTCCATGCGCTCAGGACCTTGCCGCTCGACGCCATCCCGGATCTCTCCGACGTCCAGGTCATCGTCTACACCGAATATCCCGGCCAGGCGCCGCAGGTGATCGAGGACCAGGTCACCTATCCGCTGACCACCTCGATGCTGACCGTGCCGAAGGCGCGCGTCGTGCGCGGCTTCTCCTTCTTCGGCGTCTCCTTCGTC